>CAZMEA010000149.1:0-6262 GCA_964565135.1 uncultured Woeseiaceae bacterium
GCCAGCGCGAAGTGTTCTGCGGGCTCACCGGTATCGTCTGGATGCACCGAAAGATTCAGGACGCCTTCTTTTTAGTCGTCGGCTCGCGAACCTGTGCGCACCTTATCCAATCTGCAGCCGGCGTAATGATCTTTGCCGAGCCGCGGTTTGCGACCGCGATCATCGGTGAGCGCGATCTTGCCGGTCTGGCAGACGCGAACGAAGAGCTCGATCGTGAGGTTGACCGGCTGCTGCAGCGCCGGCCGGACATAAAACTCTTGTTCCTGGTGGGTTCCTGCCCGTCAGAGGTCATCAAGCTCGACCTCGGTCGTGCCGCTGAGCGTTTGTCGGCGCGATTCATGCCTGACGTACGGGTGCTGAACTATTCCGGCAGCGGCATCGAGACAACCTTCACTCAGGGTGAAGATGCATGTCTCGCGTCGCTGGTGCCGGAGCTGCCCGCCGCAGAAAGCGACGATCCGTCGTTGCTGGTCGTTGGCGCATTGCCGGACATCGTCGAAGACCAGTTCCGCAAGCTGTTGACGGATCTCGGTATCGAACGACTGGCGTTTCTTCCGCCACCGCGTTCCACGGATATGCCGGCCATTGGCCCTGGCACGCGTTATCTCCTGGCCCAGCCGTTTTTGACTGAGACGGCACGCGCGCTGGAAGAACGGGGTGCGCAAAGGCTTTCGGCCCCAATGCCGCTCGGTGAAGAGGGCACGACAGCCTGGCTGCGCGCGGCTGCGGATGCCTGGGGTGTCGATGATCGACATTTCGATGCGGTCACCCGTCCGGGACGTGACCGCGCACGCACGGCCTTGCAGTCCTACCGGGAGCAGCTTGAAGGTCGACGGATCTTTTTCTTCCCGGATTCGCAACTCGAAATTCCGCTTGCCCGTTTCCTGAATCGCGAATGCGGCATGCAGCCCCTCGAAGTCGGCACCCCTTATCTGCATCGCGAGCATCTGGATCGTGAGTTGGCCTGGCTGCCGGACGATGTCCAGATCAGCGAAGGGCAGGACGTCGAGAAACAACTCGATCGTTGTCATGCCCAGAAGCCAGACATCGTCGTTTGCGGCCTCGGCCTCGCCAATCCGCTCGAGGCGGCTGGCGTGACGACCAAGTGGTCGATCGAGTTGCTGTTTACGCCAATACACGGCTACGAACAGGCCGCTGATTGCGCGAACCTGTTCCTGCGACCGCTGGCCAGACGTACCCGGTTGGTGGTCTGAATGGAGCTGACTCTCTGGACCTACGAAGGACCGCCGCACATCGGCGCCATGCGCGTGGCCACGGCCATGCAGGACGTGCACTACGTGCTGCACGCGCCGCAGGGAGATACCTACGCGGACCTGCTGTTCACGATGATCGAAAGACGGTCGGAACGCCCGCCGGTGACCTACACCACGTTCCAGGCGCGAGACCTCGGGTCTGATACGGCGGCCTTGTTTCAGCAGGCCGTCAGCGACGCGTACGAGCGATTCAAGCCGAATGCGATGCTGGTCGGTGCGTCGTGCACTGCCGAACTGATTCAGGATGATCCGGGCGGTCTCGCTGAAGCGCTGGATTTGCCCATTCCGGTCGTGCCCCTCGAGTTACCTGCGTACCAGCGAAAGGAAAACTGGGGTGCCGCGGAAACGTTTTACTACCTTGTAAAAAGCCTCGCCCGGCCACGAGCCGAGTCGCCCGCTGAGGGTGCGCGACCGACGTGCAACCTGCTGGGGCCGACCGCGCTTGGCTTCCGGCATCGCGACGATGTGCACGAGATCACCGGTCTGCTCGCGCAGATGGGCATCGATGTGAACGTGGTCGCGCCCTGGGAGGCGACCGCAACGGACATCGCTCGACTCGGTGACGCTGATTTCAACGTGGTCATGTATCCCGAAGTGGCTGATACAGCCGCGCGGTGGCTGAAGCGAGAATTCGGGCAGCCGATGATCGACGTGATCCCGATCGGTGTATCCGCAACCTGCGATTTCGTACGGGCGGTTGCAGAGATAACCGGGGTCGACGCGTCCCTGGTGCTTGCATCGAATGTGTCCCGTCTGCCCTGGTATTCCCGTTCAATCGATTCGACGTATCTGACCGGAAAGCGCGTGTTCGTGTTCGGTGACGCGACGCATGCGATTGCCGCTGCGCGCATTGCGCGAGACGAGCTTGGCTTCGAAGTTGTGGGGCTCGGAACCTATTCCCGCGAGTTTGCACGGGACGTTCGCGAAGCGGCGCGTGAATACGGTGTCGAGGCACTGATTACGGACGACTATCTCGCCGTCGAGGAGCAGGTCCAGGCATTGCAGCCGGAGCTCATCCTCGGCACGCAGATGGAACGCCACATTGCAAAGCGGCTCGGGATCGGTTGCGCCGTCATTTCCGGGCCGATGCACGTACAGGACTTCCCGGCCGCGTATTCACCGCAGATGGGCTTTGAAGGCGCGAACGTCATCTTCGATGCCTGGGTGCATCCGCTGGTCATGGGTCTCGAGGAGCATCTTCTCGGGATGTTCAGTGAGGATTTCGAATTCAACAACGCCACGCAGGCGTCGCACCTCGGGGGAGGTAGCCGGCCTGCGGACGGTCCTGCGAAAGAGACCGACACCGGCGAAACCGTATGGGATGCAGAAGCCGAACAGGCGCTGTCGCGTATCCCTTTCTTTGTGCGCGGAAAGGCGCGTCGCAATACCGAGTCCTATGCACGCGAGCGAGGGCTCAATCAGATCACCTTAGAGACGCTTTACGATGCCAAAGCACACTTCAGCCGCTGATACTGACGTGTCGATGCACGTCACACTCGTCACGCTCGACGGGCATTTGTCCGCCGCGGCTGATCGCGCCTTCGCAAAGCTGGAGCGAAGCGCGCCTGGGCTTTCCGTAAGCATGCATTGCGCCGGTGAGTGGTCCGACAAGCCAGGAGACCTGGCGGATTGCATAGCCGACATCGAGATGGCGGACATCGTCATCGTGTGCATGCTGTTTCTTGAAGAGCACATAGACGCGGTAATGCCGGCACTCAAAGCACGTCGCGATGCGTGCGATGCGATGTTGTGTTTCATGTCGGCCGGTGACGTCATGAAACTGACGCGCATTGGTTCGTTTTCGATGGACGGCACGCAGTCGGGTCCGATGTCGCTGTTGCGCAAGCTACGCGGCAGCAAGGGAAAACAGACGTCGAGCAGCGGTGAGCGACAGCTGGCCATGCTCAAGCGCATACCGAAGTTTCTCAAGTACATTCCGGGTACGGCGCAGGATGTTCGCGCGTACTTCCTGTGTATGCAGTACTGGCTTGCGGGTTCGGAACACAACGTGCGTAACCTGATCGCGTTGATGGTCTCGCGGTACGCGAGCGGGCCGCGGGAAGCGTTCCGCGAAAAGGTCAAAGTGTCACCGCCTCGAGACTACCCGGAAGTAGGCCTCTATCACCCGGAAATCGACGGGTCCGTTGCAGACACGGTTGACGAATTGCCAAACGTTTTCGGCAAGAAGACAAAGCCGAAGGGCACCGTTGGTGTTCTGCTCATGCGCTCGTACGTTCTCGCTGGCAATACGGAACACTACGACGCAGTGATTGCAGAGCTCGAAGCTCGCGGCCTGCGTGTCATCCCGACGTTCGCCGGCGGACTCGACGCGCGTCCGGCAGTCGAGCGTTACTTCAACCGGCGCGACGGCGTCCAGATCGACGCGCTGGTCTCACTGACCGGCTTCTCGCTGGTTGGCGGGCCGGCATACAACGATGCAACGGCTGCAGAGGGCATGCTCGCCGATCTCGACGTTCCCTGTATTGCGGCGCATGGCACCGAGTTTCAGTCGATGGAGGCGTGGTCCGGCTCCGAGCAGGGCCTGCAGCCGGTCGAGACCACAATGATGGTTGCCATACCGGAGCTGGATGGCGCGATCGCCCCAACGCTGTTCGCCGGGCGTTCGGACCGGGCGGCTCCCTCGAGTCGACGGGCCATGTTGCCGAACGAAGAGCGTGTGACGAGCCTGGCGGATCGTGTTGCCCGAATTGTGCGCTTGCGGCGCACGCCGCGCAGCGAACGCAAAGTCGCGACCGTTCTGTTCAATTTTCCACCCAACGGCGGCGCCGTTGGCACCGCGGCCTATCTCTCGGTATTCCGATCTCTGTTCAACACCCTGAAGTCGCTTCGCGAAGAGGGCTACAGCGTCGATGTTCCGGAGAACGTGGACGCACTGCGTGATGCAATACTCGGCGGCAACTCGAGTGACTTCGGCACCGATGCCAACGTCCACGACCGCATTGCGGTCGATGATCATGTTCGCGATGAGACCTGGCTGGACGACATTGAAGCAGCTTGGGGACCTGCGCCGGGCAAACAGCTGTCCGACGGCGCCAGCCTGTTTGTGCTCGGCAAGCAGTTTGGCAACGTGTTTGTCGGCCTGCAGCCGGGCTTCGGTTACGAAGGCGATCCGATGCGATTGCTTTTCGAAAAGAACTTCGCTCCGACGCATGCATTCTCTGCGTTCTATCGCTACCTCCGCGATGACTTTGACGCGGATGCCGTGCTGCATTTCGGTACACACGGCGCACTCGAATTCATGCCTGGCAAACAGTCCGGTCTGTCCGGACAGTGCTGGCCCGAACGGCTGATTGGCGCGTTGCCGAATTTCTACCTGTACGCCGCGAACAATCCGTCGGAGGGCACGATTGCCAAGCGACGGTCTGCCGCAACGCTGATTACCTATTTGACGCCGCCAGTCACCAAAGCCGGGTTGTACAAAGAGCTCGCCGACGTGCAGGCCTCGATTGATCGATGGCGCACGCTTGATCCGGAATCGTCACGTGAGAGGCAGGATCTTGCTGCCTTGATTCGGAAGCAGGCCGAAGCGATCGATCTTGAGTTTGCGTCAGCCGACAGTGCTGATTCGACGGTTGCGGCAATATCCGAGGCACTGGATGAGCTTCGAACCACGTTGATTCCTCACGGGATGCATGTCCTCGGCGAGCCGCCGCAAACGGAAGATCGACGTCAGTGGCTGGATGCTCTGGCGCAGGCATCCGGAACCGCATCCGGCATCGACGATGAAACCTTCGCGCTGATTGATAACGACGACATCACTGACGAGGCGCGGGAGTCCGCGGCGGTCGATCAGGAGCTCTTTGACAAGCTTTCCGTCGTCAATGCCGAAATGAAGCGTGACAACGAGATTCCCGGCATCCTGCACGCGCTTGATGGTGGCTACATACGCCCTGTTGTAGGCGGCGACCTGATGCGCTCGACCGAGATCCTGCCCACCGGTCGAAACATGCACAGCTTCGATCCGCTGCGCATACCGAGCACGTACGCGATGCTCGCGGGTGCCGCGCAGGCGGATGATCTGCTGCAGCGATTTGTCGACGACACGGGAACCATGCCTGAGTCGGTAGCGATAGTGCTTTGGGGTACCGACAACATCAAAACAGAGGGCGGTCCCATCGCACAGGCGCTTCGTCTCCTTGGCGCGCGACCCCGATTCGACAGCTACGGCCGCCTGGCCGGTGCCGAGCTGGTGCCGCTAGAGGAGCTGGGCCGCCCGCGCATCGACGCGGTTATGACCTTGTCCGGAATCTTCCGCGATCTGTTGCCGAACCAGACGAAACTGCTGGCCGAGGCCGCGTGGCTGGCGGCGAGCGCCGACGAACCTTTGGAGCAGAATTTCGTACGGAAGCATGTTCTGGCGTACCAGGACGACTGCGGCTGCGACTTCGATACGGCTGCGCTGCGAGTGTTCAGCAATGCGTCCGGTGCGTACGGTTCGAACGTCAACCAGCTCGTCGATAGCGGCAACTGGACCGACGACGACAGTCTCGCCGAGCAGTACTCGCGGCGTAAGTGTTACGCGTACGGCAAGGGCGGTGAGCCTGAGCGCCAGGCGGATCTCCTGCAGCGTTCGCTCAAGGACGTCGACTTCACATTCCAGAATCTCGAGTCCGCCGAGCTCGGCATTACGACGATCGACCATTACTTCGACACGCTCGGCGGTATCAGCCGTGCGGTGCACCGTGCTAAAGGCGATTCCGTCGAGGTGTACATCGGCGACCAGACCGGTGATCGCAACACCATTCGTACGCTCTCCGAACAGGTAGCACTGGAGACGCGAACACGCGTGCTCAATCCGAAGTGGTACGAGGGCATGCTCGAACACGGTTACGAGGGCGTGCGCCAGATTGAATCGCACGTCACGAACACGGTTGGCTGGTCGGCCACGACGGGCAAAGTTGCGCCCTGGGTGTACCAGCAGATCAGCGACACATTTGTACTCGATGAAGAGATGCGCAGACGACTGG
>CAZMEA010000150.1:0-6248 GCA_964565135.1 uncultured Woeseiaceae bacterium
AACACGTTGCAGACGGTGACGCTAAGCACGACGACCGTACTGTTGAACAGCCAGCGTGAGAACGGAATCTCGGTCCACAGCCGCCGGTAGTTCTCCAGCGTCGCAGGATCCGGGATTAGCTGGATCGGCCAGGCGAACACATCGCCGGGGGGCTGGAAGGAAAGCGACAGCGACCATATGTACGGCCCCACGAAGACCATGGACGCCACGACGACGATCATGAAGGCGAGTGTTTTCCGCCCGCTCGCCAGCAGCTGTCGCCTCGACCGGCGAGGCTGGTCTGCGGTGACGGCAGTGTCGCCTGCGACAACGCTCATGGCTTCTCCGGGCTGACCAGCCGATGCTGGACGATCGTAAATATCAGGATAATGACGAACAGGGCTATCGACGCCGCAGCCGCGTAGCCGAAGCGGAAGTATTTGAACGCGCTGTTGTAGATGTAATAGCTGAGCGTGGTGGTCGCATTGACCGGTCCGCCATTGCTCATCACGTAGATCTGGTCGAACACCTGGAACGCACCGATCAGGCCGAGCGTCATGACAAAGAATATCGTCGGCCGTACGCCCGGCACGGTCACGTGCCAGAAACGTCCCCAGACACCGGCACCGTCGAGGCTGGCGGCCTCATACAGTGACTTGGGCACGCTCTGCAGCGCCGCGAGAAACGCGATCATGAAGTACCCGGACGTTGACCAGACGTTGAGCGCCATGATCGATCCCAGCGCGTACTGCGGCGAGCCGATCCAGTCCGGACCAGCAATACCAAGATACGACAGCAGGTAGTTGAGCAGACCAGTCTTCGAATAGATCCACAGGAAGATCACTGACGTCACAACCGACGATGTGATCGCCGGCAGGTAGAACGCAGCCCGAAAGAATGACTGACCTGGCAACCCCTGGTTAACCGCGGTTGCCAGAAGAAGCGCCAGGAATGTCTGCACCGGTACGACACCAAAGGCGTAGATCAACGTGTTTCGCAGCGCGATGTGAAAGACATCGTCGCCCGCCAGCTCGACGAAGTTATCGAGCCCGACGAACGCCCTGTCGGGCGAGAGGAGATTCCAGTCGAAGAAGGCAAGCGGGACCGAGAACAGGATAGGCCCGAACGTGAATGCCGACAGGACGATCAGGGCCGGAGCCAGGAACGTGTATGCCCGAAGTGCATCCCTGCCCCTCTGGCTCCAGGTCGACGGATTCATCACGTTCATTGTGCCTGCCACCGATCGAGCCGTTCCTCGGCTCTCCCCAGAGCCTCATCGATCGGTTCGTTGACCAGAAACACGGCCTGCATCGCGGTCTGCAGTTCATCGAGGAGTCGCTGGTTTGACCCGAGCTGCCAGGTGCGGGCGTGCTCGGCCGACTCGATAAACACTCTCTTGATCGGGTCGTTCAGCAACCCGGCCTGGTCGACGATCGACCGCCTGGGCGGCAAGCCGAGATCGTGCTCCGCCCAGGCAGACTGGCCGGCCCTGTCTGTCAGGTATCGCAACAGCGTCCAGGCGTCGTCAGGCCGGGGCGTGTCTTTCGGTATGACGTAGCCTACGACGTAGGCAATCGACGATTCCGTATCGCCCGCCTTCAGGTGGGCTACCTCGTACGGGGTATCGGCAAACGTGGTGTCCAGGAAACTGACCGCCCACAACCCGGACACCGCCATCGCCACGCGTTTTCGGCCGAACGCTTCCATGTTCCAGGACGCGCCGACGTCGGTAGGAATAGTGGCAATGCCTTCGGTTCTGAGATCTCTCAACAGACCGATCGTGCGGATTGCCGTCTCGTCACCAATGTCGAGCCGTCCTTCCCTGTCTACCAGGTCCCCGGCGTTCTGCCATATGAAAGGTAGAATTGCCTCGAGACTCTCGGAGATCCCCAAGCCGTATTGGTCAATGGAACCGTCGCCATCCGTGTCCTTCGTCAGGCGACGGGCATAGTCGATCAGTTCGGCGAGGCTCCCGGGAGGCGTTGACAATCCCGCTGCCGCGAACAGGTCGGGGTTATAGAACAACGCAACCGTCGAGTAATCCTTCGGAATGCCGTACAGCTTTCCATTACGGCGGAAAGCATCCAGGAGCACCGGTTCGAAGTCAGAAATCTCAAATTCCGCGTCTGCCGCAATGTAATCATCGAGCGGCAGTAACGTATCGTAGTCGATCAGCGAGGGTGCCCAGAACGCATCGAGCATAAAGACATCGGGCGCCGTGCCTGTACCCAGCATCAACTGAATCTTCTCGATGTAGTTTGCCTGGATTGGGTGGTAGGCGACTTCCCCGTCCGGATTAAGAGTATTAAACCCGGCAACCACTTCCTGCATCGCATCACTTTCGAACGGGCTAGAGACCCATCCGGACAGCCGAACGCCCGCATCAGGCTTCGCACCGCAGGCCGCGACCAGGGCGGCAGCCGAAATCAACAGGAGTGAGCGGGCGAGTACTCTCATAGCAGGTCGAGCGTACTCTCACCGGCGGGCACGTTGAAGTTGTAGGACCGCCCTTGCCTGAGTATCTCGAGTTCGAATGCCTCATCGGTGCTTGCCTGGACCGTGGTCGTCGCAGGGTCGTACACGACAGACAGCGCGCTGCCACCCATTACGAGGTTCTTGACGCCGTGGCGATCTTCGCGCCCGATTCGCCAATTCACCCGCCGGTCGAACGCGCTGACACTGATACCAATGATGGTTTCGATGAGCATTGCGATGGGACCGCACCCGGCCCAACCGACAAACTCCGGTCGCGCGATCTGCCCGCGGTCCGTCGAGTCCGGCGCATAGTTCTCCCAGAACGTACCTGTCTTCTGGAATACCGCACCGATCATACCCAGATGGTTTTCCGCGATTCGTATTGCCGTCCTGTCGCGACCACAGTTGCTCATCGCCGCAGCCGCCAGGTAAACCATCGGCGGCCACACTGAGCCGCGCCAATAGTTGCCGCGCGAATCGTAAAGTTCATGATCGGCCGACAGGCTGGGCACCATGTGTGCACGTCCCAGGCGATTCTCGTCGAGTAGCGCATTCTCGATCCGGGTAACCCGTTCCTCGGGCTCTCCGGGTAACAGGAGTGGCCAGCAGGTAGCGGGAGTGAGTACGTCGCTGACGGTGCCGTCGGGCCGCCGGTCAGCATAGAAGCCGGCCTCGTCATTCCAGAAGGTCGCCCGCACATACCCCGCGAGCATCTCGTATTCAGAGCGGAAACTGCGAGCAGTTTCGGACTCGCCGGCAACGCTCGCAAGTTCTCCGATGCGCATGGCCGAAAGCGCCATCTGCGCGGTCATGCACAGCCATGTGTAACCGAAACCTTCGTGTACATCGAGACCACCCTGATCGTGAGCCCGCGGCGAGTTGTCCATGCCTGACGCCAAGGCGGTCGTCCAGTAACCGATGCCATCGCTGGAACGCCGGTTCTTGCTGAGCCACTGGTGGTAGCGAATCAGCGCGGGAAGTACACGCGCGACACGTTCCTCGTCGGCGGTTGCTTCATACAGAGACCATTCGGCATCCGCGAAAAGCGGTGGATTGATACTGCTTTTATGGGTCTTGTCCCAGAAGTCGGAACCAGTTATCGAATTGATCTCGCGACAGATGAAACCGTCGTCGTGCTGCTTCAGATAGAAGTTGTCGAGGGAACCGAACGCCTTGAATACCTGCGGCGAATACCGCAGGAAACGCAGCATGAAGCACGTATCCCATTGGAAAATATTGTGACTGAAGGCGGCATCGCAGTAGCCGACGAGGCCTGTCTGCTCATCAGGTACACGAATCTTGTCGAACGCAATGCTCCAGGCCCGCCAGTAGAGATCGATCCATCCGGCATCATCCGTAAGCACGGGTGCCGGCAAACTATTGCGAAGGTGTTCCGGGCCTGACGGCGCCCTGTAGTCGAGGTCGATACCAGCGACATGCGCAGCGGCAATGTCTGTCACGTTCTCCGCCATTGTGAGCGACTCCTTGGAAAGGGTGCCGCGACGGAGATCCGGATGTTCTGAATCTCCGCCGCGACGGTGCCAGCGACTGGCGCCGTTGCCTAGGGGGGGAAGCGGCTACCGGCGCTGGTGAGCCTGTTCGCGTCCGTTAGAAGCGGAAGCCGACGCCGAAGGTGATGTTCCGGCCCTGCACCGACCTGCCAATAAAGCCGTCGGATGTCGAACCAGCGCCCGGGAAGGCATTTCCGGCATTACCCTCGATGCGCACGATGGCGTCTTCATCGGTCAGATTGTGAATGCTGAGCCGCGCGTACCAGTCGCCGTCCGCGCTATCGAAAATCACGGAGGTATCCCATCGCGTATACGCCTCGAGCTCCGCCGAGTTATCGTCGAAGGCGTAAACTTCGCCGACATGTCGCGCATTCACGTTAAAGACCAGGTCACCGAACGATGACAGCGGCCACTCGTAGGTTGCGCCGAGGTTGAACAAGGTCTCAGGTTGATTCGCAATCGTGTTGCCGTTCAGGTTTGTCAGTCCTGCGATTGCAGCATCCAGTTCGGCCTGTGTGGCACCACTGCCTGGCGGCAGCGTCGCTGATGCGCCGCTGGTGAACTCCGGCGACTGTGAAGTACCGGTGAACGTCAGCGTCAGGAGATCGGTAATGTTCCAGTTGGCCTCGATCTCCAGGCCGGTGGATTCCCGGTCGGTCTGCACCCGGGCGACCGTATCGATGCCGCCCAGCACGATGCCACGATCCTGAACATCGCCCTCCTGAGTCATATCGAACAGGTTCGCTGCGATGTCGAATGTTTCACCCTGATAGCGCAATCCCAACTCGATAACTTCCGTCTTGGTCGCACCGTTAGGCGCGGGCAGATAGCCTTCGGTGTAGCGCGCGTAGGTCCCGAACGTGTCGTTGATCAGGTAATTGACGCCCAGAGTGTAGCTGTCCTCTTCTGTTGTCCAATTATCGAACTCCGTGAAGGGCCCATTGAATCGGAAGATCGAAAGCTGGGCCGGACTAACACCCGAGCCTGCAGCAGGAATCGGCACATCGTTCCCGTAAACGGGCCCGTTCGGCGTACCGCCGATACGGAAGTTGAACTCATCGCGTCGAATGCCCGCATCAACCGTAAGATTCTCCCACTGCAGTTCGTACGTGAAGTAAGTGGCGTTGATTGACCAGGCCAAGTCTTCCTGCCCCAGCCAGTGGTTATGCGTCAGGTAGCCCTGGTCAGTCAGCAGGTATGTATTGCCATCGTCGCCAGTTACGCTTACGTCGACACGACTGGCCTGGGGCCGTACGTCGAGCAGGCGGAAGGACTGGCGGTTGTTCTGCTGGCGGTCGTAGTCCAGATAGTAGTAACCGACTGCTCCGTAGTGCGCGACGCCGCCCGTGTCGTATGAGAAGTTCAGCTCGAGGTCCTGCTGGAAGCTTCTCTGCGGATTGAACTGATTGAATGCAGCAATCGGCATGAACAGACCGTTGCCATTCGCCAGCGAACCCTGGGTCGAAGTGGCGGTGCCGGCAAGCGCGTCGATCGTTCCTGTGTCAAGCACGCCACCCTGCTGATTGATCAGCTGATAGCTCACCGGATCGACCCCGGCAGGAAGCGCATAGCTATATCCGCCGACACCCGGGCCAAGTGCTCCAATGTCGAACGGGACATTGAATAACATGTTGGACACGATGTCGTTGCCGGTCTGGATGTCTCCGTTCAGGAAGAAGCCCGCGGAGTAGTAACCGGAGAAGCCTGACTCGTCATCGGTGTAACGGTTGCGACTGACAAACTCGATGTCAGCGTCTCCCCATACCCAGCTCTTGACGAACTCGGTGCCGATGTAGCTCATGTCGCTCTCGTTGCCGTTGTCGAGATTCAGGGTGCATATCTCGGTAATCGTGCAGTACGTGGAGGAGCGAACAACCTCAGGACCCAACAACGAACCAGTCGTCACATCCGGGCCACCCGGAATGCGTTGCGGATTTTCGGCGCTGCCGAGAAGCGGTGTGCCGAGGTAGACGATCGCATTCTCGCGAAATCGCCGGGCAGAGACTTTGAAGTGCCCGGAATCGTCGTCGAACCAGTACTTGAGGTTGGCGTAGAAGTTACTGCCGGCGTTGGCATCGAAACCGACGTCGCGAATGCCTTCGTCGGTGGTGTAGTGGCCCGCGACGGAGTACGACAGATTGTCCGAGAGGGGGCCGCCGAGCCAGAACTCTCCTCGCTGCATGCCGAAATCGGACGTCTGGAAATACACATCGCCTTCGTGCTCTTCCAGCGACCCTTCCTTGTACTTGAAGTTGACGATCGCGCCGATCGCCGCGGTTCTCA
>CAZMEA010000151.1:0-6035 GCA_964565135.1 uncultured Woeseiaceae bacterium
CATGCTGCTCTGGATTCGTTCGGTTGTATTTCAGGCGTACTTCTATCTGTCGGTAGCACTGGCGGCGACGATTGTTGCTCTCGTCGGGTTCTGGCCGGCGGCAAGTTTCGCGGTTGCCCGTGAATGGTGTCGGAGCATGCTCGTTATGGGTCGTCTCCTTTGTGGTATGCGGTACGAAATAGAAGGTACCGAGAACATCCCCGACACTCCCAGCGTCATCATGATCAAACACGCCAGTGTGTGGGAGGCGTATGCCCAGGTCGTGCTCTTTCCGCGTCAGGCCTGGGTGCTTAAACGGGAGTTGTTCTGGGTCCCGTTTTTCGGCCTGGGTCTTCGTGCACTGAAGCCCATTGCAATAAATCGCGGCGCGGGCTCATCGGCGGTGAAACAGGTCATTCGACAAGGACAGGATCGACTGGCGGAAGGCATCTGGATCACGGTCTTCCCTGAGGGAACGCGCGTCGCGCCAGGGACAACGAAGAAGTACGGCATCAGTGCAGCGGCGCTGGCGCACGAAGCGGGCGTTCCGGTAGTTCCGGTTGCACACAACGCCGGCGATTTATGGCCGCGTCGCAGCCTGCTAAAGCGTCCGGGACTGATCCGTGTGGTGATAGGGCCTGCGATCGACGGGGGCGCGCAGTCGCCGAAAGAGACCAATCGACTCGTTCAGGACTGGATCGAATCCCGCATGCACGAGATCAGTGACGGATACAAAAACGCCGACCCGGAACGGTCGGCGTCTTCGAACAGCTAGCGTACGGTCAGGAGGTCTGGTTCAGTCGCTGGCCAGGCCGATCGTTTCGGCGGGCGTTGCCTTTAACTCGTTGGCGACCATGTTGAAGAAGTCGATTTCGAGTTCCCGGACGTTCGTGTCGCTCTTGATGACCGATGCGAGCGCCTGGACGATGCGAGACACTTCAGACGACCCCAGGTCTTTTCGGACAGACGACAGGTACTTGCTGAACGGCGCTTCGTCATAAAGCGTTGGACGAGACGCGAGGCGAATGTCGGCTTCGCTAAAGTCATCGCCGGTGGTCTCTTTCAGGATGGCCTGAACGGTCGCGATCTCACAGGGATCAATGTTTGCGTCGGAGCTGGTGGCCCGTGCCAGGGTCATCAGCATGACTTCCTTGAACAAGGCTTCCTTGTCCTCGGCGCTTTTCTCGCCACCACGGAATATGTTGAGTACGTTGCTCAGGTCGGCAATTGCCATTGCGAGGCCCCTCTAAAGCGTTATTCGAATTCTGGCCGCCCCGTAGCGGCGAACCACGGAGTATACACATCCGCCGCTGAAGAAACCGCTCGTCATGAGCGGCCACGAGATGGTTGCTTTTTTGATCAGATATCCAGGTTTTCGACGGTCAGCGCGTTGCGCTCGATGAACTCCCGCCGTGGCTCCACGTGGTCGCCCATCAGCGTCGTGAAGATCTCATCGGCCTTGACGGCATCTTCGATCTTCACCTGCATCAGGCGGCGCGTTTCCGGATTGACTGTCGTGTCCCAGAGCTGATCCGGGTTCATTTCGCCAAGACCCTTGTATCGCTGGATGGACTGGCCGCGACGCGCTTCGGTCATGAGCCAGTCGATGGCCGCCCCGAAGGTCTGCACGCCATGGCGTTTCTCACCGCGCTCGATGAACGCGCCGTCGTCGATCAAGTCTTCGAGCTTCTCGGCGAGGTCCATGATCATGCGGTACTCGGTCGTTTCGAAAAATTCCCGCGGCAGATAGCGGGTCGTTCCGACACCGTGCTGCACGCGCGTCACCTCGACGCGCACGCCCTCGCCGTCCGCGTCGCCGCGATCCAGGCTTGCGGTGTACGTCCCTGCATCACCGTTGCCGATGCGACCGCCGTTCAATTTTGGCAGCGCTTCTGACAGCGCATCGGTCCACGCCGCAAAGCTGTCCAAATCGGCGGTTACCGACGCATCGAGTCTCGGCCGACGCGCGATGGTCCTTAAGACCGTCTCATCGTAACGGTCGGCAAGTCTCCTGATGATGCTCTCGACCGCGACGTAGTCTTTTGCCAAGGTCTCGAGCGCGGGACCGGACATGGAAGGCGCATCCGGGTTTACGTGCAGATGCGCATCGGTCAACGCCGCGTTCAGCAGGTGCGCATTCAGCTCTGCATCGTCCTTCACGTAGACCTCTTGTTTGCCCTTCTTGATTTTGTAGAGGGGCGGCTGCGCGATGTAGACGTGGCCACGCTCGATCAGCTCCGGCATCTGCCGATAGAAAAACGTCAGAAGCAGCGTGCGGATGTGCGAACCGTCGACGTCGGCGTCCGTCATGATGATGATGCGATGGTAGCGGAGCTTGTCGGCATCGAAGTCTTGCCGACCGATGCCCGTGCCGAGCGCTGTGATCAGGGTGCCGACTTCGGCGGAAGAGAGCATCTTGTCGAAGCGAGCCTTTTCGACGTTCAGGATCTTACCTTTCAGCGGCAGGATAGCCTGAGTGCGGCGGTCCCGACCCTGCTTGGCCGAACCACCCGCCGAATCGCCCTCCACGAGGAACAGCTCGGAGAGTGCCGGATCCTTCTCCTGGCAGTCCGCAAGCTTGCCCGGCAAGCCGGCGATATCCAGTGCGCCTTTGCGGCGGGTCATCTCGCGCGCTTTGCGTGCCGCCTCTCGTGCCCGCGCGGCTTCGATAATCTTGCCGACAACGGCCTTTGCTTCCTGCGGCTTTTCCAGCAGGAATTCTTCGAGACGTTCGGCCATCGCCGATTCAACGATGCCTTTAATTTCAGATGAAACCAATTTCTCTTTGGTCTGCGACGAGAACTTCGGATCCGGAACTTTGACGGAGAGCACGGCGGTCAGACCCTCGCGGGCATCGTCGCCGCTCGGTGTGAACTTCTCCTTGCGGCCCGAGAGCTCTTTTTCGATGTAGCTGTTCAGCGTCCGGGTCAGGGCGCTGCGGAATCCGGCCAGGTGGGTCCCGCCGTCACGCTGCGGAATGTTGTTCGTGTAGCAGAACATGGTTTCCTGATAGCCGTCGTTCCACTGCAGCGCGACCTCCACGGCAACGTCGTCGCGCTCGGACGAAAAGTGGAAGACGCTGGGGTGTATGGGTGTCTTGTTGCGATTGAGGTGGTCGACAAATGCCTTGATGCCGCCCTCGTACTCGAACGTATCTTCCTTGTCATCGCGCTCGTCTTTCAGCTCGATGCGGACGCCGGAATTCAGGAATGACAGCTCTCGCAGCCGCCTGGCCAGAATGTCGTAATGGAAATCGATATTCGTGAAGGTGTCCGCACTCGGCTTGAAGCGAATCGTCGTGCCGGTCTTGTCGGTGGGGCCTGTTGCCGTCAACGGTGCGACGGGCTCGCCGTGCCGATATTCCTGCTGGTGGATCTCCCCGTCGCGGTGAATGGTCAGAATCAGCTGCTCAGACAGTGCGTTCACCACAGAGACACCGACGCCGTGCAAACCGCCGGAGACCTTGTAGGAGTTGTCGTCGAACTTACCGCCGGCGTGAAGGACGGTCATGATGACCTCGGCGGCCGAACGACCCTCCTCGGGGTGGATATCCACCGGAATGCCGCGACCGTCGTCCGTAATGGTGACCGATTCGTCAGCGTGGATCGTAACGCCGACGAAGGTGCTGTAACCCGCCAACGCCTCGTCAATCGAGTTATCGACGACCTCGAAAACCATGTGATGCAGACCGGTGCCGTCATCGGTATCCCCGATGTACATTCCAGGCCGCTTTCTGACCGCCTCGAGGCCTTTTAAGACCTTGATATTACTGGAGGTATATTCCGAATTGTCGGTCATTCCATAGTCTCGAACCACAACCGGACTATTGTATCATTTTGCGGCCGACAGAGGGCCTTTCCGAGCGATTGCTCCGGATACGAGAAGCGGTGGCAGCAGGACCTTATTCCGGGCCGTCCGCTGCAGAAAGATGGCCCTGTTCCACGTGGAACCGCTGCGGTGGTTCGGAAAATGTCGGTCGAGTGGGATCGAGCGACGTAGCTATGATCTGACTCCCCAGCCCCTCCAGTTCCGCCACCAGCCGGCCCAGGCTGGACTCGTCCAGTTCCGCCGCTGGGTCGTCCAGCAGAATGAGCAGCGGTTCACCGGCCACTTCCTGATAAAGATCCGCAGCACCGAGAACCATGGCACAGGCAAGCAGTTTCTGTTGCCCACGCGACACCATTTTCTTCGCCACGCGGTCGTCATACACCAACCGGATATCCGCTCGCTGTGGCCCGACATGGGTCGTTTGCTGCCGCCGGTCCCGCTCACGGGAGTCAACCAGCGCCGATTCCAGAGACTGTTCGGACTTCCAGCCTCGTCGAAACTCAAAGCCCACCTCCGACCCGAGCAGTCTTTCCGCGACCTCCGTAAGCACCGGTCGCAGAAGCTCAAAGGTCCCCTCGCGCATCGCGGTGACCGTTCCCGCGTGTTCTATGAGCTCCCTGTCCCACGCCTGCAGGTCCCGTTCGCGGCCGCCGTCCTTCAGGCAGGCGTTTCGTTGTCGGAGTACCCGACGGTATCGACGCCACGCTTCCAGAAAACCCTGTTCCACGTGGAACACCGTCCAATCGAGATACCGTCGCCGTTGTTCCGGACCGCCCGCCACCAGATCGTGCACTTCCGGGTCAATAACCTGTACCGGCAAAGCCCCCGCAAGCGCAGCGACGCCGCCGGATCCGTCCCCAGCCACGCTAACCTCCAATCCGCCACGGCCATTCCGCGCCCCAACCCGAAACTCCTTGCCCCCCCGCGACACCAGCGCACTGATCACAAACTCGCTTTCCCCTCTACGTACGAGTTTATCCACCGTCGCTCCGCGAAACGAACGACCAAGACCGCAATACGCAATGGCTTCGAGAAGGCTCGTTTTGCCCGCCGCGTTCGGACCAATGACCAGACTGACAGGCGCCGAGAAATCTGCCTCGACAGTCTCGAGGCAGCGGAAGTTCGTGATATTCAGGGAGATGAGTGCCAAACGCACCCCGACGGCTACAGACGCATTGGCATCACGACGTATCTCGCCTCGTCGTTGCCCGGTTCCGTCATCAGGCAGCTTGAGTTCGCATCCACGAACGCCAGAGACACATTGTCTCCCTCGATCGCACCCAGCGCGTCCTGCAAATAGTTCACGTTGAAGCCGATCTCCATATCTTCCCCGGAATATTCGACCTCGACCTCTTCCTCGGCCTCTTCCTGCTCCGGATTATGCGCCTGAAGCACCAAGGTGCCGCCTTTCAGCATCAGGCGAATGCCGCGATACTTCTCGTTCGACAAGATAGCCGTACGCTGCAAGGCACCCTTCAGAACCTGACGATCGGCCGACAGCACATTGCCCGGGTCCTTCGGAATGACGCGATCGTACTCCGGGAAGCGTCCATCGATCAGCTTCGACGTGAACCGAATACCCTCAAGGTTGATACGAATATGATTGCTGCCCAGCGCGATCTTTACGTCACCGTCTCCAGACAACAGTCGCTGCAATTCGAGCACACCCTTACGCGGCACGATGACCTGTTTTTCCGGAAGACCGGCGTCCGGCAGCTCCGCCTGACTCAATGCAAGCCTGTGCCCGTCAGTCGCCACCGCGCGGAAATGGTTCCCGCCAGTCTCCATCAACAGACCGTTCAGGTAGTAACGGACGTCCTGCTGCGCCATCGAGAAGTGCGTCTTTTCGATCAGCCTGAGCAGCGTGCTCTGCGGCACGTCGACCGTCCGATCGGCTGCGACATCCTCCACCGTAGGAAATTCAGCCGCCGGCAGCGTCGTCAGACTGAAACGCGAACGACCGGACCGAACCTGAACTTTCTCCCCGCTTTGCGACAAGGACACCGTTGCACCCTCAGGCAACGCCCTGCAGATATCCAGGAGCTTGCGGCCCGGCACGGTCACATCGCCTTCCTGGTCAATCGACAAGCTGACCGAAGCGACCAGCTCTACCTCGAGGTCAGTCGCTGTGATCGACAACGTTCCGTTTCGCGCCGACAGCAAAACGTTGGCCAGTATCGGCATTGTCTGTCGGCGCTCCACCACGCCGATAACGGCTTGAAGCGGCT
>CAZMEA010000152.1:0-6030 GCA_964565135.1 uncultured Woeseiaceae bacterium
ATGCCGATCGAGTTTGTCGAGCCGATTTTGAACCTGATGGAAGCGAAGACGGGATCCGGCGGCGGCTCGTCGGAACAAACCTGAGCCGGCTTCAAACGACCGTCGACTAACCCAGCGGAATAGTTACCCGGATCTCGGCGCCGCCGAGGTCCGCACTACCGATCGCGAGTTCGCCGCCCTGCGCGGCGGCGATATCCTTGACCACCGCGAGCCCGATGCCGTGTCCGGGCGCCGACTCATCGAGACGCATGCCCCGCTTCAACAACAGCTCGGCAGCCTCCTCCGGTATGCCGGGCCCATCGTCGGCAACGATGAGCTCCATACCACCGCCATCGGGCACGTTGACCGTCACCCGTATGCGCGACTCGCACCACTTGCAGGCGTTGTCGATCAGGTTGCCGGCGAGTTCCAGAAAATCGCCGGTGTCGCCGCGGAACGTCGCCTCCGGCGCAACGGATACCTCGATCGTCGGCGACTTGTCTTTATAGACCTTGCGCAGTCCGTCAACCAGCCGGTCGAGCTGGTTACGGATATCCACCAGACCGACGCCGAAGCCGTCGCTGACCAGCGCGGCGGGTTTGCGCAGCTGATAGCGCACGATGTCGTTCATGCGCTCGATCTGTTGCTCGATCTTGTCGCTCTCCACGTTCGCCGGCCGGTCCGAGAGTACGGCACGAATCGCAGCCAGCGGCGTTTTGAGACTGTGCGCGAGATTGTCGAGCGTTTGCCGGTAGCGTTCGGAACGGCCGCGCTCACTGCCGATGAGCAGATTCATGTTGCGAGCGACGCGATCAAGCTCGGTCGGCAAGCCTTCCGTCAGCGACTCCCGCCGTCCGTCCTCGATCTCGCTGATCTCATCCTCGATCTGCCGCAGCGGCGAAAGCACATAGCGCATCACCAGTGAAATAGAGAGCAGCATGATCAACGCGACGGCGGCAAACCAGCTGAACAGCTGCCGGCGAAACGCGGCAAGCTGCGCGTTGAAGGAGTCGAGGCTTTCTGCGACGTAGAAGCTGTATGGCCGAAGATCTCCGTTCGCGAGTTCCCAGTCGACTGAGATCGCCATCGACATCAAAGGCGTTCCGTCGTCGAGGGTCAGGTAGCTGAATACGGGCGGCCCGCTGGGCGGCGGCGCACCGAATGGAATATCGAGGCCGAGTGACGAGTCGGAGCGCCATACCGTGCTGTCACCGTTCTCCCGCAGCTCCGCATACAGGCCCGAACCGATGGCACCGAGGCGTGGCTCCGGCATGACGAGCGGCATGACCAGTTCGCCCGCTTCGTTGGGATCGGCAGCGGCCAGCAGCGTGATCAGCTGGCCGTCGAGGATGTCCCGTTCGGCCTGTTCGCCCGCCTCACGAAATGCCGAGTCGAGCACGACGATGGTTGCGCCGAAGAACACCAGCAGCAACAGGCTGACGGCCAGAAGCAAACGCGAGCTAAGCGAAGACATGGGTTACCGAAGAAAGCTGGCAGCGCCGGGCGCAGCCCACCCGATCAGTCGCCGCCGGTACGCTCCAGGGCGAAGCGGTATCCGCGGCCACGCAGCGTTTCGATCGGCTTGATGGAGTTGTCCGGGTCCATTTTCTTGCGCAGACGACCAATGAAAACTTCGATGACATTGCTGTCGCGATCGAAGTCCTGGTCGTACAGGCGATCTGTCAGTTCCGTCTTCGAGATGACCTCACCTGCCCGCATCATCAGGTGTTCGACGATGCGGTATTCGTAGCCGGTCAGATCGATGAGCTCGTCGTTGACACGCAGCTCCTGTCGATTGGTGTCCAGGCTGACCGGGCCCGCAGTCAGCACCGACGACGCCCAGCCGCCGCTGCGCCGCAAGAGCGCGTTTACGCG
This sequence comes from uncultured Woeseiaceae bacterium, assembly GCA_964565135.1. Lineage (GTDB taxonomy): Bacteria > Pseudomonadota > Gammaproteobacteria > Steroidobacterales > Woeseiaceae > JBFGFX01. The sequence continues at coordinate 1,855 of CAZMEA010000152.1, forward strand.
CGCCAGGACTTCCTCAATGTGGAAGGGTTTGACGACATAGTCGTCCGCACCGGCGGCGAGTCCATCGACCTTGTCCTGCCAGCGGTCTCGGGCCGTGAGGATGAGTATGGGGTAGGTCTTGCCGGCTTCGCGGGTTTGTCGGATGACGTCGAGACCGTTCATTTCCGGCAGACCGAGATCGACGATAGCCAGGTCCACCGGATACTCGGTCGCGAAGTACAGTCCTTCGCGACCGTCAGCCGCCTGTTCGACGCCGAACCCGGCATCGCCAAGCTGCTGAACCAGGGACGCCAGCAGGGTTTCGTCGTCTTCGATTACGAGAATGCGCATCGACTCAATGCCCGTAGCGTCAGCAGGCCGGGTAACGGACCGTCCGGACCTTGTTGTCGCGAGTCAGGACCTTAATGACGTGATTCTTGCCACGGGTCTCCGCGCTGACAATCCGGCCGCCGTGCTGACGTTTCGCGCGTTCGACCGCCTGCGACAGTGACATGCAGCCCGACTGCAATACTCGCAGGCGGGTATCCGGGACCTCAATGACGTCTGCAATGGCAGGAGCCCCGTTCACGTCAGGCGACGCGTGCATCCGGGCGTCGGCCGACTGACCGAAAGACGCCACCAGCAGCATCGTCAGCAGCAGGCCTGTGGGTGCAAATCGTGTCATCAAAACGTTCCGGGTTGGCGGCATAAAGGAGAAGTGTGGTCCGCAGACGGGCCGATTGCAACGCGCTCCGTCACAACCGGCCCTTTGCGATTCCAGGCCTGATCAGTAGGCCGTGGGGCGAACGTCGACCCTGACTCGGATTCGCTTGCCCGGGTCATACGGCAACCGGGTGCGGTACTTCTGGCCGTTGTAGCGATACACGACGCTGTAGCCGTCGATTCGCTCCTCCTCACGGGCCTGATAGTTCGTGTGGCACCGCTCGACAGGCCGCGAATGGCGGGTCGTCCCGTAGTAGCCGTTATCGTGGGCTCGGCGACGGGCAACGTCGTTACCGACAGCCGCGCCAATCAGGGTTCCGGCAACGGTTGCCGCATCGTTCCCGCGACCACTGCCGAACTGGTGTCCCACGACGCCGCCAATGATGGCGCCGACCAGGGTACCGCCGGTCGTGTTCGGTCGATGCTCAACCGTGTAGTGCTGACGCTCGGTCCAGCATTCGCGCACCGGCGTTCGCACGGTTACGTAGCGAACGATCGGCTGCGCGCTGATCACGCGCGCGTAGTCGAACTGGGCGTTGGCAGCGTGCCGCTTGCCGAACGCATACTGGTGTCCGGCGTTGGCCGTATTCGCTGTCAAAGCCAGTGCAACGACGACAGCGCCAACGGTGGTCGTTATCCAAGGCTTGATGTTCATAGTCCTACTCCATGTCTGCGAACGTCGGGCCGGGTTCATCCCCGAGCCACGGACGCAGCATAGAGCCGGCGCAATGAACGCTGGCTGAACGTCAAAGCCGCATGGTTGCTGGATTTCTGAACGAAATCTGAACGAGCGCGCCTAGCGGGCCTTCTGGCGCTGCCAGAGTGCCTCGAGATCGGCCAGCGACAGGTCTGGCAGGTCGGCGTCGGTATCGGCGACAGCGGCCTCCATACCGCGAAATCGGCGCTCGAACTTCGCGTTCGCCGCCGTCAGCGCCTGCTCCGCGTCGACCCCCAGATGCCGGGCGAGGTTGGCCACCGAAAAGAGCAGATCACCGAGTTCTTCGCGAACCGCCTCGGGGTCACCGGACGCCCTCGCCGCTTCCAGTTCCGCCAGCTCCTCGTCAACCTTGTCCCTCACGCCGGAAACCTCGGGCCAGTCGAAGCCGACGCCGGACGCTCGCTTGCCGAGCTTGCTCGCGCGTGCCAACGCCGGGAGCGCGATGGGTACATCGTCGAGCGCACTGACGGGCTTGTCGGCAGCGCCGGCCGACCGCTCTTCAGCCTTGATCCGCTCCCAGCTACCGGGTTCCGGGCCCCTTCGCCGCTGTTCGTCCGTCCCGAACACGTGCGGATGCCGCCGCACCAGCTTGTCGACGATCGCCCCCACAACGTCGCCAAAGTCGAAGGCGCCCGATTCCTCGGCCATGCGCGCGTGGAACACGACCTGAAACAGGAGGTCCCCCAGTTCGCCCCGAAGTTCGTCGATGGCGTTCCGGGAAATCGCGTCCGCGACCTCGTAGGCTTCCTCCACGGTATAGGGTGCGATGGTCTCGAAGGTCTGCTCGACATCCCAAGGGCAGCCGGACTCCGGATCTCGGAGAGTCGCCATGATCTCAAGTAATTTATAGATATCCGACATTAACTATTGTTTTAAAACCGTTTCTCTTAACTCAACGATCATCGCAGCGGTAGCACCCCAGATGCGCTCGCCACCGTAGCTGAATTCGATCAGCGGCACCGGCACGCCTTCGATGACCCGCTCCGTCCGGGTCTCGTTACCCGCATCCAGGAGAAACTCGAGGGGCACCTCGAAGGCGGTCTGAACCTCGACGGGATCAAGCGTCAGCCGTACGTCTCCAGGCACAAACCCGACGATCGGCGTCACGGCGTACCCGGTGATCGTTGGCATCGTGCTGAGCGGACCGGCGACGCGAACGTGACTCATCGGGATGCCGACTTCTTCCTCGGTCTCGCGCAGCGCCGTGTGCAGGATATCGGCGTCGTCCTGCTCCATGCGGCCACCGGGGAAGCTGACCTGTCCGCCATGGTGCTTGAGCGCGCTTGATCGGCGAGTCAGCAATACCGACAGCCCGGCGCGACGTTCCAGCAACGGAAACAGGACCGCCGCCGGTATCAGCCCACCACTCGCGCCCGCCGCCCAGGACGGCGGCCAGTCGCGCGCGCTCGGCAACTCGACAGAGGACGGGTCCTCAGGCCAGTTCGCATCGGCCAGCCGATCGGCGACGACGTCGGCCGAAAGCCCTCGCAGGTCGCGTTTCACTGCGGTCTAGTTCGCCAGTCCACCCTTCGTCAGGGCGGCCGGGTCCAGCAGACGATCCAGCTCCTCGTCCGTCAGGTCGGTCAGCTCCCGGGCCACGTCTTTGACCGGTCGGCCCTCCGCATAGGCGGTTTTGGCGACTTTTGCACCCAACTCGTAGCCAATGACGGGGTTCAGGGCCGTAACCAGGATCGGATTCCGATCCAGCGCTGCGTTCAGGTTCGCCTCGTTCACCTTGAAGCCTGCAATCGCCTTGTCGGCCAGCAGACGCGCGACGTTCGCGAGCGCCTCGATGCTCTGGAGCAGGTTGTAGGCAACGACCGGCAGCATCACGTTCAGCTGAAAATTGCCGGACTGCCCGGCGACGGTGATGGTCGTGTCGTTGCCGATGACCTGCGCCGCGACCATCGCCGCGGCTTCCGGAATCACCGGATTTACCTTGCCGGGCATGATGCTCGAACCGGGCTGCAGCGCCGGCAGTTCGATCTCGCCGATACCGGCCAGCGGACCGGAATTCATCCAGCGCAGGTCGTTGGCAATCTTCATGATGCTGACGGCGAGAACCCGAAGCTGGCCGGACGTTTCCACAGCGGCGTCCTGGGACGCTAGGGATTCGAACAGGGAGTCGTTCTGACGGAAATCCACGGCGGTTTGTTCGCTCAGCAGCACGGCAACCTTGGTGCCGAACTTGGGGTGCGCGTTGATGCCGGTACCCACCGCCGTGCCGCCCTGTGCCAGCGCCGTCAGCCGCGTCAGCGAGTCACGCAGGCGTGCCGCACCGCTGTCGACCTGTGCACGCCAGCCATCCAGTTCCTGGCCCAGCGTAACCGGCATCGCGTCCATCAGATGGGTGCGGCCGGTCTTTACCGTGTTACGCGTCTCTTCGGCCTTCTTTTCCAGCACTTCGCTCAGATGAGCGAGCGCGGGCAGGAGCTGATCGGTTATCGCCAGCGCAGCGCTGACGTGAACGCAGGTCGGGATGACGTCATTGCTGCTCTGGCTCATATTGACGTGATCGTTCGGATGCACGTCCTTACCCGCCCCTTCGGTGGCCAGGTGCGCAATCACCTCGTTGGCGTTCATATTCGAACTCGTGCCAGAACCGGTCTGGAATACGTCGATAGGAAAGTGCGCATCGTGCGCGCCCTCGGACACGGCGAGCGCCGACTGCTGGACGGCGATCGCGATATCGGACTGCAGGAGACCCAGCTCGGCATTGGCACCGGCGGCCGCCCACTTGACGAGGCCGAGCGCCT
>CAZMEA010000153.1:0-5986 GCA_964565135.1 uncultured Woeseiaceae bacterium
AGCGCCCTGACCTTGCTGCTGCTGGCGGCGGGCTGCACTGAAACCCGATTCACAGAGGCGACCGGGGAAGGCACGGTCCGCGGTATCAATGCCGTTGTCGAACTCGACACAGTCACCTTCCGGATCGAGGAGTTTGCGCTCGGTGGCGTGCCCTTCAAGGGCTCGTCGGCGACCGTGCCCTATGACAATCTCAGTTACACCTTCAACTTCGATCTCGGTGTACCGGGCGAATCGGAGATACGCCGCCTCGCATCGCGGTCGGTAGACGTCGTCGATCAGCAGGACTACACCTTCGTGCTGACCGGCGACGCGACGTCCCAGCAGATCGTTCTCTGGGAGCGAACGCAGCGGGACTGGGTCGGCGACGAAGGGGTCTTCGAGATCATCGTTGGCCATCTCAACACAACGCTTGCAGCGGTGGACGTGTACCTCGTTCAGACCACCCAGGTCGTCGATCCGACCACCCTCGTCGGAACCGTGAGCTTCGGAGAGCAACTCGACGCCTACGAGGCGCCCGCCGGCGAGTATCAGGTGATTGTGACCACGCAGGGTCAGCCGACGGATATCCTCTTTCAGAGCATCCCCGTCACCATCCTGGGAGGGCAAACCTACATCGCGGCGGCCTTCGATGCGGACCCGAGTATCACGGGGCCGGCAAGCCTGCGCCTGATCAATCAGGGCGGAACAGCGATTGAGGTGCCGGACGATCGCTTCCCCGGGACCGCGCAGTTCGTCAACGCCTCCCTGGGACTCGGCAATATCGACGTCGCAATCGACGGTGATTTCACGAATCTTGCGGTTACCGACCTCGAGTACGGCGAAGTGAGCCCGGACGTCGACGCGCCCAGTACGCTCACGCCCTTCACGTACGTGCCCACAGGAAACACGATGCCGCTACTCGAAGAGGACACCGTCGTCCCGCGAGGTTCGCGCGACATGATCATCCTGAGCGGCCCGCCCGACGGTCTGGTCACCATCCAACTCGAAAGCCCTCGTCGGGGATTCTCGACGTCGACACAGTTTCGCCTCGTGAGCACGACGACGAACGTCGATGTCCTGGACCTCTACCTTCTCGAGCCCGGGACGGATATCAACACCGTTTTCCCGACAATTTTCGGTGTCACACGCGGCTTTAACCGGATAACCACGACCGCCCCGGGTGAGCTGGAACTCACGATCACCAGGCTCGGCGAGAAAACGCCACTGGCCACGCCGGAGATCATTTCCCTGAATACGAATGACTTCGTCGAGATCATTCTGCTGGACGACGTTGACCCGAATGCCGTCAGGACCCTCGTCTACAGCAATATAAACCCGTAGTTTCGTTGTCAGTCGTTGGTCGCTTCGAAGACGAGGACGGCCACGGCAACGGCGATGGCAGCGCCAATGAACTGCGCGACGACGAACGCGGGCACGTGACCGGGCTGAATGCCGGAGAACGTGTCGGTAAAGGCACGGCCCACCGTAACGGCCGGATTGGCAAAGCTTGTCGATGCTGTAAACCAGTAAGCTGCCGTAATGTACAAACCGACGGCGACCGCAACGACCTTTGCACCCCAGTGCAAGCACCCAAGGATCGTGAGAACGAGACCAAACGTGGCCACAGCCTCGGAGAGCCACTGGGCAGGACCCGAACGCGCTTTGGCACTCCACTGCAGGACGTCCAGTTCGAACATCAGGTGCGCCAGCCAGACGCCCGCAATCGCCGCAACGATCTGAACAACGACGTACAGCGCGCCGATCGTCGCACCAATTTCCCGACGCAGCAGAAACGCCACGGTGACCGCCGGGTTGAAATGCGCCCCGGAAACAGGCGCGAACATCAGGATCAGTACAATCAGAATTGCACCGGTGGGGATCGTGTTCCCGAGCAGCGCAATGCCGACGTTACCGCCCGCCAGCTGCTCGGCCATGATGCCGGAACCGACGACGGTCGCGAGCAGCAGCAGCGTACCGGTGAATTCGGCCGCGAGTTTGCGTGGCAACGTGGGTGTCATGCGTTCGGGTCTGCGCCCAGCGCGGTGAGGCGGGCACGAATCTCATCGTCCGACAGCTCGTCGAGAGGCAGTCCAATCAGACCTTCGATACGACGCCGCATCTGGCCGTAGGCGCGCGCAAACGCCGCTTCGACCGCATCCGGCGGCTCCGTGACAGCCGCCGGGTCGGGTACGCCCCAGTGCACCGTCATCGGTGCACCAATCCAGACGGGGCAGGACTCACCCGCCGCGTTATCACACACGGTGAACACAAATCTGAACGACGGGGCACCCGACTCGGCGAATTCGTCCCAACTCTTGGAGCGAAGATTTGCGATCGAGTGACCTTCGCGTTCGAGCTGAGCGACCGCGCCAGGGTTGACCGTGCCTGCTGGATGACTGCCCGCGCTGTGCGCGACGAACCTGTCACCGGCCAGCGAATTCAGGAGCACCTCGGCCAGAATGCTGCGCGCCGAGTTACCGGTGCATAGAAACAGAACTGGAATGCGCGTGTCGTCGTTCACCCGAGTCTCCGGCCCAAGGAAAACGCAGAAGCTGCGGCAGCCGCGACAGCATGTCAACCGGCCCTGGATTAACGATTCGTTACACCGTCATTGAGGTTGTCTCAGAACGCGCCCGTTGCCTCCGAGAAGGCGACGCGGTCGTTTGCAGCTTCCTGGTCACGCGCGCCTTTCGCAGAGTACATGGCCCGGTCGGCCAGACTGATGAGATCCCACAGATCATTACCGTGCTTGGGCTTCAGCGCCATGCCGACGCTCGCGGAGCAGCGAATCTCCTGGCCCTGGATGATGTACGCCTCCGAAGCAGATTCGACCAGGCGCTGGGCGACGTGCTGTGCATCTTCGACCGAGATTCCCGGCAAGACGATGGCGAACTCGTCGCCGCCCAGCCGGGCGACGAGATCTTCGGGTCGCAGGCAGAAGTGCAAACGATGTCCGAACGCCTTCAGCAGAGCGTCTCCCGCCTGATGACCGAAGCGATCGTTGATCGACTTGAATTCATCCAGATCGAGGTACAAAACCGCCCCGATGTCGTGCGCATCAAACACGGCCGGCGCCGAAGCTTCAAAGCCGCGACGATTGAGGGCGCCCGTCAGTGAATCTTGCAAGGCATCCGCCAGCATCTTGTTTTCTGCACGCTTGCGCTGGGTAATGTCGATAAGCGTAATCGAAATGTCCGTACCGACCGGTTCTGCGACGACACGCAACCATCGCTCCCCGTCAACGGCCTCGATTTCCATCTCGACATCGCCACCATCGACGTCCCGGTCGAACTTGTTAAGAAGCAGCTCGGGATCCAGCATCGGCAACTTCTCGAGCGGCATACCGACGAGCGATCCGTCGTCGCTCTGCAGAAAGCTCTCAGCGGCGCGGTTTGCGAAAGAACACCGGAAGCGACCCTCCGTCCGGGCGAATCGCAGCATACCGTTTGAGGAATGCTCGACGAGTGAGCGGATCAACTGCTCGCTGTCAGCCAGGGCTCGCAGGGTTTCGCGACGCTCAGTGACATCCCGACAAACGACAATGGTGCCCTGCTCCTCACCAGACGGGCCGGTAAGCGGCGCGCAATTGACGTCGAGAAAACGATTGGCCGTGATTCGCAGCGTCTGCGCAAGATCCGGGCCGCATTCAGCACCCAGAAGTTCGCGAAACTCGGGCATCGAGTCCCAGGGGAAGCGCCCGATCAGGCCCGCCTCGCTCGACCCAAGCAATTCCTGGGCGCGCTTGTTGGCGCTGACGATGCGCTGCGCGCCGTCCAGCACGATGATCGCGTCACGAACATGATCGAACAGCGTTTGGTAGGCGATCGGCTTGAACTCGGCCACCCGGAACCGGAACGTTGCCCAGGCGTACAGTGGCAGCAGCATCACGAGCGTCGATGCTGTGAACGGGAACTCGTACGGTCCAATGTCGAGAAGCGTGTTTGCAACGTTCACGACGAACGGCATGAGCGCGCAGAAGATGAGTAGCATTACGCGGCTGCGATGGGCCCGGGCGAGGCTGGACAAACGTCCGGCCAGCGCAAGCAGCGAGTAACCGAACAGGACGTACGTGAACGGAATAGAGACGATGCGGAACCAAAGATTATCGCGGATATGCGCGATCTCAACGACGCCCTCGACAAACTGCGTTTCCCAGAGCAGCCCGTGGATTGGATTGGTGATTGCAAGCCCGGTCGTAACGGCCGGAATGATCGACAGGGCGAGCATCATCGGCGTCGATGGCGGAATGCCGGAGTACTCGCGATACAGCCGGTACAGCATCACCGGGATAAACCCGGCCGCAAACAGTGTCAACACACGGCCGATGCTGAACAGGGTCAGATCGGTCGCCTGATACGAGAACGCGGCACCGGCAATGAAGGCGCCGATCAAGAACAGGAAGTAGCTGATCGAGCTGTTGGCCGTTTCTTCGGAACGACGTGCGAGCGCCACTGCGAGGCCGAGATAGACGACAGCTGCCAGACCAAACGCCAGCGGCAGTACGTGCGGCAATTGCTTGAGCATCAGAACACGGGGTGGTTGATCAAACTCACGGACATCACCAGAGCCTAGCCGGCCACCCTGGGAAATGCTGCGATCTGTACCTCAGTCGGCGTTGATACCTACCCGCGGAGTTACTCGAAATGTGAACGCAACCACTGTTCCGCGGTTGCAATATTTAACCTAATCCGACCCTACAGGCCGTCGGCCGTGTCGCTGACCAGCGTGTCGACAACAGCCTGGAGACACTCCTCTTTGTTCTTGCCGGCGGCGGCGGCAAGTTCGTGCGCCTTCAACTGGCGATGCGCGCTAGTACCGCGCGTCAGAATGTCGCGCACGTGACCGATCTCGTCCACGCAGCCGAGCGCCTCGGCGTCTTCGGCCGTCAGGTTGAGGATATCTTCGAGCAGGTCCGCAAAGGGAACGACCTGACCTTTGGCGAAATCGATGAGCCCCTCGTCGAAGCTGTAGCGCATCGCACGCCAGCGGTTTTCCTCGATCAGCATCCGTGCGTAGGTCCGCCAGCGCTGGTTGCTTACGCGAAGGCGCCACAGCATCCGCATGATGCATACGAGCATCGCCGTCAGAGCCACGGCGTCTTCGAGCCGTGTACAGACGTCCATGACGCGAGTTTCCAGCGTCGGAAAGCGGCAGCTCGGTCGCATGTCCCACCAGATTTTACTCGCGTCTTCGACGAGGCCGGCGTTCGTCATGGTGCCAATGTGCCGCTGGTACTCCGCGTAGCTCTGGAACTGTTCCGGCAATCCTGTGCGAGGCAATGCATCGAAGACCGTCAGCCGGTAGCTCTTCAGACCGGTGTCCCGACCTTCCCAGTAGGGTGACGAGCAGGATAAGGCCAGCAGGTGCGGCAGGAAGTACGAAAACTGGTTCATCAGGTCGATGCGCAGATTGTCGTCACCGACGCCGACGTGCACGTGCATGCCGCAGATGAGTAGCCGACGCGCGGCACCCTGCATCTCCGCCGTCAGCGCCTCGTAACGATCCTTTTGCGTGTGCTTTTGTTCGGACCAGCGACTGAATGGATGGGTAGAGGCTGCGAGCACGCGCAGACCATGCTTCTCGGCGACCTCAATGATTCCGCCGCGCAGGCGCCGCAGCTCCGCGTGCGCTTCCTGCACGTTCGTACATACCTTGGTGCCAATCTCGATCTGCGAGCGCAGCAGTTCATTGGTCACCTGGTCGCCGCACGCTTGCTCGAATTCACCGAGCAGGGACGCAGGCGGATCGACGACCAGCCCACGCGTTTCCTTGTCGACCAGCAGATACTCTTCTTCGACGCCGAGCGTGAACTCCGGCATTTTCGTCAGCATGCGCTCCCCCTATATGCTCGCATTCGAGCTCAGGCCGTTACGGGACTCCCATTGTCGGCCACCTGCTTCTCTATGCCCGCTGTAACGTCTGCGATCAGCGGTTCGAGAACGCGGGCAATGGCCTCGACGCCATCGGCGTCATCAATCAAATCGTGTCGAATCTCGATACCGACGTG
>CAZMEA010000154.1:0-5979 GCA_964565135.1 uncultured Woeseiaceae bacterium
GAGTTCGGCGAGGAAGGGTTGCAGGAGTACACGACCATCCAGGTCGTCAATGTGAACAAGGCCGCCGCCTGATGCAAAACCTGTTGTCGCGCATCGGCCCGGGCATGATGCTCGCGGCCGCTTCGGTTGGCGTATCCCACCTGGTCTTCTCGACACAGGCCGGCGCCAACTACGGTTTGTCCCTGGTCTGGTTCGTCGTGTTAATCGTCGCGATCAAGTACCCGGCGTTTCGGTTTGCTGTCCAGTACGCAGGTGCCACCGGCGACAGTCTCGTCAACGGCTACAGCCGGATCAGCAAGGTCGCCATGGCGTGGCTCCTGATCGGCTTTTTTGTCGACATGTTTATCGCGACGGCGGCCGTCGCGGTGCTGACGTCGGGCCTGATCATCAGCATTTTCGGACTGGACATGCATGCACCGCAGGTTGCGGTCGGGCTTACCGTCGTCACGGCGCTGGTGCTTGCCAACGGGCACTATGCAAAGGCAGAGGGCATCGTCAAAGTACTGGTGCTCGCGTTCTCGCTCCTCACGGTCGTGACCATGTTGTTTGCCCTGCCCAAGCTAGGCAGTGAGAGCCGCGCTGTGTTTGCCGAGTTGACGCCCAGTCGTTCTCTGGCCGTCTTCATGATCGCGATGGCGGGCTGGATGCCAATCCCGACCAATGCCGCCGTGCTGGTGGCTGAGTGGTGCAAGGAAAAGGTGGTGGCGACATCCGGTCGGTTCTCCGCACGCGACGCGCTGTTCGATTTTCATATCTCGTACGGTCTGGCGCTCCTGATTGCGTTCTGCTTCATCGTCATGGGCACCGCAACGCTGTTCGAGACGGGACGCGAGGTGCCACAGAATGCCGCCGCATTCGCGACCGAACTATTCGGCATTTTCAATCAGGTCATCGGTGACTTCATGTACCCGGTCATCGCGACGACGTCACTGGCCGTCATGTGGTCCACGCAAATCGCGCTCATGGACGCGATGCCGCGCGTCATGAATCGCCTGAGTGATGCGATGCTGAAGCGCCCGAATGACGCGCCAAGTCGCTACACCTGGTGGCTCATTTTGCAAGTGATCGGCGTGACGATCATCGTGCTGTTCCTGATGGGCAGCTTCACCTCGTTTATCGTCTTCGCAACGTCCATGGGCTTTATCGCGGCCCCTGCGATCGCCTACTACAACGCCGTTGCCGTAACGTCCGACGACGTGCCGGAAGAACAACGGCCGGGTGATGCGCTGATCTGGTGGAACCGGATCGCTATTGTCATCATGGCCGCGTTTGCTCTGGCCTTCATTTACACGCTAGTAAGCCAATGACCACGACATCTCGCATGACAGGCGGTGAGGCCGTCGTACGCGCGGCCCAGGCGAACGGTGTCGACACCGTATTCGGCCTGCCGGGCGCCCAGATCTACCCGCTGTTCGACGCGCTCGCGCGGTCGCCCGACATTCGCACGATCGTGACGCGACACGAGCAGGGTGCAGCCTACATGGCGATGGGGTACGCGAAGGCAACCGGACGTCCGGGGACCTACTCGGTGGTGCCGGGCCCGGGTGTACTGAATACAACTGCCGCGCTGTGCACGGCAATGGGGTGCAACACGCCGGTTATCTGCCTGACGGGTCAGATCATGTCCGAGTTTCTCGGTGTCGGTCGCGGTCATCTGCACGAACTTGCCGACCAGGCCGGCACGCTACGTACACTGATCAAGCACGCCGATCATATCGATGACGTCTCGAAGACCAGTGAGCAGGTCAATGAGGCTTTTCGCATCATGCAGAGTGGTCGTCCCGGACCGGTATCGGTAGAGATGTGCTGGGACACGATGGCACGTACTTGGGATGTCGACATTGGCCCAGGTAACGATGCCATCGACCTGCCCGCCGTTGATGACGATGCGATCAGCGACGCCGCTGAGCTGATCGCCGGCGCTCGCAACATCATGATCATGTGCGGCGGGGGTGCGCAGCACGCGAGCGCCGAGGTGAACGAGCTCGCGAACATGCTTGGCGCCGCCGCGACGTCTTTCCGCAGCGGCCGCGGGGTTGTTTCCGAGGATGCCGAACTGGGTGTCGGTTCGGCCGCCGCCCACCGGCTCTGGCCTGACACGGACCTGCTGATCGGAATCGGCTCGAGACTCGAAATGCAGTACATGCGCTGGATGGAGATGGCGCACTACCTGGATGCTCCGCCGGAAGGAACGCCGAAGCTGATTCGCATCGACGTGGATCCAAAGGAGATGGAGCGCTTCAAGCCCGACGTTGGTGTGGTTGCCGATGCAGCGGAGGGCGTTCGCGCGCTGATCGAGAAGGTCGCTGCACGCGGTTTCAGACAGGGTGATCCGGATCGCATCGCTGCTGCAAGAGCGGCTTCCGAGGCAGAGATTCGGGAGATTCAGCCGGAGCTGGCGTACCTCGACGTCATTCGCGAGGTGCTGCCGAGGGACGGATACTTCGTTGAAGAGTTGTGCCAGGTGGGATTTGCGTCGTATTTCGGCTTTCCCATTTACGAGCCGCGGACCTATGTGACGCCGGGCTTCCAGGGCACGCTCGGCTTCGGTTTCCCGACGGCCATTGGCGTCAAGGCGGCGATGCCGGATCGCGCCGTGGTCTCTGTCACTGGCGACGGCGGCTTTATGTTCGGCATGCCGGAGCTTGCGACCGCCGTCCAGCACAACATCGGCCTCATTACGTTGCTGTTCAACAATCGCGCCTACGGAAACGTCCGTCGCGACCAGCAAATGAATTTCGAGGGTCGGTTAATCGGCGCCGATCTGGACAACCCCGACTTCGTAAAGCTCGCCGAATCCGTTGGCGCCGACGCCACGCGTGTCGACAGCCCCGAAGGCTTGCGACCGGCCCTGCAGCGCGCTATCGACGCGGATCGGCCGGCTGTCATCGAGATAACGATCGAGCGTGGCTCAGAGGCCAGTCCCTGGAAGTTCATACATCCGCGTGCGTACCCGGCGGCGACGGTTGGCAAGGACTGACTGACCGGGACTGAAACACTTTCGAACAGGAGAGATGATCATGCGACGATCCATGTTGGCTGCGTTTTCATCGTTTGCGCTTTGCGGCAGCCTGGCCCCAGTTGTATTGGCTGACATTACCGTCGGCGGGCAGGGTGCGACCTGTGGCGACGACCCGGCGTGCATCAACCGCATTCATTCCGACATACCCATGGCCGCCTCGGCTGACCCCGGCGAGCGAATACTCTTCATCGGGCGCGATGCCGAAGATCTGCAGCTCGATCCGGATGTGCTCTCCGAGAGCGAAGCCAGTCCCGGCCAGGGCCTCGATGTCGTCCACCCGCTGACAGGGCCCGTCTACATTAACGGCGCCGAGCGCGGCGATGTCATCGGCGTCACGATCGAAGCCATTTATCCCGGCGAGGTCGGCTGGACGTCGGCGTCGGATTTCGGCTTTGCCGCCGACATCGTTCGCACCGAGGATCGCTTTATCGTCTGGCGGTTGAACGACGAGTACGCCGAGAGCGATGCGTTGCCGGGCGTACGTATTCCCAACCGCGCTTTTCCGGGTGTCGTTACGACGTTGCCGGGCAGGACTCAGCTGCAAACCATTCTCGAGAGAGAACAGGCGCTGGCAGACGCGGGCGGCAGCGTCCTCGTGCCCGGCGGCAACCTGGCATCGCCTGCAAGGCTGTGTGGTACTGACGGAACCGAGCCGGAACGCTGCCTGCGGACGATTCCGCCGCGCGAGTTCGGCGGCAACATGGACATCCGCTACATCCGCCCCGGCGTGACCGTGTACCTGCCCTGCATGATCGACGGGTGCGGTCTTGCCATCGGCGACTTCCATTACGCGCAGGGTGACGGCGAGGTATCCGGCACGGCGATCGAAATGGATGCCGATATCGCTGTGCGCGTGAAGATCGTCGATGAGCCGGCAGGCCTTGCGCGCGGCCCGCACTACGAAGGACCGGCCTCGGCGCTGTCAATTCCGTCTGACCGCTTTTATGCGGTCACGGGTTTTCCGTTCAAACAATCCGGCGAAATCCCGCGCGAGATCGTATACCTGGCTGATGCGAAGGTTTCCGAGCTGAGCAACCTGTCGAACGACATCAACCTCGCGGCGCGAAACGCCCTTGCATCAATGATCGACTACATCTCCGGGACCTACGGGTACGATCGGACCCAGGCGTACATGATTGCAAGCGTCGCTGTGGACCTGCGTATCGGGCAGCTCGTTGACACGCCGAACGTGGGTGTTACCGCGCTCTTGCCGCTGGATATCTTCGTCGACCGATAGGAGCACCGCAGAGGGCGCAATGAAGAAACTGTTCGCCGCCACGGGAGCGGCTATCGTCCTTCTTCTGCTGTTGTTCGACGTCGATTTTGATTTTCGCTTCAGTCTGCCGCGCACGGAGCAACAGCTTGACGTTGCGCAGGAAGCGCTGTACGACGACTGCGTGGTGCAGGCTGACCGCGAGGTGCATGCAGAAACGTTTGCCGAGGTCGACAACCCGGACGTCCAGCGGGAGTGGTTGTATCGGCGCATGCAGGCAGCCAAGGCCGAATGCCGGTCTACCTATCCGCAACGCCACGTAGACGTGGAGCATCCATTGGAGTTCAATGTCGTGAACCTGCGCTGGCGATTCTGAGCCGCGCCGAAATGTGAGATCGGGGGGGCCACATGAAAAAAGACAACATCACACGCCGGGATTTTCTCAATGGCACGCAGGTCGCGATTGGTGCGGGCCTGATGTCGCCGTGGACGCGCGCATTTGCCGCGACGGAAAATCCGTTCGAACTGGGGCCGGATTACTACCCGCCCGTGCTGACCGGACTGCGTGGCAGCCACGACGGATCCTGGGAAACGATGCACTCGCGGGTCTCTGGCCGGACCTGGAAACCGGGTGCCGTCGATGAGGAATACGACCTCGTTGTTGTCGGCGCCGGTATCAGCGGACTCTCGGCCGCGTACTTCTACACGCACGAGAATCCCGGGGCGAGGGTGCTCGTGCTCGATAACCACGACGACTTCGGTGGCCACGCCAAGCGCAACGAGTTCTCGCTCGACGGCAAGACGCACATCGGCTACGGCGGCACCGAGTCCATCGACACGCCGTCGGCCTATACGGAAGTCTCGCGCCAGTTGCTGCAGGACATCGGCGTCAACGTCGAACGCTTCTACGATTACTTCGACCAGGAGCTCTATGGGTCGATGGGTCTCAGCAAGGCCGTCGTCTATGACGAAGCCACGTACGGCGAGCGAAAGGTCGCCGTTGGCTACGGCAAGATTCCCTGGGAGGAGTTTGTCGCGCAGACGCCGATGAACGATCAGGCCAAGGCGGATCTGGTACGCGTCTTCACGGAAGAGAAAGACTATCTGCCCGGCATGTCCTACGACGAGAAGCATCAGCTGCTCAGTACGATCAGCTACTACGACTTTCTGAAGGACTACGCAAAGGTCGATCAGCAGGTCCTGGAGATGTATCGGCGCTGGGGTATCAGCTTCTGGTGTGTTGGTATCGAAGAGATTCCCGCCATCCAGGTGCAAGGCTACGACGACGGCGGTGGCATGCCCGGACTGCGTCACACCATGCCGCGCGTCGGCTACCGGGGAGATGAGCCGTACATTTTCCACTTCCCGGATGGCAATGCGTCCGTTGCGCGCCTGTTGACTCGTGCGCTGCTGCCGGAGGCGGTGCCTGGGAGCACGATGGAGGATGTCGTCACTTCGAAGGTCGATTATTCGATGCTCGATCGCGAAGGCGCCAGAGTGCGAATTCGTCTCAACAGTACGGTCGTGAACGCTCAGCACACGGCAAACGCCGAAGCTGTCGACGTAACGTTTGTCCACAAGGACGATGCTTACACGGTGCGCGGCAAGAAGGTCGTCATGGCTTGCTACAACAGCGCCATACCCTACCTCTGCCCCGAGTTACCTGACGAACAGGTCGAAGGGCTCAGATACAACGTCAAGATTCCGCTGACTTACACCAAGATTCTTGCGAAGAACTGGCGGG
>CAZMEA010000155.1:0-2799 GCA_964565135.1 uncultured Woeseiaceae bacterium
GGGACCCACCAATGCGGCACATCATGGTCATGAACGCCAAGGGCGGCTGCGGCAAAAGCACCCTTGCGACCAACATTGCATCCTATTTCGCGTCCGAAGGTCAGTCAGTGGCCCTGGCCGATTACGACCCCCAGCGGTCCTCGCTCGATTGGCTCGAGCGCCGCCCGGACAGCCGGCCGGAGATCGTCGGAGTTGCGGGCTACAGCGATGGCCTCAAGCGTGCGCCTCGGAGCGCCGACGTGCTGGTTATCGACGCGCCTGCCAGGTCCCACGGTCCGGAGCTCACAAACCTGGTGAAGCATGCCGAAACCATCATTGTTCCGGTTCTGCCGTCGACGATTGATATTCAGGCGTCGGATAGATTCATCAAGGAGCTGAAGGGCGTCGGCAAAGTCGAACGCAAGCAGGCAAAGATTGGGGTCGTCGCAAACCGTGTCCGTGAGAACACGCTGATTTTCGAGGAGCTCGACGAGTATCTCGATCGTCTGCGGATTCCCTATCTTGCCTCCCTGCGTGAGGCGCAGAACTACGTGCGTGCCTATACCCGCGGACTCGGCATCTTTGAATTGCCCGAGTATCTCGCCTGGCCGGACTGGGAGCAGTGGGAGCCGCTGACCAAGTGGCTACGCAGCGCGCGCAGCAAACCCTAATCCGTCTGCAGAGCTTCTTCGGACAGACTTGCGCTGATGCCGTCCGCCGGGTCGGCATAGCGCGGTGAAAATCCCAGTACCTCGCGCATCCGGGTCGTATCGACGCGTCGTGATTCCCTGACGAACGACAGCCGCATGGCGCTCCAGCGCGTTTCGGCTTCAGCGAGGCTGATTGCTTCGGGCGCCGGCAAGCCCGCGAGCTCGGTCAGCAGCCGGCTGAAGGCGCTGGTCGAACGATGATCACCGTCGCCAACGTTGTAGATGCCGGCCGGCGCGTCCACCGTCAGCGCAGCGACGCAACACGCCGCCAGGTCATCAACGTGGATGCGGTTGGCCGGTCCCGAGTCTTCATCCCGCAGCACTTCACCGCTGTCGCGCAGTCGATCGAGGCCCATCCGCCCGGGACCGTAAATGCCGGGTACGCGAAGGATGAACACGGCCGTTCCATGGCGTTCGCCGTAGCGGGTTAGCAACGATTCGGCGGCGATCCGGCGCCCGGCACGCGGTGTCGCCGGCGTGGGTGCGTCCGCTTCGGTTACCGTACGACCACCCCGGTCGCCGTACACCCCGGAGGTACTGAGGTAAACGATACGCGCCGGTGGCGGCGAGAGTCGCTCGAGGAAACGGGCGAGCCGCGGGTCGTCAGAACCGCTGGTGGGCGGGGGAACGGTGTACAGCAACCTGCACCTGGCGGGGACTTCAATTCGACCGGGGCTCTCTTCATCGAAGTCGACGACCTGGACAGGGACGTCGGGCAGGGATGCATCGGATCGGCTGATCGCGGACACGCTCCCGGCCGGCAGCAGGCGTGCCACGCGTTTCCCTGTATACCCCGTTCCTGCGACGACGGTCTGCACGTGGCCGTCCGGTTCAGTCGGCCGCCGCTTCCGGCTGCGGCAACGCGCGTAGCGTCGGAGTCGCCGCGAGGCTGAGGCCATCGCGGAAGGCTTCCGCCGCTTTGTCACTTTCGCCGAGCTGATTCAGCAGATGCCCGAGCTCCTGATAAACCTCGGGTGACGGCTGTAATGCCAACAGGCTTTCCAGGTAGCTCCGCGCTTTGCCCCACAGCTCGTTGCGGAGGCAGAGGCGCGCGGTGGCCAGCAGCAGGTCCGGGTCTTCCGGGTGTTTGTCGAGCCAGCCCTCGGCGGTCTTTAGCTGCTTCATCGTGTCTTTGCCGGTCACGGCCCCGAAGACGCCGACGAGCGCCGGGACCCAGCGCTTTTTCAGCAGTTTCGTTAATTCTCGTTCGACGCGCAGGTCGGCACCGACCCGGGCGAGTGCTTCGTAGAAGCAGATCAACAACGCTTCCCGCTGGCGCAGTTCCTTCGTTACGGCAGCCCAGCGCCCATCCACGGCGGCCTCGTCAGGCGCGACGCGGAGCTCTTCCTCGGCAACCCGCGTCGACCAGAGTTCGAGCGTCTCGTTGTCCAGCTGGCTAACTTTGCGCAGTTTAGGCAGCAACTCTGAAAGGTGCCGCCAGTCCTCGAGTTGAAAGTAGATGCGTGCGAGCAACGTCAGCGCGTGACTGTGGTTCGGCGATTCCTGCTCGATACGGCGTAACGTCGCGAGCGCCGACTCGAACTGCTTCTGGTCGAGCTGGAACTCTGCCTGCGTCAACAGGACTGCGTTCGCCGCCTCCGGCATGTTTTCGTACGCCTGCTTCAGCCAGTTGTCGCGCCTGTCACCCTGACCCATGAGGTGCGCCGCGCGTGCCGCCTGCAGGTAACTGAGCAGCGGCGCTTCGCTGGCGCTCGCCGCACGCGCCAGCATCTTTTCGCCCCGCGCCAGATTGCCCTCCGCAATCTCGATCATGCCCCGCGTCAGTTTCTGCCCGGACCTGCCCGTGCGCAGTCGTCCGGCTGCTTGTCCGAGCTGCCTCGGCGCGCGGAGAATTTTCACGATGGTCCACGCGAGCAGAAACACGGCGGCGACGAGTCCGGCCAGCACCGGCACCGACATCTCCACCACATAGTTGCGGAAGTTAATGACGACGTAGCCCGGATCAGCCAGCAGGAACTGGGCGCCAACGGCGCCGACCAGAACGGTTACGACGATAATCAGCCCGGCTTTCATTCCGGCGGTGCAACCTCAGCGTCGTCTGACGGTGTTGATGAGTCGGCTGTGTCTTCGGCATCCTGCGGTGCTTCAG
>CAZMEA010000155.1:2899-5866 GCA_964565135.1 uncultured Woeseiaceae bacterium
GGTGCAGGGTCAGGTGCAGGTTGCGGCGATCGGGCCGGCGGTGCCTCGCGGACGGGAGCCCGTTCAGGCCGGCCTGCAGCTTCGAACGCGATGTACTGACGAAGCAGGCGCAGCGACTCCGAGATGTTCGGTGCCGGTTCGAAGCGCATACCGTTGCGCACCTCTTCGATCGTCGCGATCGCGCTCCCGACCGGTGTGCTTTCCATGTCGTAGTACTCGCGCAACCAGGCTTCGGCATCGTCGAGGCTCTGGCCAAACAGGGTTTCATCACCCTGCAGCAATGCGAGCCGGGCTGCCTGTAGCTGCAGCGACAGATTGGCGCGCAGGAAGTAGATTGCCTCCGGAGCGATAAGCGGAACGGCTTCTTCGTCGGTGCGACGGACGCTGACGATTTCGCTGAAGGCATTTCGCAGGGTCGCCATCGCGCGATCGGTGCCGCTCAGGCCGTCAGCCTCGCCGGTCTCCGGCTCACTACCGCCCTCCGGCCGTTTGGTCAGCAGCTGTCGGCGAATCGGCAGACCATCGATGACGCGTGACAGGCTCGCAAGCGTAACGGCGGCACCGGCGATGTCCGGTCGTGCCATCGATTCGAGCGCGCGCAGCTCCGCGGACAGCGTGCGACGGATATCCGTCAGGCCCGGGTCTCCCAGCGAGAGTAAACGCTCATCAGCAAGCTCGAGCGCCTTTTGTGCGACGTCCGCATTGTTCGCGAGTTCGAGCTCCGAGTTCGCAATCTGCAGATAGTATTCGGCTTGCGCCAGCAACCAGGCATCGCGGGCGCCTGTGGAGATGCCGCGCAGCGTGGAAACGGACCGCTCGATACTGGCGACCCGGCCGGGCACTGATTCAATGGCGGTTAACTGTTGCTGGAAGCGACGCTCGAGCGCATCGAGATCGGTCCCGACAACGTCGTCATTGGCGGCAAGTCGGGTAATGCGCTGCTCGACCGCGGCGACCGACTCGCGCAATGCCTGAAGGTTTGCCTGCGTGGTGTCGGCGGCGCCATCCTGCGCGGCAAGACGCTCTTCCAGCACGTCGAGGCGCGCTGCGGATCCGTCGTCGACTGCGAGAGGTTGGCCGTCCTCCAGCTGCACCAGCTGTAGCCCGATGGCGGCAAGCGCGGCCAGGGACAGCGCGATTGCGACCAGCGAAATTAGGAGAGGCAGCTTCGACGGTTTGGGTGGTGGTGCGGCAACCACGTCATCCGCATCGAAGGCCGCGTCGTCGCCATCGCTGGGCTGTTCGTCGGGTTTAGTGTCCATCGCGGGATTCCGGATCGTCTTCGAGGCTGGCAATCAACGCGCCGACCATTGCCTCTGCGCCGGGACCCGGTGCTTCCACGCACCGAGCGCCGGGTAATCGTTCTGCGAGCGTTTGTATCACACGTCCGCCGGGAGCGACCAGTCGAAGCCCGGCGAGACGATCGAGGCTTTCGGCCGGCAGGATGTCGGCGAGATGGTCGAACGTTGCGACGCTCATAATCGTGACGGCCGCAATACTGCCGTCTCTAAGCGCGGCATCCAGCGCGGCGATGTCGTCCGTTGTAAACGCGTGGGCCCGGGTTGCATAGACCGACAGATAAGACACCGTCGCGCCCCGGTGCCGGAGGGTCTCCGCGAGCAGTTCCCGGCCGGTCTCGCCACGAACGATGGCGATGGACGTACCATCGACGTCATTCAGCGCCGGCTCCATCAACAGGTGCTCCGAATTGAAGCCACCTGCGGGCCGGACGTCGACCGGCTTGCCGGATTTCTCCAGCGCGGCCGCGGTCGCCGGGCCGATCGCAGCTATCGACGCCGCCGTGTCCCCGAGAGCCGGGAGCCCGAGACGCACGGCGTTCGCGCTCACGAAAATGAGCATATCGGCGCTTCTCGCGGCCTCGAGATCATCGTTCATCTCGGCCTGCGATCGGGCGAGGACATCGAAAACGGGAAATCGCCAGGCGCTGCCGCCTTCGGCCTGAATCGCTGCAACGAGCTCGTCGGCCTGGTGTTCGGGCCGGGTAACCAGTACGCCCACCCCGTCGAGCGGTTTCACCGGCCAGCCCTCAGGATGAGAGCAGCCCGGCGGCGCCACGTTCGAGCAGGCGATCAGCGAGTTCGAGGCCGAGACGCTCGGCGGCGTCGCGCTCGCCGCTGACGGAATCGCGGAGGATCGTCGCGCCGTCTGCGCTTGCCACCAGACTGATCAGCGTCAGCTCGTTGCCGTCGAGCGTGGCATAGCTGGCGACCGGTGACTGGCAGTTGGCTTCAAGACGACGCGCGACGGCGCGTTCGGCGGTCGTCGTGGACAGTGAGTCCGCGTCCTGCAGCTCGGTAAGCGTCCGAATGAGATCAGCCTGATCGCCACGGCATTCGATCCCGACAACGCCCTGCGCTGCGGCGGGTAGAACCTGCTCGGGAGCGAGCGCAGTGCCGATGCGATCATGCATGCCCAGGCGCTCGAGACCCGCACAGGCGAGCACGATGGCGTCGAATTCGCCGGAGTCGAGTTTCGCCAGCCGGGTATTGACGTTGCCGCGCAGGGGTTCGATCGACAGATCCGGCCGGTGTGCAAGAATCTGCGCCTGGCGCCGCAGGCTCGAGCTGCCGACCCGGGCGCCCTCGGGCAAGCCAGCCAGATCGTAAGCCGGGCCGGAGACCAGCGCATCGAACGGATTCGCCCGTTCCAGTACGGCAGCGAGAACGAAGCCCTCTGGCATGTCTGCAGGCACGTCCTTCATCGAATGCACGGCAATGTCGGCACGGCCCTCGAGCATGGCGACTTCGAGTTCCTTGATAAAGAGGCCTTTGCCGCCGATCTTTTGCAGGCTCTTGTCGAGTACCTCGTCGCCGCGGGTCGACATCGGCACGAGTTCAACCTGATCGACCGCATCGAGTTCGCGCAGCAGTGCCGCTACATGTTCTGCCTGCCAGAGCGCGAGGGCGCTCTTGCGCGTTGCTATCCGAATGTTCAATGCCCCGTTCC
>CAZMEA010000156.1:0-5827 GCA_964565135.1 uncultured Woeseiaceae bacterium
CGGACATTCCAGTTGCTCTGATCGGCAACGCTGTTTTGCTGATAAAACGCACTGAGCTGCAGCCGGGGGTTTAGCGCGAGTCGCAAGCTGACACCCAAGAGGCGCGTCGTGTCGTCCTCCGCGAATCGGCCGAGCCCGCGAATCTGATTGATCTCATAGTCTGCCGAGATTTCGACGTGAGGGACCGGCGCATACCTTCCCGATAAGGTGTACGTCGTCAGTTCGCCGTCGAAGTAGTCACCGGTCTCCACATCCAGGCCACCGGAAATTGCCGCGGACCGGTCTGATGCCAGCTCAAGCCGATAGCGCGTGTAGTCGTAATCCCCTGGCGCAATCTCAATGCCCGCCGGAAAGAAAGCCTGCTCCAGGCGCTGCCAGTTCGGTTCAATAAAGAGCCCAATCTCAGCCGCGTTCTGAAACTGGATTCTGAATGGCCTGATAGGCGCATAGGCGAATAACAAATCGCCGTTGTCGGAGCTCTGGAAAATGTAGGCCTCGGCGCCGGGATTGAAGCTACGGACCTGGTCCGGCAATCGCTCTGATCGAAGGTCCAGACTGATTGCCGGACTGTGCATTACGTAGTTCGTATCCAGAATCTCGAGACCGACGCCCGGTTCATAGTCCTTGTTGAAGTATTCGAGCAGTCCAACGTACAGCCAGTTGTTTTCATAGTAGGCCCAGAGCTGGCTGCCCAGGCCGTCACCGGCGGCGTCGTCGCGCGACGCCGATACCATCGCGTGGACACCGACAGACTGATTCGGTCGCCACAGGCCGTCGAGTGTGTACGTGAAGTTGTTGTTCGCGTCTTGCGCAACTCCACCTGTATCCAGGCGGTCGTCACGACGCCACGTGAACATGCCACCCAGCCTGCTCTGGCCGGCCACGTTTCTCGAATATCTGGCGACGCCAAACGTTGCCGCCGGATTGCTGCCACTCGCCTGCTGGCGCATGGCAAGAACGCCCAACTCCTGATCGGACGTGCGGCGGGTCAACCGCAAACCGCCATCCAGAGGAATGGGTTGCCCGGCAGCATCGAGACCGATTCTTCGACTGAAGAAGGGTCGAATCCAGTTTGTAACACTGGGATTGAACAGGTTTGCATTCTCGAGAAAGAACTGTCGACGTTCCGGAAAGAAGACGCTGAATCGTTCGAGATTCACGACCTGTCGATCAACCTCGGCTTGCGCAAAGTCGGTATTCACCGTCAGATCGAGGACCGTGTTCTGGGAGACGGCCCACTTGATCTCGCCGCCGGCTTCGAACTCGGTGTCCGACGAACCGGACGAATCCGCCTGATCAACGAGAACGTAGGGATTGAATTGCAGATTGGTGCTTGGCCGCGGCGTTTCGAGGCCGGTCAGCTCTGCCTCGTAAGCCATTCGATAAATGGTGAACACACGCGGCACGGCAGGCGCCGAGGTTCTCTCGTCTCTGTGTCGGATGTTGCGGGCAAAGATAACGCCGAGCTTGTCCGCTCCGTCCGGGTAGCGAAGATTGCGCCAGGGGATAGCCATCTCGGCCACCCAGTGATCGTCCTCGATGTGCGTTCGCACGTCCCAACGTGCATTCCAGTCAGAGTTGAACTGGTTGCTGTCGATCACCTCAATGTCGCGCTGACTGCCGAACGGGGAAGTCTGGAACACCACCGCGTTTCGTTGATCCAGGAACCCGTCGATCGCCACTCCGAACAGATCGTTCTCGCCGAAGTCAAAGTCCCGGTTGAGGTTCTGCACTCGCAGCAGCTCGCGCGGCTGATAGCAGATCGCCGCAACGTACAAAGCGGATTCGTCGTAGGCGATACGCACCTCGGTGCGATACGACGCCGGGGCGCCTTGATCCGGGTCTTTTTGCAGAAACTCAGTAATAGGTCTGGCGCGCCGCCACACTTCCTCATCGAGAGCACCGTCAATACTCACAGGCCCATCTGCGGAGATTGCCTGCCACTGCTCGCGCGACGTGGGGGGGTCAAATACGACCTGTGCGCGTCCCGTGACGGGCAAAACGATCGCAGATAAGAGCGCAGCGATGAGGGAGAGGGATGAATGGGCGACGCGCCAGAACGCGGTTCGGCGTTGCGACTTGCCGCAACGCCGGGTCAGTCGTGCCAATTTCGGTCGCTTATTCACGCAACCTGTCGCGTCCGAGAAGTCGGTGCGCCGAAACGGCAATAGCGAGGCTCAGCGCGAACAAAAAGGCGACTGGGAAAAGGGCCTGTCGGGCGATTTGTCCTGTCGAGACGTCCGCGAACGTGAACGGGCGCAACTGATCGAAGTCAGCCAGCGCCATTCGATTGCGGGATACGACAGCGGGTCCGACAGTCGCTGCAAGGTCGGCCAGGGCCGCATGCACCTGACCCTGAAAACGGAACTGCCGCCCGAGGTCCGCACCCGCGCTTTGCATCAGAAGTCGCTGCGCGATGATCGACGGCGACAGGTACTGCGCCCACCGAATCGTCTGATCGCGCCCGTCGCGTGCTGAATCGTAAGCTTCGACGATTGGCCGGGTCGATTCTCTGGCGGCTTCGTTCGACAGGAAGGCCGCCCGCAGATAAGAAGGCATACCCTCGTCGCCCACGGTCAGATCAGGATGGTCCATCAGAAAACCTTCCGTCAGCTTTGCGAGGTTTCGATTGGTGTCTCCCTGCGCCTCACGTATCTCCGACAGGAAAGCGAGCCTTGAGGGTGTCGGGTACATCGACTCCGCCAGCGTCGCAAAGGTCGCCGGCAGAGCGAGCGTGAACAACAGCCAGAGGCCGACCAGCGAGCCCGCCGTCGCGGTTGCAGACCTGAATCGGGCGACACAAAAGGCAATGGTTGCGAACCAGAAGAAGGCATACAGCAGGCTCGTGCCAAGCCAGAGCACCAGACGCGCCATACGGTCGCCGCCGCCGTCGTTGACGACAGCAAGAACCAGCATGGCAAGCACAGCGACCAGCCAGACGAGCCCATTGCGAATTGCGAGCCGGGTCCAGACGAGCCTGGACAGCGTCACCGGTGAGGTCAGGATCATCGCCAGGGTTCCGCGTGCGCGCTCGCTTGCCAGTGCGTCAAAAGACACGGCGATCATCACGACTGGCATCAGCACTATGACCACCAGCGCCAGATCGAACGACGTAGCTGAGAGCGTTGTCGGGTTGTCGAATTGATACCGCCCGAACACGCTGGAAAGATTTCGCCACGTCGAAATTTCGGCACTTGCGGGATGCAGATCGGCGTGCCCCACCGCAAAGTCGGCCAGTGACGCCGGCGGCAAAACGGCAGGAATTGTGATGCTCATCGGGTTTGCATCGAAGGGGCCCGGCTCCTTCGCGCCGGATTCGATCTCGGCAAGCTCGGCCCGATAGGCCGCCAGGGCCTCGAGCTTTTGTGCCTCGAAGCTGTTGACGCTGTCGAGCTGCGCGTCCCGCCAGCGATCACCGCTCCAGCCCGCGTAAGCGAAGGCTACAACCAGCAGGAGGATCGAGATAAGCGCCGGCCCACGAAGCACAAAGTTCAGACGTTCGTGATAGAAGATTGCGCTGCTCATGCTGTCGGCACCTCGCCGCGAACTGCCCGACCCACCAGTTGAAACGCGACGGCAAGGCCGCCGATCAACCAGGCAACAAGTATCAGCGCATCAACCGCGTAGGAACCTGCGATTCTGAAAAGACCTGGCATGCGGTAGTCCAGGTCTTCGAACTGGGACCAAAGGCCGGCATCGGCGGTGTATCGGGCGCCTGCGCTGCCGGCGTTGTACATGTAGTCTTCGTTCAAAAGTTGGATCATTTCTCGCCGATGTTCTTCGGCGGCCTGCGCAAACGCGCGCTGATGAACGCGGTCCGTTCCCGAAATACCTCGGGAAAGATTCGCTGCAGAAATTGCAGGCGTCAGCAGCGACACCCATCGCAGCACGCTCTCCTGCGCACCGTAGCGATCATCGAGATCCGAGTAGAATCGATCAAACTCGGGCTCCGATAGCTCTTCGCTGACTTGCAGCACATAGGCGCCGTAATTGATCGGCAGCTCTTCGATTGTCGCAACGTTGTACCGTTCGAGGACCTCTTCCTCGATGCGCTTCCGGCGATCCATGTCGGCGTAGTAGATGTTCGAAGCAGCGCTGAGGCGCGAGGACGCTTCGCGGGCATCGGGCTGCGGATGCAGACTGGTGCCAAGATCCGACGCGAATCGGGGCGCTAGGACGGCCATCAATACCCAGACACAGGTCAGCGCGAGAAACGCCGCCTGTCTCGTGCGAAACATCGCCGATATACCAATGGCTATCGCGACAAACACCACGAGATACATGACGTAGGTCAGGTAAAGCGCCCCTATCCGCGTCACCGCATCGCTGCCGGCCTCGGCTGGCGTCAGAAACACGGAGAGAGCTGCGACCGGAACGAATACAGCGGTAAAGGCGAGGATAGTCAGCCGCAGCCCGGCGCCGAATTTGCCGAAGAAGAACTGGCTGCTGCTCACCCCCGTCGCAAGAAGCTGTCGAAGCGTGCCATCCTCCCGCTCCCCGGCAACGCTGCCGAACAGCATCAGGAACACAACTAGCGGAGCAACTGTAAGCGTGAGAAACGCGGGCGTAAGGTTTGCGAACCTGCTCAGTTCCCCTTCGTCTTCGGCGCGCCGAAATACCGCCGGGTCCTGGTAATGCGCTTCCATCCAGATAGCAAGCCCGGCGAAATCCGTAGTGCCCGGATCGAGCAACGCGAGAGGCGAAGCCGGCCTGAATGCATACCGGGAGAAGTGCGCTGCTGAATGCGGATTGCGATCTCCCTGGTTCATCCACACCGCCTCGTCCGTATCCAGCGCGGCTGTCTTCTCTTTCTCGAACACTTCCTCGCGCTGCAAACCGGTAACCAGGCTTCCGAGAACCAGGACGACAACAATTACGAACATCCCCCGGACGAGGGTTTCCCGGCCGAGTAGCGTCATATCTTTGCTAAGGATTGCTCGACTCATGCCGCCCGCTCCTCGGCGACAGCCGCATCTTCGTGCAGGTGTTGCAGATAGATTGACTCGATCTCTCGAGCGTCCAGCTCTCCCGCATCCAGCATGTTGACGAGCTTGCCGCGCATCATGATGCCGATTCGGTTACCGATTTCCTTGGCACGGAAGATGTCATGGGTCGCCATGAGCACGGCGCTGCCTTCATCTCGCAATCGACAAATCAGCTCACCCAGGCTGTTGGCCGCTGACGGATCCAGGCCGGACAAGGGTTCGTCAAGCAATAACGTTTTCGCCTGTCTCGCCATCGCGATCGCGATGCCGACCTTTTGCCGCATGCCCTTTGAATACGTGGCCGCCGGACGGTGATGCGATTCGTCCGGCAGGCCCGCACTGGTCAGGAGCTGCGCAAGCTCCGCGTCCGAGCGCCCGCCGCCGGCCAGCTTGTCGAAGAACGCGAGGTTCTCGAGGCCTGTAAGCTTCGGATACAGCGCCACGGATTCCGGCAGATAGGCCAGCTTGCGGCGTGCCTCGAAGGGCGATGCAACAACGTCGATTCCGTCCACCAGCGCGGTCCCGGAATCTGGTTCGAGGAATCCGAGGAACAGATTGATCGTTGTCGTCTTCCCGGCGCCATTTGCACCGAGCAGACAAACGACCTCACCGCCCGGAACCGTGAGATCCAGGTCTACCAATGCAGGTGTGCCGTCAAAGCTCTTGTTGAGGCCTCTGGCCTCGAGACCGATTGCGGATGTCATTGTTTCTTACCTCCTCTCGATACCCGGTCAAAAGCGCCAGTTCAACGTGGCGCGCGCAAGCCTCGGAACGCCCGGAGATACGTTGGTCACCATCGTTCGCGAGCCTGCGAAGTAGAAGTAGTAGTCCTCGTCGAGCGC
>CAZMEA010000157.1:0-5822 GCA_964565135.1 uncultured Woeseiaceae bacterium
CCTGTCGCTGACCGAGAGCGGCGCGGGATTTTACGAGCGCAGCCTGCGCCTGCTTTCCGATCTTGAAGAAGCGGAATCCGCGGTTGCGCAGGAACACGGGGAATTGCGCGGTCAGCTGCGCATTGCCCTGCCGCTGTCATTTGGCCTGCGCCACATGCCGGAACCCATCGCCGCATTCAGCAAGCAGCACCCGCGGGTCGACTTCGATCTGGATCTCAACGACCGTCGCGTCGATCTGATCGAAGAGGGCATGGACTTTGCCGTGCGCATCGGTCACCTGCGCGACTCGACGCTCATTGCGCGCAAGCTGTTCGATGCGCACACCGTGATCTGCGCAAGTCCCGATTATCTTGCGACAAACGGTACGCCCGCCCATCCGGACCAACTGTCTGACCACACCTGCATGGTGTACAGCAATCTCGCCGAGCCCGGGCGCTGGGCGTACACGGATACGGACGGCACGCGACGACGCGTCGACGTGGGCCGCGGGATGCAGGCGAGCAGCGGCGATTTCCTGTGCGAGGCAGCCGTCGCCGGGTTGGGGATCATCATGCAGCCGACCTTCATCGCGCACGACGCCATCCGCGCAGGTGCCCTGGTGCCGATACTCACCGAATTCGGCTGGCCGGTATCGCCGGGCTACGCCGTGTATCCGCCGACCCGGCATCTGTCCTTCCGCGTTCGCGAGTTCCTCGACTTTCTGGTGGAACACTTCTCGGGCGAAACGCCCTGGGACCGAGACTGCGAGACGGCGTAGGAAACGCAAATATCGCTGTCGGCTCCGGGGGGCGGTCTCCCAAGCAGGACTGCAGGACGATGCAGTAAAGAAGCGGCGCCGTCAGGCAGCGCTTCAGGGCGTAGCGGTGGCTTCGGCGGAGCGTCGCGCGGCGACTGTCGCATTCACCTCGTCAAAGAGTTGTTTGCGCAGTCCGAGGAGTCCAAAGATTTCGACGACGGTGAAGAATGGCGCAGCCAGATTCGCCTGGATCGGATGCTTGACCAGAACGGGCATGGACTTCTCGACGGCGTGGCCGATGAATTGTGCCGCGTACCCGCCAAAGAAGGCGCCGGCGGCGATCCAGCTCGATGTGGCGAGCGAGTATCCGCCGAGCACGAACGCAAGCTCGGCGACGGCCAGTCCTGCAATCAAAAACACCACCGCGAAGACGGCATCCAGCGTCATATAGAACGCGAACAGGATAAAGGCCGCAATGTGCGCACCCGTGATGGTCAGCCCCGGTATCTGAATCTCGAACCAGCTCAACGGTATGAACACGCCGAGCATGATGATCGGTATGCCGACGAGGTGAACGGCAACGTTGAAGGGATGCTGATGCGCGGCCGCATAACCGACCAGCATCTCCATGAGCTTAGAGGTCTTGTTCATTCCCTGCCTCCTGAAAAACAGCCTGCAAATGTAGCATGCCGGATGACAGGCCTCACTTTCCGGAGATCGATTTGAACGCAGCCAGCGCGCGTTCGCGGGACGCCTTCAATTCCACAACGGGTGCCGGATAGTCCTTGCCAAGCACAACGCCGCCCGCTTCCAATTCTGCTGCCGACGCTTCGAACGGCGCATGTATGAACTTGTTGGACAGTCCCGAGAGCTCCGGGACGTACTTGCGAACATAGTTGCCTTCCGGATCGAACTTGCGCCCCTGGCTGACCGGATTGAAGATGCGAAAGTAGGGCGCGGCGTCCGCCCCGCAGCCACCAATCCATTGCCAGCCGGCGCTGTTGTTGGCAAGGTCTGCGTCGACGAGCGTATCCCAGAACCACGCCTCGCCCTCGCGCCAGTCGAGCAGCAGGTTCTTGACGAGAAACGAGCCGACGATCATGCGGACGCGGTTGTGCATGTAGCCGGTTTGCCAGAGCTCGCGCATGCCGGCGTCAACGATGGGATAACCGGTTTGCCCGCGCTGCCAGGTTTCAAGCGCCTCATCGTCCTCCCGCCATGGAAAGCGGTCGAACTTCGCCTGCAGGTTTTCCCGCGGCAGGTTCGGGAAGTAGTAGAGCAGGTGATACGAAAACTCGCGCCAGCCGAGTTCGGTGTGGAACTTGTCGACTTGTTCCGCGAGCTCATCGTCGGTCTCGTATCGCTTGGCCGCGTGCCAGACCGTATTGGGCGAGATCTCGCCGAAGTGCAGATGCGGCGAAAGCCTCGATACAAAGCGCTGGTCCGGACGATCGCGACCCTCCGAATAGTTCCGCAGCCCCTCGGCCAGGAAGTGCTCGAGTCTGGCTGCCGCCCCGGCTTCGCCGGGCGTCCATTCCTTCGCCATGCCGTCATACCAATGGATATCAGGCATCAGGCGCAGGTCGTCGACCGATTCACCGCCGCGTTCCTGATACCAGTTCAGTTCGGCGGGTACCGACGTCGGCTTGCGCGGCGGTTCGGCGTTTTCGAGACAGCCCTTGCGATAGAACGGCGTGAACACCTTGTAGGGCGTACCGTCCTTTTTGGTGACATTCGGTGGCTCGAACAAGAGCGAGCCATTGAAGCTGCGAACCCGTAACCCGGATTGCAACAACTGGGTCTTGATGCGCTTGTCCCGGTCAATGCGCCAGGGCTCGTAACATCGATTCCAGAACACGGCCTCGGCGCCGACGTTGGCAGCGAGTCTTGGGAGAATTGCGTCCGCATCGCCCTCAAAACACAGCAATGCGCCATCGACGGACTCATTCAGTGCCAGCAGGCTCTGATGTAACCACCAACGACTTGCCGCGCCCTGCTTGGCGAGGCCGGCATTGGCATCGTCCAGAATGTAGACGGGGAGAATCGGCGCGCCCATCGCCGCTGCAGCATTGAGGGCCGGGTTGTCGCCGAGTCGAAGA
Source organism: uncultured Woeseiaceae bacterium (assembly GCA_964565135.1). Classification (GTDB taxonomy): domain Bacteria; phylum Pseudomonadota; class Gammaproteobacteria; order Steroidobacterales; family Woeseiaceae; genus JBFGFX01. Next base: position 2,836 of record CAZMEA010000157.1, read on the forward strand.
TCCTGGCGAAACCAGACGATAACAGGGGCCGGCTTGTTCATGCTCTAAAGGCTACCTTGAGACGACCGAATTATGGTCGAAATTCTGAAAAACGCCGCATCAATTCATAAAGTGTTTGTAACAAGTTGTCACCGGTGTCTTCTCTCAGCCAAATGCCTGATAGATTCCCGACCCCAATTTGAGGAGTGTCGAATCCGTGCAGGTCGCGATCGTCGGAGGAACAGGATTTGTTGGCGGCTATCTGGTCGACGCGCTGCTCGCGCGTGGCCATCGGCCGGCCCTGCTCGTACGCGACGGCAGTGACGCGCGTGTCCGGCGCGCTGACGAATGCCGTGTCGTTCCGGGCTCGATTGACGACGATGATGCTATCGCCGAGCTCGTTGTCGGTTGTGATGCCGTGATCTACAACGTTGGTATCTTGCGTGAATCGCGAAAGGACGGCATTACGTTCGAGGCGACGCAGTATGAAGGAGCCGTTCGTCTGTTGCGGGCCGCCGAAGCTGCCGGCATCGAACGGATGCTGCTCATGAGCGCAAACGGTGTCAAAGCGAACGGTACGCCCTACCAGGACACCAAGTATCGGGCTGAACGTGCGGTATTGAACAGTGGTTTGAATGCCACCGTATTCCGGCCGTCCGTCATCTTCGGTGATCCGACCGGCAAGATGGAGATCGCGACGCAGCTCTATCACGACATGGTGCGCCCACCGATTCCTGCGATCGATTTCTTCAGTGCGTTTGGCGAGAGCCGCGGGCCGGTTCGCATGTCGCCGGTGCATGCTGCGGATGTCGCGGACGCGTTCGCAGGCGCGCTCGACAACGCGGCGACGTTCGGCAATGTCTACGAGCTGGGCGGTCCCGATATCCTGACCTGGGGAGCAATGATCCGCAGGGTTGCGGAAGCCGTCGGACGGCGGAAGCTGCTACTGCCCATGCCGATTGAACTCATGAAGCTGGCTGCTTTGTTTCTGGACTGGTTGCCGCTCTTCCCGGTTACTCGTGACCAGCTGACGATGCTCGCAGAGGGCAACACCGCAGATCCGACAATCATCGCCGGGCTTATCGGTCGCGCTCCGCGGGCGTTTTCAACGGACGCGCTGGCGTACCTGCAGCGAGGCTGATCTGTGACCGCGCCACATCGTCCGATGCTGGTCGTGCTCGGCAACCAGCTGTTTCCTCTCGAGCATCTCGAGCCGCACAAAGACGCCGTTATCTTTATGGCTGAGGACGTCGGGCTTTGTACCTACGTCCGCCATCATCAACAGAAGATCGTCCTGTTTCTTGCCGCGATGCGTGCGTACAGGGATGAACTGATCGCGGCGGGTTTCGATGTTCGGTATACCGAGCTCGAACCCGACTCCGAGCTGACCTACGAAGATCGTCTGGGTGCGGCGATCGATGATGCAGGAGCCACCCAGCTGCACTGCTTCGAGATCGAGGATCGGCCGATGGAAGCCCGATTGGCCGACCTGGCGGCCACGCGCGAGCTGGATTTCACCGTGTTGCGCTCACCCATGTTCGTGACCAGTCGCGAGTATTTTGCAGACTACATCTCGTCCGTAAAGCGCCCGTTCATGGCCGATTTCTACAAGCGCCAGCGGAAGCGTCTCGACATCCTGTTGACCGCCGACGGGGAACCGGTTGGCGGGCGCTGGAGTTTCGACGACGAGAATCGCAAGAAGCTGCCTCGGTCCAATACGCCGCCCGATGTGCCTGTACCTGATTCCGGCGCTCATGTCGCGAAGGTCAGGTCGCTGGTAAGTGACTCATTCTCCGCGCACCCTGGCGACGCAAACGACTTCTGGTGGCCGACGACGCGCGAACAGGCACTCGACTGGCTCGACGACTTTCTCGTGCAGCGACTGCGCGACTTCGGACCCTACGAAGACGCCATGACCACTCGTTCCGCAACGGTGTACCACAGCGTGCTGAGTCCGCTATTGAATATCGGGCTTCTTACGCCGGACGAGGTCGTGCATCGTGCACTCGAGGTTGCACGCGCCAATGATGACGTGCCTCTGGCGAGCCTCGAAGGCTTCGTCCGTCAGATCGTCGGCTGGCGCGAGTTTATCCGCGGTATCTACCGCCACTACGACGACGCTCAGGCAAACAGCAATTTTTGGGGCCACGAGCGGCAGCTCACCGACGCCTGGTACACCGGCGACACCGGGATTCCGCCGCTGGACGACACCATTCGTACCGCCCTGCGACTCGGCTGGACCCACCACATTCCCCGCCTGATGGTGGCCGCAAACCTGATGACACTGTGCGAAGTGCACCCGAAGGCGGCCTGGCGCTGGTTCATGGAGATGTACGTGGACTCATCGGAGTGGGTGATGGGGCCGAACGTCTGGGGCATGGGCCTGTTCAGTGACGGTGGGGTGTTTGCCACCAAGCCTTACATCTGCGGTTCCAACTACATGCTCAAGATGAGCGACTATCGAAAGGGTGAGTGGTGCGACGTCGTGGACGGCCTCTACTGGCGGTTCATCGATCGGCACCGCGAGTTCTTTTCGTCGCAGCCCAGGCTTGCGCTGATGACGCGGGCGCTGGATCGCCTGAAGGATGACCGAAGGGATCGCATCTTTGCCGCCGCGGAAGGATTCATCGGGCGCGTCACGCAATAGTCATCTCAGGGAAATATCCCGTTACATCTCCATACATCGCTGAAACCGATCCACGAAGGCTCCTTGATACTGTCTCTCCGCGTGGGGCGAGTATCAAATCAACCTGAAGGAGCTATACAAGCATGAATGGAATCAAACGTACGTTGATCGCCGCACAGGCTGTCGTTCTTGCAGCGTTCGCCGTCACTGCGTTCGCGGATCACCACAACGAGGGCGAGATGGCAGCAAAAGCTGACATCGTCGATACGGCCGTTGCGGCCGGGCAGTTCGAGACACTGGCTGCTGCGCTGACGGCTGCGGACCTCGTCGGCACGTTGAAGGGTGACGGACCGTTTACCGTCTTTGCGCCGACTGACGAGGC
>CAZMEA010000158.1:0-5821 GCA_964565135.1 uncultured Woeseiaceae bacterium
GTGGCATAGAGTGCAGTGGCGATTGGCGGAAGGGCGCAAAGCTGTTCGATCAGCGCGTCGCGCGCAGCGATGGCACGCGAGCAGAGAACGGGATTGCCGTGATCGTCGCTCATCGCTTCGGATCGCAAATTGCCTTCCTCGTCAGTGAAGACCTGCATCAGGCGCACCGGGAAGCTCTTCGCGAGATAGTCGATGACATATTCGCGCGGAGAGAGATCGATATCGAGCGCTTCTCGCTCCTCGTCCGAGAGATCGGCCAGGCGTCGGTCAAGCATGGCCTCAGCGGTCGAGACCAGCTGCACCACCACCGAATGATCATCGCCGAGCGCCTCTTCCATTGCCGGGATCAGGCTCGGCAGTTTCATCGAGAGCAGAAGCTGCCCAAAGAAGCGCTGCTTGGTGCCTTCGAATATCGAGAGCGCCGCAGCCTTGGCGTTGCGATTGAGCGTATCACCGCTGTCCTCGTCGACCACTCTTGTGGCTTCGAGCGCTTGGTCGAGATTGCGGTGGATGATCGACCAGGCATCGGCGTAGGCATCGTAGATCCGCACCTGCGCTTCTGTGAGCTGATGTTCGAGGATCTCGTATTCGACCCCGGCAAAGGACAATGCGCGGGCAAGGTAGAGCCCCTGTGCCTTGAGATCGCGGGCGACGAGCTCCATCGCCGCGACGCCGCCGGCGCGGATCTCGGTCATGAACGCCTCATGCGTTGGAAACGCGGTTTCTGGCCCCCACAGTCCAAGCCGGGCTGTGTAGCCGAGGTTGGCAATGTCAGACGCGCCGGTAGCGGAAGCGTACAGAACACGTGCTCGCGGCAGATGGTTCTGAAGCCTGAGACCTGCCATCCCTTGCTCCGATCCTTTGACATTGCCGCGGGTCGAGGAAGAGCCGAGCGCATTGGCCATGGCGTGCGCTTCGTCGAAGGCAATCACGCCTTCGAATTGCTCGGCGGCCCAGTCGAGGATCTGATCGAGCCTTGTATCCTCGGCGCGTCCCGAGCGAAGCGTTGAATAGGTTACGAACAGGATACCCTCGGCCATGGTCACCGGACTTCCGAGCTTCCATCGGGAGAGCGACTGGATATCGAGCGGGAGCCCGCCAAGCGCTTCCCAGTCGCGGCGCGCATCTTCGAGCAGGGCCTCGTTCTTGGTTATCCAGATGTGACGGCGTTCACCCGAGAGCCAGCGGTCCATCATGACACCCGCGATCTGGCGACCCTTGCCAGCGCCCGTGCCGTCACCGAGGAAAAAGGCCTGGCGATAGGAGCAACCGTCCTCCGCGAGTTCGACGGTCGTTCCCCGTTGGCTCGGCCGAAACTGCCCGGGAAGGTCGCGCGCGAATGCCTCGCAAGCGTAGACCAGTGTTTCGCACTGTGCGACCGAAAGCAGTTTGCCCTCCTGCCAGTTCGCGGGAAGCAAGGGGCGCGCCTTGGGCACCGGTGCTGCGACCGAACCCATTGCCACCGACTCCACCAATGGCGTCGGGTGAAGGGGTGCATCGTCCATGATGACGCGGCTCGGCCGGTAAGGCAGGTAGATACCTGCCTGCTCGGGAACGGGCGCGGGCTCGTCCAGGGCTTGATAGTCAAGCGCGACTGCCGCGCTCTTTTCGGCGGCCCTGGTCTCGAAAGGAGCGACCGGCTTGCGCGCGGCGGCACCGCTCACCGATGTCGCAATCGAGCGTACCGGAAGGCGATGGATGTTCGGTTGCCTCGGCGCGCGATCGGGCAAATTCGCCAAGCAGGAATTCAGTTCGGTGAGGTCGGCGAACTCCCCCGTGATGGTGGAGGCGTTCTGAAGAGCCTCCTTGTCGATGACGACCATTCTGACCGAGATCCCGGTTCCGCTCCGAGAGAATGCGCCCGACAACCGGACGTTGAGCAGCAGCGAAGCCTGTTCCTGGTCTTCGACAAAAGCCACGGCATCAAAGCCGTCCGCGATAATGGCGACGAGGCGACCTCCTGAAGCGCACACCCGAAGCGCACTGCGCAAGTGGCGCATCGCCGTGCGGCCATCGACGCCCCGCTCGCGGCTTCGGGCGAAGGGAGGGTTCATCAGGATGACGCTGGGGGTGACGTTGGAACTGGGGCCATTGGCGAGTTCGGCGATCAACTCGCCATCATGACCGGATAGTCTGGCTCGAGGGAAGATATGCGCCAGCGCATCGCGGCGCGCGCGATCGATCTCGTTCAGCGTCAGCGAGCAATCTCGAACGTCGCCCCAAAGCGCGAGCGCGCCATTCCCGGCTGACGGTTCGAGAATGTGATCGCGCGTGCCAATCGACGCGGCCTTGGCCATGAGCCAGGCAAGGATCGGCGGCGTCGAGAACTGCTGAAGTTCGACCTGGGTCTCGCTGCGCACGTGGCGAGGCGGCAAGGCTGCCTCGAGCCAATCAAACCGTGCTGCGGCCTCGTGGAAACCGGTATCGAGGTCGATCCGCGAGAATTCGCGAAGCCAGAGCAAGGCCCCAATTTCGACCGCATTGTTATAGTCGTCGATGGTCCACGCACTGCCCCAGTCCTGCACTCCCGTTTGAGCGGCGAAGAACTCGACAATGTCAGGTCGGGTGAGATGGCATCCATTCTCGATCCGCCGGGCAATTTGCTCACCGATTGCGTAAGCGAGCGGAACCGTGCGTGATATTTCTCGCTCGGGGAAAAAATCTGACTGGAACATGGCTTTATCGTCCTCCTGATTGAGGCATCGGGAAATGCGCCCTCTGCCGGGTCAGGAATTCGAAAAGCTCTCTCTCCTCTTATCGAGACGCCTTTCGGCGCAGCCATGACTGGAGCTCGTCGTTCCAGTCGGTCCCGCGCGATTTGGGCCATCTGACTTGGATGTGCCGCTCCTCACGCAGATAGGCGGCGCGACCTCGCTTGGCTGCGAGCTCGCCACCGGCGTCGTGATCGACGAAGAGATGTAGCTCGCTCACGCTCTCGGGGATGGCAACCAGGCCGAAGCGTTCATTGCCCAGCGTTGCCCATGTTGGGATCCTGGTAAGCGCATAGGCCGACATCGCGCTTTCAATGCCTTCGGCGAGACCAAGCCTTCCCTCGGCAGGTGCGAGCAGACGGACTGCCGCCTCACCGAGCGACCCCAGCGCACGTTTCGGCTTGGCAAACGATGCCTGCGTATTGCCGGAATGCGACAGGAAAGTCCGGTGAACGGCAATCGGGCCCCCGTCGAGGCTGACCGAAGCGATCATCGCCGGCAGAAAGTGCGCGCGACCTTTCGGTCCAAGCGGTGTGCGCGGATGAAACCTCAGCGCATGGGACGTTGCGAGGATGCCGCGCTCTTCGAGATATGCCTTGGCAGGACTTCGCTGCAGCGGTCGGGCATCGCGCCAGATGCGGAGTGCTGCAGCTGATGGCTTGCTGGAATAACTCGGCTGGAACGGAAATTCGTCAGAAGAGCCTGAGAATAGAGCTGAGGTCTCGATCCCTTCACGGGCGAGGGCAGCGAGCACGCTCGCCTGATCACACCCTGCGAAACAATGTAGGAGGATCGCCTTTCGGCCAAGCGTGACACCGAGCGAAGGCGTGCGGTCATCGTGCGCTGGACAACGGGCCATGCCCTTGGTGCCAGACCACTTCCCGCCGCGGCATTCGCAGATCTTTCGTGCTGTTTCCTCAAACGACGCGCGAGACTGATTGGAATTCGAAAAGGACATGCGAGCTCCTTAGTTGCTCAATTGCCCCTTCTGTCGCTTCCCTCTCCTCTTGTTGGTGCAACCAATCATTTGGTTTCCTACACCCGTATGTTCATAATATGTTCTCACGCCAGAATTATCAAGATTGAGAGATTGCGCAGTGAAAAGTTCGAAAATAGCGATCGGGATAGGTACGCTAGGACTGGCAGTCCCAAGCTGCGCAATCGCGCAAGAATTCCAGATTTTCGATCACGATATGGGGTCGGTTGAAAGCGCGTCAGACCGACGAGCGGACGTTCAACACGATCCTAGAAGTCAGAATTCGCAGATTGAACGAAGCTTCAAAGAGGCGCTCTACGAGCCTCTGATCCGTCAAGCGGAAGCTCGTCACCGCTTGCCGCCAAAGCTCCTCCAAGCGTTGGTCTGGCAAGAATCACGGTTCAATCCGATGGCAATCAGCCCAGCAGGGGCAGCTGGATTAGCCCAGCTCATGCCAGCAACAGCACGGGAGCTCGGGGTTACCAATCGGCATGACCCCGCTCAAAACATCGATGGCGGCGCAAGATATTTGCGGCAGATGCTCGATCAGTTCGGTGCGATCCATCTCGCATTGGCAGCCTACAATGCTGGCCCAGGTGCCGTATCGCGAGCAGGAGGCATTCCGAAAAATCGAGAAACCCCAGGATATGTGAGAAACGTCATCCGGCGATGGATGGCATACGCCAAACAATGAGCGCGATCTTGAAGAAGCTCAAGAGTTAGCTCGCTTTCAGCAATACCAAGTCACCGCCCAACTTGAGGCTATCAAGATAGTCACTCCACCACTGCGACATCTTTACGCGCTCAGACCAGTGCTTACCTCGATGATAAACACCACGGATCGCATTACTGTCTCCATGCGCGAGCGCGCGCTCAATCGCGTCTGAGCTCCATTTTCCGCTTTCATTGAGCAGGGTAGATGCAGTCGCCCTCAACCCATGCGCGGTGACCTCCTCCTTGCTAAACCCCATCCTCCTAAAGGCTGCGTTCAAAGCGTTTTCACTCATGGGACGTAGACCGGACCGGGCTGATGGAAACACATAACCTGATTTACCCATCATGGTGCCGAGCTCTTCGAAGAGGCTGATGACCTGCTTTGAGAGCGGAACCGCGTGCGCGCGCCGCGCTTTCATCTTGCCTGCTGGGATCCGCCAGACGCCTTCATCAAGGTCAAACTCCGCCCAATCAGCATGCCTCAGTTCACCAGGACGCACAAAAACATGTGGGGCAATCTTCAACGCAAACTTTGTGAGAGTGTAACCTTCAAAGTCGTCGATAGCTCTCAACAGCCCGCCTAGCTTCTCTGGATCAAGAATGGCGGCGTAGTGCGTCGGCTTTGGCGTAATGAGCGCTCCCTTCAACAGCGAAGTTGGATCAGATTTGCACCGAGTTGTCGCCACCCCATACCGAAATACCCGTCCTGCAAACGATCGACATTTTTTTGCAGTCTCGTGTTTCCCAGTAGCTTCAAGACGCTTCAGAGGCGCGAGCACCTCGAAAGGTTCGATCTCGTGGATCGGCCGATTTCCGATCGCTGGTGCCAGCTTATCAAGAAAGTAGTTCGCCTTGACGATAGTCGCTTCAGCGCGGCCATTCTGAACCATGATCTGCTCGATGTACTCGCGGGCGACCGCCTCGAAAGTACTCGCCGAAAGAAACTCATCCCTAATCTTCTGTTTGCGCTTCTCCACCGCTGGGTCGCCGCCAGAAGCTATGGTCTGCCTCGCTTCGATGGCTGCTTCTCGCGCATCCTTGAGGCTAACCACAGGGTAGCTGCCGAGCGACACCTTCTTTTGCGCTTTTCCAATTCGATATCGAAACCGCCAATGTTTGCCACCAGCGGGTGTGACCTCGATATATAGGCCACGCTCGTCAGCGACCTTGTACGGCTTTGCTTTCGGTTTGAGGGCTCGGAGTCTGGTATCCGTCAGAGGCATGTGTGGGCCTTTTCATTTGGGCCTTTTGCAAAAGGCCCACAAAAGGCCCGCAAAAATGTCTGGAACGGCCGAGAACAGGTGGGACGATCCGGAACGATCCAAGGGCCAAACCCCTTGGATTTCTGCGGTTTTTATAGATTATCTGAGAGAACAAGGGAAGAACAAATGGTGCCCAGAAGAGGACTCGAACCTCCACG
>CAZMEA010000159.1:0-5796 GCA_964565135.1 uncultured Woeseiaceae bacterium
CGAAGGCGACTACGGCGTATCTCTGCTCAACGATTGCAAGTATGGCTACGACGCCCGCGACAACGTGCTGCGCCTGTCGCTGCTACGGAGCCCGGTCAAGCCGTTTGCGCAGAGCGATATCGGGGAGCACCAGTTTTCCTATGCACTGCTGCCGCACGCCGGAACCTGGCGGGAGGCGGGTATTGCTCAGGTCGGCTACGCGTTCAACTGCTTGCCGATTGTGGCGCCGTGTGGTCCGGGCGCAAAGGCAGAAGCGGGCGCACTGCCAGCCACCTACTCGTTCCTTGAGTTGGACTCGACCTCGGCAATTATCGAAGTCGTCAAGCAGGCGGAAGACGCGGATGGACTGATAGTCAGGGCGTTCGACAGTCTGGGGACCCACAACGCCGTGCGCCTGTCGTCCGCGGAATCGATAGACCGCGCCGAACAGACCAATCTACTGGAGGAAGCGACGGGCGAGCTGTCTTTGGAGGACGGCGTCAAGCTTCGCTTCACGCCGTATGAAATCAAATCACTTCGATTGCGCCTTCAGGCACGGGGAGCGGACTAGCCGGATCGACCGTACCTGTCTTCATAGCGGGTGATATCGGCTTCGGACAAATGCGCGCCGGTCTGTACCTCTATGAATCGCATCGGCGTATCGCCCGGGTTCGAGATTCTGTGTTTCGCGCCGACAGGTATGAAGGCCGAGTCGTTTTCTTCGCGCCGCACCGTGTCATCGCCGATGGTGACATCGGCAACGCCGGACAGAATCACCCAGTGCTCCGCACGGTGCGCGTGCGATTGCAGTGACAGCACTTCCCCAGGATTCACCACAATTTCCTTGACGGCATACCCGTTTCCCGTTGCCAGCACCCGCCAGGTTCCCCAGGGCCGCTCGTCGGAAGCTCCCGCCTCGTACTCGTTAACTGGTTGGTTCGACACTGCTAGCTACCTGTTCTGATTCTGATTCATACAAAAAGCAGGCAGCCTGATGGCCGCCCGGTCCGACGTCGTATCGCTCTGGCGATTCCGTCTCACAGCGCGTCATACGTCTCGGGCAGCGCTGGAAGAAACGACAGCCTTTCGCCGATGCCGTACGAAAGGACTCCTCGGCGGGCAGTTCAACTTCGCCTGGCCATGGATCGTGCGGGTCCGGTTTCGGCACCGACTCAATGAGTAGCTGCACGTAAGGGTGCTGCGGATTCGAGATGACGTCTACGGCATTGCCGTGTTCTGCCACCGTGCCCTGATACAGGAGCAGAATCTGGTCACCAATCTGGTAGGCCGTCGACAAATCGTGCGTTACGTAGAGGAAGCTGATGCCGTATTCGTCCCTGAGATTCATCATCACGTCCAGGATTGAGGCCCGCAGCGACGCGTCCACCATAGACACCGGTTCATCGGCGACGATGAACTTCGGCTTCAGCATCGTCGCTCTGGCAATCATGATTCTCTGCCGCTGGCCGCCCGAGAGCTGATGCGGGTACTTCGGCAGGACGTCGTCGCCACGCAAACCGACGGCGTTCAGCGCCTCCTCGGCCAGATCGCGGGCGGCCTGCTTGCTGCTGGCCAGCCGGTAGTTCCTGACGACCATGTCGAACACGTGCTGGATGCGGTAGAACGGGTTGTAGACGCCGAAAGGATCCTGGAAGACAGCCTGCACGTGACGGTAGTAGTCACGTTTCTGGGCCTCGTTGAATTTCCAGATGTCCACACCCTGAAAGAGAATCTCGCCTCGGGTCGGCGGGCTGGACCGCAACAGGAGCTCACCGAGCGTTGATTTGCCGGATCCGGATTCGCCGGCGATCGTAATGATTCGGGCCGGTTCGGCCGGGATATTGAAGCTGTAATCGCTCAGGGCTACGAGCCCGGTGTCTTCCGAACCGTAGATCTTGGAGACGTTGCGAATCTCAAACAGATTGTCGGACATAGTTGCCGTCCTCTGTCTTCTGCCAAAGGTGGCAGGCCACCAGTTGATCCGGGCGAACCTCAATCATGGGCGGCCGGGTTTCAGCGCAAACATCCATCGCGAACGGGCAGCGCAGCCGGAAGATGCACCCGGATGGCGGATTGCGCGGATCGTGTGTGATGCCCTCATTGATCCGCATGGGCTTTCGCTCGGTCAGTGTCGGCACGGATTCAATCAGAATCTCGCTGTACGGGTGAGCCGGGCTTGCGAACATATCCTCGACGCTGGCGATCTCCAGCAACTGGCCGCTGTACATCACGGCGAGTCGATCGACGACCTGCGCCATCAGCCCCATGTCGTGACCGATCATGATAAAGGAGACATTTAGTTCACGTTTGATCTTCAGCATCGTCTGGGCGACGACGCGCTGCACGACGACATCCAGCGCGCTCGTGGCTTCGTCGGCCACGATGACGATCGGATCCAGCGCAATACTCATCGCGATGCACGCGCGTTGCTTCATCCCGCCAGAGAGCTCGTGCGGATACATAGCGTAAATGCGCGCAGGCAGACCGACGCGGCGAAAGAGTTCGAGTATTCGCTCCCGCAGCGCTTCCTCGTCCTGGGGTCCCTCATGCGTCTCGATGACATCCGCAATCTGCGCGCTGATTGTCATGGTGGGGTTCAGCGAATTCATCGCGCCCTGCGGTATCAGGGCAAGCTTGTCCCAGCGCAAGCGACGCATCTGTTCATCGTCGTACTCCAGGATGTCATCGCTATCCAGGACCACGCGGCCGGAGACGATGCGCCCGGGCGAACTGATCGTCCGGAGTACGCCGCCTGTTGCGGTGGACTTGCCTGAACCGGATTCCCCCACGAGACCGAGAATCTCTCCGGCGCGCAGGTCAAAGCTGACGCCGTCACAGGCCTTTACGTCACCCTGTGGCGTCGCGTAGTACACGCGCAGATCGTCGACCTCGAGCACGGTGTCCGGATTTCGCATATCGCGCTAGACCTTTCTGAGCTTCGGGTTGGACACTTCGTCGAGACCCAGGTTAATCAACAGCAGGCCGACGAACATCGTGGCGAGGAGCGCAGTCGGTATGCCCCACCACCACCACATGTTGCGCAACAGTGCTGCCGAATCGATAGCTTCGTAGATGACACGCCCCAGGGTAGGTACACGCTGCGGTCCGAGGCCGAGCGTTTCCAGACCAACGGCGGTGACAATGGCGGTCGTCGCAATCGCGATGAAGCTGCCAAACAGGTAGGGGACGAGGTTCGGCAGCATCTCCTTGAACATGATGTCGAAGGTCGACGCGCCGGAGAGCTTCGCCATGCGTACGTAACCGGATTGCCGCATAGAGAGAACCTGGGCTCGGATAAGGCGAGTCGGTGATTGCCACATGAAGCCGGACAGCAGGACACCCATCATCAGAATGCCGATCTCGCCGATCGATGTCTGAAACACAATGAGTACCATCAGTGGGGGAATGGTGATCATCACGTCCGCCAGAACACGAATCACATCGTCGGTCCGTCCGCCGATGAAACCCGCCGAGAAGCCAAGGAAGATGCCGATGGCCATGCCGATCAGTGATGCGATGACGCCAATGAACAGCGTGTTCGGCGCACCCACGATCATTAGTGCCAGCATGTCGCGACCGCTGCTCTGGGTGCCGAGCGGATGTGCCATTTCGCCAAGCTCGCCGCGCAGATTCTCAAAGCCGAGCGGCGGCAGGTTCAGCGGTGCCGAGCCAATGAAGACCAGGTCCGAGTTCCAGAGCAAGCGGCCGATCAGACCGAACAACAGAATGCCAATGATGATGCCGGCACCCGTCAGGAGCTTGGGATTCATCCATGGCGAATCGAATCGCTTCAGGCGTTTCGCGCGTCGGCGAGCTTCCTTTTCGTCCGCTTCGTTCACGACCCCGCCCACGCTGGTTGCGTCAGCCATTACTGCCCACCTCCATGCCGAATGCGCGGATCGATGAACGGATAAATGAGATCCACTATCAGCACCGACGCCGCCGTCATGAGTATTACGATGTAGCTCGCGCCCTGAATGACGGCAAAGTCCTGATTCAGGATGGCGTCGTAGATCAGCTTGCCCATGCCGTTGTACGAGAAGATTCGCTCGACAAGTATCTGGCCGGTGACGAGCAGGCCGATCTTCAGTGCGAACGCTGTAATCTGCGGCAGGATCGCGTTGCGGATCATGTAGCGGTACAGAATGTATCGGGGCCGCAATCCCTTCGCTTTCGCGAGCTGCACGTAGTCCTCGCTCTGCACCGTCGTCATGAGGCCGCGCATACCCAATGCCCAGAAGCCGAATGTGACCACGACTATGGACATCGCAGGTAAGGTGCCGTGGCGAACAACGCTGAGTATGAATTCCCAGTTCCAGCCGGGTGTTTCGAACAGGCCGTAGGATCCGGTCAACGGAAACCACTCAAGTTGCGCCGCGAAAAACCACATCAACAACAGGCCCGACAGGATCGGTGGGATGGAGGTGAAAACCATCGCGGCCGGTATCGCGACCTTCCAGACTCGCGGCGTCTCCTGCCAGGCCATGAACGCGCCGGCCGCGTTGCCTATGACGAATGCGACCAGCACGGAGAAGATCATGAGGCCCAGAGTCCAGGGCAGGGCTGCGGCCAGCATTTGCGAGACCGGCGTTGGAAAGTTTGCGACGGACACGCCGAAGTCGAAAACCATCAGATTTTTCAGATAGACGACGTACTGCTTCCACAAAGGCTCGTCGAGTCCGAAACGGGCGCGTAGATCGGCAAGAATCTGGTCGGCGTTCTCGACAAAGCCGGCCCCGGCGGCCATGCGGCCGAGCATGGCTTCTGCCGGGTCAACCGGCGACAGGCGCGGAATGATCCAGATCACTGACGCCGCAATGACGACAGTCAGAAAGAAGGTAAACAGCCTGTTGCCGATGTAACTGAGCGGCACGCCCGCTATGGATCTGGTCGCCATAGCTGCTAATCGCCCACGTCGACCCGTTCGAGGCCGTGCACGATCAGGTGGGCACTGTTCCACCAATGCATGGGATGCACGTAGAATCGGTCAGCGGTCGGCCAGCCCTTCCAGTAGGTCGTGTTGAACGAAAGAACCTTGGAGGCCTGGACCAGCGGTACAAAGGGCATCTCGGCATGCATGTGCTCGTACGCATTCGCGACAAGGCCTGGAATTTGTGGATCGCCCAGTGACAGACGACCTATCTGATCGACGATCGCCGTGTATTCCGACGTTGCATCCGTATTCCAGCGACCGGTGTTGTTGTAACCCGGCGCCCGCTCGCCAATCGGCGCGATGGCGCTGTTCGTGTATCGCGACATCGATGCCCAGGGCTCATTGACCGAGCCGCAGGACAGCCAGGAGTAGCTCATCTCGTAGTCGCCAAGCGGGATGACTTCACCCCAGAACACGCCGTCTTCGACCGGCACAGATCGCGCATCCACGCCGGCACGCTGCAGCTGTTCAACGAGCAGGTCGACAGTGCCGGTGGTTTCTGCGGATGCCGTGTTCGCGAGAATTCGAACGGCCAGCGGCTCACCGTTACGCCGGTAGGTACCGTCCTCGTCCAGGCGGTAGCCGCGTGACTCGAATATCGCGCGAGCCGCGTCGACGTTCGCCGTTGTGGGCAGCGCATAGCCCGCGTTGGAAACGGCGTCGATGAATGGCTGCATGGCGCCGTACTGCACGAACATCGACTTGGATGGAACCGTCGACCCTTCGTAGACGATATCGATGATCTGCTGGCGATCAACGATGTAAGCGATCGCTCGACGCATCTCTGCGTCGTCCCACGGAGCCACGGTGGTATTGATTTCCAGCTGCCGGGGGCAGGGATCGGTCCACCCGTACGGAAACCCGGTGTGCCAGGCGATCACGTT
>CAZMEA010000160.1:0-5795 GCA_964565135.1 uncultured Woeseiaceae bacterium
ATGCCGTTAACGAACGCGGCAAGGATCTGCAGCCGCTGATAGCCAAAGCTGCGCTTGCTGTCCGGTGGGCGAGCGCTGATCAAAAAAGCGAGCACGGCCAGTGCAAGCGCCATAGAGTCGGTCAACATGTGTCCGGCATCGGCAAGCAGCGCGAGCGAACGCGTCACCAGTCCGCCGATAACCTCGACTACCGTAAACAGCGCGGTAATGACCAACGCAAGCTGCAGCCGCTGCCGGTTGCCGTGATGGGAATGTGAGTGATCGTGACCCATGAGACTGCGGTCGGTCAGTCCGCGCGCGGCACCCGTATCGCCTCCACCATATGCTGCACCCGTTCGGGCGGTGGTGCCGTGATCAAACTGACGACAGTCGCCACAATGACGTTCAGCACCATCCCGATCACGCCGATGCCTTCCGGCGAAACCCCGAATAGCCAGTTCTCGGCAACGTTCTCACCCCATGGCGAGCCGGTCCACTTCAGGAACAAACCCTTGTAGTACTCGATGTACCCGTAGGTAAACAACAGACCGGTCAGCATTCCCGCGATGGCACCCTGCTTGTTGATACGCTTGAAGAAGATACCGAGAAGAATGGCCGGGAACAGCGATGCAGCCGCGAGACCGAAGGCGAACGCAACGACCTGTGCCACCCAGCCCGGCGGGTCGTAGCCGAGATATCCGGCAACGACAATCGCGAAGGCCGCCGCTACCCGTCCTGCACGGAGCTCAGCCTTGTCGGATATACCGGGTGCAATGATGCCCTTGATCAGGTCATGCGAAACCGCTGCCGAGATTACAAGCAGCAGCCCCGCGGCGGTCGACAGCGCAGCGGCAATGCCGCCCGCCGCCACGAGTGCGATGACCCAGTCCGGCAGTCCGGCGATTTCAGGATTCGCCAGCACCATGATGTCACGATCGACATTCAGCTCGTTGCCCTGCCAACCATAGGACTCGGCAGTGCTCGCAAAACGTTCGTTCGCGTCGTTGTAGTACTGCACACGCCCGTCGCCATTTTTGTCCTCGATTGTGACAAGGCCGGTCCGCTCCCAGCGCCGTACCCAGTCGGGACGCTCTTCGATGGCGAGGTTGCCGTCCGCCGTGCCGATTGCGCCCGGCTGGACGGTGTTGATCAGGTTGTACCTTGCCATCGCGCCGACCGCTGGGGCCGTCGTATACAGCAAGGCGATAAACAGCAATGCAAAGCCGGCGGAAGAACGAGCATCACGCACGCGCGGCACCGTGAAAAAACGCACGATCACGTGCGGCAGGCCCGCCGTACCGACCATCAGCGCCAGCGTGATACAGAAGATGTCGATTGTGCTCTTTGTTCGGCTCGTGTACTGCGTAAAGCCAAGGGAGACGACAATATCGTCGAGCTTTTCCAGCAGTCCGGTGCTGCTGCCGACGACGTCACCGCCGAAAGCGATCTGCGGAAGCGGATTGCCGGTCAGCTGGATAGCGATAAACACGGCCGGTACCGTGTAGGCGAAAATGAGCACGCAGTACTGTGCCACCTGGGTGTATGTGATGCCCTTCATCCCGCCAAGAACGGCGTACACGAATACGATACCCATGCCAATCACGAGACCGAGCGTCACGTCGACCTCAAGAAACCGTGAGAAGACGATACCGACACCACGCATCTGACCCGCAACGTAGGTGAACGATACGAAAATCAGACAAATGACTGCAACGATGCGCGCGGTGCGGGAGTAGTAGCGCTCCGCAATAAATTCGGGGACCGTGAATTTGCCAAACTTGCGCAAATACGGCGCCAGAAACAGCGCCAGCAACACGTAACCGCCGGTCCATCCCAGGAGATAAACCGAAGCATCGTAACCGCTGAAGGCGATGATGCCGGCCATGGAGATGAACGAGGCCGCACTCATCCAGTCGGCTGCCGTTGCCATGCCGTTAGCGACCGGCGACACGCCCTTGCCCGCAATGTAGAAGTCGCCGGTGCTGTGCGCACGGGACCAGATCGCAATGCCGATGTACAGCGCGAAACTGGCGCCGACGACAAGGTACGTCAGGACCTGCAGGCTCATCGTCGATCAGTCCTCGTGGACGTCGTACTTGCGGTCCAGTTTGTTCATGCGCCAGGCGTAGAAGAATATCAGCGCAACGAAAACGTAGATCGCACCCTGCTGGGCAAACCAGAAGCCAAGTTTGAAACCGCCCAGTTGAATGGCGTTGAGCTGATCCACGAAAAGGATGCCGAAACCGTAAGAGCAGAGAAACCAGACGGCCATACAGCCAGCCAGCAGTCTCAGGTTTGCGCGCCAGTAAGCCGCGCGATTTTCAGGCGTCATCGATGGATTCCGGACCGTAACGAGCGGGCAACAATCTAACAGAGCACTTCTGAAACTTCACGATACAATCGGCAGTCCGTCCTGGGAACGCGGAGAAGCAGGCATGACATCGAGCGGATGGCCGGAAAAACGCTACATAAACGTCCGGGACCAGAGGATGGCGTATGTCGAAATGGGAGACGGCGATCCGATCGTTTTTCAACACGGCAATCCGACGTCGTCGTATCTGTGGCGAAACATCATGCCGGCACTCGCTGACCAGGGCCGGTGCATCGCCATTGACCTGATTGGCATGGGAGACTCCGACAAGCTGCCCGAATCGGGCCCTGACCGCTATCGATTCGTCGAGCATCGCGAATATCTGTTCGGCGCACTCGAGGCGCTCGGCGTACGCAACCGCGTAACCCTGGTATTGCACGACTGGGGATCCGCCCTTGGCTTCGACTGGGCACGGCAGCATTCCGACGATGTACTCGGCATTGCGTACATGGAAGCCATCGTGCAGCCGATGGACTGGCAAGACTGGCCCGAAGCCGCGCGAGGAATCTTCCAGGCGTTCCGTTCGGAGGCCGGCGAGGAGCTGATCCTGGAAAAGAACGCGTTTGTCGAGCGGGTACTGCCCGGCAGCATCCTGCGGGACCTGCACGACGACGAAATGACGGAGTATCGACGCCCGTTTCTGGAACCCGGCGAGGGGCGCAGGCCGACCCTGACCTGGCCCAGACAGATCCCGCTGGACGGAGAACCCGCAGACGTCCAGCAGATCGTGAGTGACTACGCGGCATGGCTCACGCAATCTGCTTTGCCGAAATTGTTTATCAACGCGGAACCCGGCGCGATCCTCATCGACAAGCAGCGGGAATTCTGCCGGAGCTGGTCGAATCAGACTGAGGTTACCGTCCGTGGCAGTCACTTTATTCAGGAAGACGCTCCGCAGGAGATCGCGACTGCCATCGCTGACTGGCGGCGTGGCATTGCCTGAGACGATGGCCGCCAGGATCATCGTTGAAATGGCCGGTGCGCCGCCGCAAAATTTGAGGCTCTCTTACCCGGACGCGAGGACACTCTGACGTGGGCACATTTGGCACTGGGCAAGCGGTTCGCCGGGTTGAGGACATCCGATTCACGCAGGGTGCCGGCCAGTACACCTCGGATCTCGCGCCGGACGATGCCGCCGAGCTCTATGTCTTTCGGTCTTCGTTCGCGCATGGCGTAATCATCAGCCTGGATGTCAGCGAAGCGCGCTCAGCGCCGGGCGTCGTCGCCATCTACACCGCTGCCGATCTGACGAAGGCCGGCGTGCGGGACCTGCCCGCTGGCGCATTACCGAAGAGTTCGATCACACCGGGCAGGCCCGGCATCGCACAGCCGCCGCTCGCCCGCGAGCGGGTTCGTTACGTCGGCGAACCGGTTGTCGCCATCATTGCCGATTCGATCGACGCGGCCCGGGATGCAGCCGAGTTGATCGAGTTCGATGTCGACGATCTCGACGTCGTGGTTACGCCACGCGCGGCGATGGCGGACGGCGCGCCACAACTCCACGACGATGTTGCCGGTAACCGGCTGGCCGTGCTGGAACGTGGCGATCGGGAGCGAACGGACCGTGCCTTTGCCGATGCCGCCACGGTGGTCGACATCGACATCACGAACAACCGGCTCGCACCAACGGCACTCGAACCGCGGGGCTGTGTGGCCGACTTCGACAAGGAATCCGGGCGTCTGACCCTCTGGCAGGGGTGCCAGGGCGTGCATACGCTGCGTCGCTTTCTCGTCCAGAGCATCGATGCGGATGAGATCCGCGTGATTTCGCCGGATGTCGGTGGCGGCTTCGGCCTGAAGATGTTCCTGCAGTGCGAGACCGTGTTGGCGTGCCACGCAGCAAAAACGCTCTGCCGACCCGTACGGTGGATTGGCGAGCGCAGCGAGAGTTTTCTGTCAGACCTGCACGGACGCGATCACCAGACGCGCGCCAGCCTTGCGCTCGATGCCGACGGCCGTGTGCTTGGAATGCGTGCAACGCTCGACGCGACGACCGGCGCCTACTGTGCACAGATGGGTCAGATCATTCCGTGGTTCGGGGCATCGATGAGTTCGGGCTGCTACGCGATCCCGACCGGGTACATCACCGTCAACATGGCGATGACCAACACGGTGCCGGTGGATGCGTATCGCGGCGCAGGTCGTCCGGAAGCCGCTTATCTGATCGAACGACTCATGGACGAGGCGGCGCGGGCAACCGGGCACGATCGGGCGGAGATTCGGCGACGAAACTTCGTCAGACCGGAGCAGTTTCCTTACACGACGTTCACCGGAGCCAGCTATGACTCCGGCGATTACGCGACGCTTCTGGATGCGGCGCTCGAACGTGCAGACTGGTCGGGATTCGAGGCACGGCGAAAAAAGAGCGAGGCGTCCGGCAAACTCCGCGGCATCGGCCTCGCCTACTACATCGAGGTTTGCTCAGGACTCGGCAACGAGGAACCGCAGGTCCGCTTCGAGGAAAACGGACGGGTCACCGTGCTGATCGGCACGCAGTCCACCGGACAGGGACATGAAACCAGCTTCGCGCAGATGATCGCAGCGGGTCTCGGGATTGATTTCGACATGATCGACATCGTCCAGGGTGACACCGACAAAGTGCCAACCGGGTTCGGTACGGCGGGATCCCGCTCCATGGCAATCGGCGGCTCCGCCTTGCTGCGCACGGTTGACGCGCTGATCGAATCGGGTCGTCAGCAGGCGGCCGATATGTTCGAAGCGGCCGCCGCGGATATCGAGTTCGATGCGGGCGAGTACCGCATCGTCGGCACCGACCGCACGACCTCCATTGCGGACGTCGCGGCAGCAAGCTATCGGGAACCGGCGGAATCCGTGCAGGCCGGCCTCCAAAGCAGCGTCGAATTCACACCCGAGGCCGGAACGTATCCCAATGGGTGCCACATCTGCGAGATTGAGATCGACCCGGAGACCGGCGTCTACGAATTTCTTCGCTACGTGGTCGAGGACGACGTCGGTACCGTCGTGAACCCCCTGATTCTCGAAGGTCAGATTGTCGGCGGCATTGCCCAGGGCCTGGGGCAGGCGTGCGGCGAGCACGCGGTGTACGACCCAGACTCAGGACAGCTCATGACGGCGAGCTTCATGGATTATCCGATGCCGAAGGCCGAGTGGATTCCGGACATCGAGTTTCGCTACCAGGAGGTGCCGTCACCCAGAAATCCTCTGGGAATAAAGGGTGCCGGGGAAGCGGGTACGGTCGGGGCCGCGCCGGCGTTCGTCAGCGCCGTGCTCGACGCCTTGTCACCGCGCGGCGTCAAGTACATCGATATGCCGGTGACCGCGCACAAGATCTGGTCACTCCTGAACGATTCGCAGTAAGCGGCCAAAAAAAAAGCGGCTCCGAAAGGAGCCGCAATACCTTTTGGTACGAGTCGCTTGGCACAGTCCCCCGCCAAGAAGTACGTAAAGGTGCTTTTTCGAAACG
>CAZMEA010000161.1:0-5756 GCA_964565135.1 uncultured Woeseiaceae bacterium
TGCGTTCCCGGTTAATCCTATCGGACGCTTCTTCTTTGTCGGCCTGAACGTGAACCTGAACTAAAAAAAGCGTAGGCCCTGAGAAGAAGAATCAGGGGGGAGCCAAAAGGCCGGGGTGAAAGCCCCGGCCTTTTCTTTTGTCCGCAAGCGGCGCCTGTCAGTCGCCGACGTCGCGGTTCTCAGGCTTGAGCTGATCTTCCAGGAAGCTCGAAAGCGCCCGGTAGTAGGCAACGCGATTCGGTCGCTTGCGAATGGAATGGCCTTCGTCGGGAAAGCGGAAGTAGACGACCTCATGGCCATTGCCGCGAACGGCTTCGACGATGCGATCGGATTCGGTGACGGGGTCACGCGGGTCGTTGACCCCATGCGTGACCAACAGAGGCACGTTGATCTTGTCCGCGTTGTTGATGGGTGAGTTGTCCGCATAGAACTTTTGCCAGCGATCTTCACGTATGTCGCCATACTCAACGCGATCGGACGCCTTGAGGCTCGGGCCTGCCTCCTGTAGTGCACGTACCCAGTCGGATACGCCCACAGCGGATACGCCCGCATCGAAGACGCCGGGATAGCTGCCGAGTACGGCGTTGACCATGTAGCCCCCGTACGAGCCACCCATGACCGCAATGCGATTTGTGTCCAGCCGATCGTCTCGACTCAGAAAGGCGACGGTATCGACCAGGTCACGCACCGAGTCCAGTCGCTTCTCCTGGTTGTCCAGTCGCGAGTAGGTTTTGCCGAAGCCGGTCGATCCACGGACGTTGACGGCAAAAACGGCGATCCCATTGTTGATCAGATACTGCTCGATTGGCCGGAACGTCGGTCGACTCTGGGCGGTCGGCCCGCCATGAACCTGAACGACAACCGGTGGAGTGTCGAGTTGTGCCGCGTTTTTGGGCAGATACAAAAAGCCCTGCAGCTCGATGCCGTCGCGGGCCGGGTAAGTGAGCGACTCCGGCGCGACGAACGAGTCAGGGTCAAGACCGCCCAGTGACGACACGAACGGCTGGGTCGTATCGCCAGACGCCAGGTCCCAAACGATGATGTCACCAGGTGTTGCCGGCCCGGATACACGGATCGCCGTTCTGCCGACTGCCTTGGCAGCGTTCAGGGTGTAGACACCGTCTTGCAGCTCCGGCGTTTGGAGCGCCTCGTTCGTTTCGAGGTCGAGCGCGTGCAGGCGGGAGTAACCGTCCTCGTTGGTTACCCAGCTTAGAACTCGCCCGTCGAGGCTCAGGTCCACGTTGCTGATGTCGGCGTCGGGTGTTTCGACGTACTCGAGCGTGTCGGTTTGCAGTGAGTAGCGCGCCAGGCCTGTGAACTCGCGATCGACGTTCGTTGCCATGTAAAAGCCGCTGCCGTCCGGCAGCCATTCGAAGTTCGTATGGGCAGCCGCGACGTCGGGCTTGAACAGTGTTTTGAACTCGCCGGTATCGATATCCAGCAGATGGACGTCGTGCGCATCCTCGCCGCGATCTTCAGTGACGATCAACAGGCTGCCGTCGGGCTGCCAGCCCGCAACGTTGAACTGGTAGGAGCCCTGGTAAACGAGGCGTGTCTCGGCCGTTTCCAGGTCCGCGATGTAGATGTCGTAGTCGAGTCCGTTGCGCTCGGTCGACGAGTACGTGAACCGGGTGCCGTCTGGCGAAAACGCGCCGAAGGAGCGAAATGCAGCCGTTTGCGGCAGGATTTGCCGCTCCGACGTGCCGTCAAGTGACAAGAGGTTGTAGCCCTCGCGCTCGTTGCCGTTGGCATCCCGGGCAACCAGCAGGTGAGCACCGTCCGGAGTCCACTCGAAAAAGGTCACGGATCCGCCAAACGTCAGCTGCCTGGGGAAGCCACCGTCGGCTGCAACCAGCCATAGCTGCGGCTCGCCGCTAACCGCCCAGCGGAACGCGACCGTTTCACCGTCGGGCGACAGTTTCGCAGCCGTTGCCCCCTCGGCCAGCAGGTAGCGCACAATGTCGGCCGGCTGTTCGCCGGCAAGTCCCACGGTCACCGGTGACGTGCGCGGGGTGTCTTCCGGATACGGCCACTCTTCGGCGCTGTGCGCGAACGCGGGCAACAGCAACAGGAATACGGCGTTGAGTCTCAGCATGGTATCTCCGGGTGTTGCGGGCCACTCGAACGGCCCGGGTCGTACTTGTTTAGATGTTGCTCGGCGTCGTCCGGTTGCGTCGCCCGGTCATTCAGAAGGCATGTCCGATGTCCGTGACAGGCATGCCGGCGGCCCTTTCGGCGTACCAGATGCCGCCGTCCTTTACGACGATGTCGATGCGCGACAGCGCGTCGATATCAGCAAGCGGGTTGCCGTCGACGACGATGATGTCCGCGAGTTTGCCGGGCTCGAGCGTTCCGAGTTCGTCGAACTGGCCCAAAATCTCCGCATTGGTCTTCGTCGCGGCGGAGATGACTTGAATCGGTGTCATGCCGCTCTCCACCAGCGCCTTCATTTCGTACCACATCGCTTCCGTATGGAAGTTCAGAGGGCTTGCGGCGTCTGTACCCACACCCATATAGGCGCCCGCATCGATGAACTGCCGCGCAGACTTCTGCGCATTGCGGGTCTCGTCGCCGATGTCGTGAAAGTAGGACAGACGATGGAAGTTCGCAAATGAGTCCATGACCTCTGCGTAGATGTCCGCCGGCATGTCGTCGCGGTGTACTGGGTCCAGCAGCCGCGAGGGGAACTCGACCGTGGCGGGGTAGACCCAGATTCGGTGCGAGATCGTTTGTACGATCGGAATGCGATCGTGAGCGATCCGTGACACGAGTTCTTCGTCATACGGCGGGTTTCGCGCGGAGCCGGCGTGCTGGAAGACATCCACGCCGGCATTGATCGCAGCCCACATCGCGTCAGGGTGATACAGGTGGGCGTGGACTTTGACCCCCTGCGCATGCGCTTCGCGCACCACCGCTCTGTAATCTTCCTCGGTCAAGCCAACCCAGGTCTTGATGACGTCCGAGCCACGCTCGATCAGCTCCCGCGTTCGAGCCGCTGCCTCCCGCGGAGAATCAATCAACAGCTGGTACTCGGCAGGCAAACCGTCGAGGTAGACGCGCGTAATCCATGGGCCGGCAATAGTCAGGCGCGGTCCCGGTATCTCGCCCGCCCGAATACGGTCGCGGAGTGCCAGGATCTGGAACGGCGTGCCGAGGTCGATCGCGCTGGTCACGCCGGCACGCAGCATCTGTTTGGCGGCGAAGGGCCGGGTCGTATCGCCAGACGCCAGGTCCCAGACGATGATGTCACCAGGTGTTGCCGGCCCGGATACACGGATGGCCGTTCTGCCGACTGCCTTCGCAGCGTTCAGGGTGTAGACACCGTCTTGCAGCTCCGGCGTTTGGAGCGCCTCGTTCGTTTCGAGGTCGAGCGCGTGCAGGCGGGAGTAACCGTCCTCGTTGGTTACCCAGCTTAGAACTCGCCCGTCGAGGCTCAGGTCCACGTTGCTGATGTCGGCGTCGGGTGTTTCGACGTACTCGAGCGTGTCGGTTTGCAGTGAGTAGCGCGCCAGGCCTGTGAACTCGCGATCGACGTTCGTTGCCATGTAAAAGCCGCTGCCGTCCGGCAGCCATTCGAAGTTCGTATGGGCAGCCGCGACGTCGGGCTTGAACAGTGTTTTGAACTCGCCGGTATCGATATCCAGCAGATGGACGTCGTGCGCATCCTCGCCGCGATCTTCAGTGACGATCAACAGGCTGCCGTCGGGCTGCCAGCCCGCAACGTTGAACTGGTAGGAGCCCTGGTAAACGAGGCGTGTCTCGGCCGTTTCCAGGTCCGCGATGTAGATGTCGTAGTCGAGTCCGTTGCGCTCGGTCGACGAGTACGTGAACCGGGTGCCGTCTGGCGAAAACGCGCCGAAGGAGCGAAATGCAGCCGTTTGCGGCAGGATTTGCCGCTCCGACGTGCCGTCAAGTGACAAGAGGTTGTAGCCCTCGCGCTCGTTGCCGTTGGCATCCCGGGCAACCAGCAGGTGAGCACCGTCCGGAGTCCACTCGAAAAAGGTCACGGATCCGCCAAACGTCAGCTGCCTGGGGAAGCCACCGTCGGCTGCAACCAGCCATAGCTGCGGCTCGCCGCTAACCGCCCAGCGGAACGCGACCGTTTCACCGTCGGGCGACAGTTTCGCAGCCGTTGCCCCCTCGGCCAGCAGGTAGCGCACAATGTCGGCCGGCTGTTCGCCGGCAAGTCCCACGGTCACCGGTGACGTGCGCGGGGTGTCTTCCGGATACGGCCACTCTTCGGCGCTGTGCGCGAACGCGGGCAACAGCAACAGGAATACGGCGTTGAGTCTCAGCATGGTATCTCCGGGTGTTGCGGGCCGCGCGAACGGCCCGGGTCGTACTAGTTTAGATGCTGGTTGTCGTTGGCAGGTTGCAACGGCCGAGCTGATCAAAAAAGCGTGGCCGGTGTCCACGAGCGGTTTCGTTGCTATTGTACGCGCGCGCAGCGGGGCGCCGGATCGACATTGCGGACGTCTTGTGCCGCTCTTCGAGACGCGCTAGCGTGGCGCCGACGTGAAGCTACGGGTTCAGTGAATCGATGAATCCCATCGAATCCCGCCAGACGAACGCCGCGATCAGCATTGCGGCCGTCGTCGTCGTGATCTACGGCATGCAGGCGGCCAAGGTCCTGCTGATCCCGTTCCTGCTGGCCGTCTTCTTTGCCATGATCAGCGTGCGGCCGATGCTGTGGCTGCAGAAACATCGGGTACCCAGCTTTCTCGCCGTGTTGCTCATCGTGATCGTGATGATGAGCATCCTGGGACTCGTCGGCACCATCCTGGGCACATCGATCCGCGAGTTCACGGCGGCGCTGCCCGGCTACCAGGCAAGATTGAACGTGCTGCTCGATCAGGCGCTGCGTCTGGCGGCGCAATTCGTCGACGATGAAACCACGGTCGAGAATCTCGGCGACCTGATCGATCCGGGCTGGGCCATGGGCCTCGCTGCGAACCTGCTGAACGCGCTGCGCGACGTCCTTACCAATGCCTTCCTGATCATTTTCACGATGGTCTTCATACTGCTGGAGGCATCCGGCTTTGGCGTTAAGGTCCGGGCGGCGTTTGGTGGCGGCAGCGACGCGTTTCGCAAGGCAGGTCAGTTTCTTCGCAACCTCGGTCGCTACCTGGGCATCAAGACCGCGGTGAGCATGGCCACCGGATTCCTGGCATGGCTGGCGACGAGCCTGATCGGCCTGGATTTCCCGCTCCTGTGGGGCATGCTGGCCTTTCTGCTCAATTACGTGCCGACAATCGGTTCGATCATCGCCGCCGTCCCTGCCGTGCTGCTCGCGTTGATACAGCTCGGCGTTCCCGAAGCGGCCAGCACGGCCGTTGCGTTCATGGCGATCAATATCGCGTTCGGCAATTTCATAGAACCGCGCATGATGGGCTACGGCGTCGGTATCTCGCCGCTGATCGTGTTCATGGGTCTCGTCTTTTGGGGCTGGGTTTTCGGCCCCGTCGGCATGCTGCTATCCGTGCCGTTGACGATGACCCTGAAGATGGCCCTCGAAAGCAATCCGGACACCCGCTGGATCGCCATCCTGATCGGCTCCGAGCGCGATGCGGAGTTCGAACTCGCCAAAACCCAGCATCGCGCGCTCGCCGGCGAAAAGAAATCGTCGGGGCTGGCCGAGAGCTAGGCGAAATACGCCGGCTCATTGCCGGGCGTCCACTTGATATTGCATCCGACGCTCGGGGTCTGTTCGGGAGACACGGGTTCGCCAGCGAGCACCTGGTCGAGCGCGCGGCGCA
>CAZMEA010000162.1:0-5753 GCA_964565135.1 uncultured Woeseiaceae bacterium
ACCTGATGCGGCGGATCGCGCCGGACCTGATCGTGACACCGACGATGGGCGGCACGCTGCCGCTCGGTGCGTTCGACGAGAAGCTTGACGCGCCTATCATCATTCTGCCGCTGGCGAATCACGACAATAACCAGCACGCCGAGAACGAGAACATTCGGCTGCAGAACATCTGGGATGCGATGGCAATCTACGGGGCATTGCTGGCAACGTTCAGCGAGTAACCGAATCGCCCGTCGCGCAGCGACAGAACCAGGTTACGGACAACGTGCCAGCCCGATTCGCCGGCGCAGGTTGGGCTTTGTAGCGTGCTAGGATTTCGAGCGAAGAATCCAATGAGGGGGAATATCGTGCGCTCAATGCTTGCTGCTGCACTTCTTGCGCTCGCGCCGCTCGTTAACGCGGCCGACGCGATCAAAGTTGACGTCATCAAGAACCCGTATGGCGGGTCGAGGAACGTCCCGGAACTCTCTATCAACCCGGACTACATACACGCCGCCGGCATCGAACGGCTGATCGCAGAATGGGGCGGCGAGTTGATTCGCCCTGTGCAGGAGGCGCGACTCACGGCAGAGCAGGAAAAGCGCTACGGCGAATGGCACCGGATGGCGATGGCCAACGCAAACTTCGCCGAGCTGGTGCGTGAAGGGCGCGAACAGGACGCCATTTCCATCGGCCTGGAAGCAAACTGTAACGACCTGCTCGGCATGCTCGCGGGGCTGAAGTACGACGCCGACGGCAACACCAACAAGGTCGGCCTCGTCTTCATCGACGCGCACGGTGACTTCAACGTACCGGAAACGACGCTGTCCGGCATGCTCGGCGGAATGCCGGTCGCTATTGCCGCCGGTCATGCCCTGCACAACCTGCGCAACACGGCCGGGCTGGCCGAACCGCTGCCGATGGAACACATCGTCTGGGGCGGCGTCCGCGATCTGGACCCGCTCGAACGCGAACGATTCAATGAGTACGAAGTGCAGCAGTTTTCGGTCGCCGATATTCGCGGACTGTCGGCGAACCTGCAGCGCCAGATCGATGACCTTGCTGCACTCGTCGACTACATTTACGTCCACATCGATATGGACGTGCTGGACCCGGCAGAAGTCCCCGGTCACGGTCTGACCGTACCGGATGGCCCCAGCAGCAAGGATCTCGCCGCCGCGATCGGTCTCTGGTTCGAAAATCCGAAGACCGTTGCGCTCGGCATTGCCTCCACGCCAGCCGGTTCCAGGGATCCGGATCAGCTTAGCCGCCAGGCAGCGCTCAACCTGATTGAAGGCGCGCTCGACGGCATCAAGGCGAGGTAGTCATGCGCATGATCAGAATTACGACACTGTCGGCAATTGCCCTGGTGGGCTGCGCCGTCGCCGAAGAGACCACCTCCTCCGCCTGGACCCAGAACATAGACGAGGACATCAGCTACGAGACGGTGCGCGTTCTCGCACAAACCAGCGCGGACAGCGTTTCGGACGAGTACGGCAACAAACAGGTCAGCCCCGTCATCCAGTTTCGCTGTACCGAAGGCGGTGACGGCAGTGTCTCGATGCAGATCGCCTGGCAGCGATTCATTTCATCGTTCAATACGGAAGCGGGCTTCCAGGTCGACGACGGCAAACGCAACTGGATCAAACTCGGCGTGGATGACAGCAACACGGTGACGCTGTCGCGCTCGGCCAGCGACGTCGCGACACTGATCGATGCGTTTTCCGCCGGAACGACCTTGAGCGTCGAGATCGAGCCCTACTCGGAACCGGCGGTATCCGTCAGCTTCGACCTGACCGGCTTCGCGGACGAAGTAACAGCGCTGCGCGAGAGCTGCGGCTAGTCAGCCTCCTGCTCGACGCCAAGCCGCTCGTGCATGATCGGGCTGGTGGTCGTGTACTGCAGATGCACTTTGCGCTCGGGCTCGATGCGCTGCTTGATCGCAAATGCGGCTAGCGCCGCTTCGTGGAAGCCGCACAGGATCAGCTTCTTCTTACCCGGGTAGAAGTTGATGTCGCCGACCGCGTAGATGCCGGGCTCCGACGTTTCGAACTTCTCGGTATCGACGTTGATCGTCTTGCGATTGATGTCCAGGCCCCATTCCGCGATCGGGCCGAGCTTCGGTGCGAGGCCGAAGAACACCAGGACCTGATCGACGTCTACCTCGATGGCGTCACCCTCTTTGGGCTGAACCGTCATCGACGCAACCTGGTCGCCGTCTCCTGCCAATGCCGTGACCTTGGCTCTTTCAATGACCTCGACCTGGCCGGCCGCAGCCAACTCGCGCATCTTCTCGACGGACGCCGGCGCGGCGCGGTACTCGTCCCGGCGATGCACCAGCGTGATGTGCTCAGCGATCTTTGCCAGCTCGAGCACCCAGTCGAGCGCCGAGTCTCCACCGCCGAGGATCGCCAGGCGTTTGCCGGCAAACTGTTCGGGGTTCCGTACGCGGTAGTGAACGCTCGCCCCCTCGAACGCCTCAATGCCTGCTGCCCTGAGCGGTCGCGGCTGGAACGAGCCAACGCCGGCCGCGATGACAACGGCCTTGGCATTAAATTGCTTACCGGCACTGGTCTCGACCAGGAACGAATCATCGTCCTGGCGCTGAACGACCGCCACTTCCTCGCCGAGGTGCATGCCAGCGCCAAACGGTTCAATCTGCTTCAGAAGCTGGTCAGTCAACTCCTCGCCGGTGCACATCGGGATGGCCGGAATGTCGTAGATCGGCTTGTCGGGATACAGCTCCGTGCACTGCCCGCCGGGCTGACGAATCGAGTCGACCAGCTCCGCTTTCAGCCCCAGCAGGCCCAGCTCGAATACCTGAAACAGCCCACATGGGCCGGCGCCAACGATGACGACATCCGTGTGAATCACACCACTACTCCGAATACACCAGGCGCGCATTGTCGGAGCATTGGCCGCTCGCTGCAAATTGCGCCGTGGGTACACGTTTGTCGGGCCCGGCTCTGCTAGGCTTCGCCGAAACGACTTGCAGACCACCTCAATGGCACGCACACCTTACCCGCAATACGAGCGACCGAGCGGCTGGAACGCCCTCTTGCCACCGGCTGACCCGCCGGTGGAACTCGCGGGTGAGGTGACCGCCGATGCAGTGATAATAGGTGCCGGCTACACGGGCGTTGCTGCCGCGCGTCGATGGGCACGCGAACGACCGGAAGACGACATCATCGTCCTCGACGCCAGCCGCATCGGTGAGGGGAATCCCGGTCGTAACTCGGGCTTCCTGCTCGAGATCTCGCTGGCGAACGACGCCGATCCTGACCAGCTAGCGCGTATGCACGCCTGCAATGAACTCATCGCCCGAACGATGCATCGCATCCGCGACGACGTGTTCGATCGAGGCATCCAGTGCGACATCGAACGTGCAGGCACTTACCGGGCGGCGGCCGGCGACGTCGGTGGCAATGCGCTGGACGCGTATCGACGTTTCCTGGATGCGGCCTCCCTACCCTACGAGCACCTGAGCCGGGCGGACCTGGAGCAACGCCTGGGTACAGCCTACTACCGGGAAGGGCTTTACTCACCGGACTGCTACCTGGTGCAACCGGCGGCGCTGATTCGCGGGCTGGTCCGCTGGCTGCCCGACTCGGTGACGGTGCACGAGGAATCACCTGCGTTGAATCTGCAGCGGGACGGTGCGGGATGGCTGGTCCGCACGCCGGGCGGCGTTGTCCGCGCGCCAGTCGTGTTCGTCGCTAACAATGCATTTGCGAAGACGCTCGGGATCGCGCCGGCCCGCGTAACGGCGATGTACACCTACGCAGGTCTCACGGAACCGCTGCCCGACGACGAGGTCGGCGGCATGGAGCAAAGCTGGGGACTGCTGCCGACACACAGGCTCGGCTGCACGCTCCGCCGGACCCGGGACAACCGCCTCCTGATTCGCTCGCACTACGGCTATGAACGCGAGGAATCCAACGAACGCATCGGTGAACGCCTGCTCGAGAGTCTCAGGCAGCGCTTTCCGTCACTGTCGGTAACCGGGTTTGCGAGCATCTGGGGTGGAGCGACCGGCTTCACGCTGAACGGGGCGCCCGTCTGGGGCGAGCAGCGACCCGGACTTTTTGCCTCGGTCGGCTGCAACGGCGGTGGTGTGGTCAAGGGCACCCTGTTTGGCGAGCTGCTGGCGAATCTGGCCATGGGCCGGGAGGTCCCGGATATGAAGGCCCTCTTCGGCACCGCCAGCTGGATGCCGCCGGAGCCTATCCGCCGGCTGGGCTTCGAAGTGATCTCCCGAATCGAGCGCCGCCAGGGCGTGGAAGAGATGTAAACTTCCCTGTAACAAGAACAACGATGCGCCAGTTGACGGCGTCGGGGGACGGGGATGGAAACTGCGAGCGACGTTGGCGCTCTTTCGCTGGTGCCCGCCAGCGTGGCAATTATCCTTGCGTTTGTCACACGCAACACCGTGGTCTCGCTCGGTCTCGCCTGCATCATCGGCGTGCTGATTGCCGGCCAGGGCCCGATGGGCTTTCCGAACCTGCTGAAGAGCGCCCTCGGTACGGAGGCCTTTTCCTGGATCCTGATACTCGAGCTCGTCATCGGCGTAACGATTGCGTTTTTTCAACGCACCGGTGCCATTCGCAACTTTTCGGACTTTATCCAGCGACGGAACATGACCCGCACGCGTGTGCAGATTGCGGCGTGGTTCATGGGCATGTTCGTATTCTTCAGCGATTACTTCAGCCCGCTGTTTGTCGGCTCGACGATGCGAACCCTGTCGGACCGGTTCAGGATTTCCCGCGAGAAGCTGGCGTACATCTGCGATTCCACGTCCGCACCGGTCAGCATCCTGGTACCGATCACCGGCTGGGCCGTGTTTGTCGCAGGACTCCTGATTGGCATGGGCCCGATCGCCGACGCCCGAACGGCGATGCAGGTCTTCGTCTCGGCGATTCCGTACAACGTTTATGCGCTGCTCGCGGTCCCGATGGTCGGGCTCATCGCCATGCGCATCATCCCCGACTTCGGGCCAATGAAAGAAGCCGAGCGGCGTGCCCAGGAGGAAGGCAAGGTTGTCCGCGATGGCGGCGTGCCGTTGATGAGTGGCGAGCTGACAGACATCGAAGCTTACCCCGGGGTGCAAACCAGCCTATTCTGGAACTTCCTGCTGCCGGTGCTGATTGTCATTACCGTCGCGGTGAGTTCCTTCTTTGTCACCGGCTCCGCGCTGACCATGGAAGCCTTCCTTCTGTCAGTGATCGTCGCCGGCACGATCATGCGAATTCAAGGCATACCGCTGAACGAGATCACCGACACCGCCATGTCGGGCATCAAGGGCATCATGCCAGCCATCATCATTCTTGCGTTCGCTTACGCACTGAACGATCTCTCCAAGCAGCTGGAAACCGCGCAGTACATCGTGTCGACCACCGAAGCCTGGCTGACTCCCGGCCTGCTGCCGGTACTGACGTTCCTGATTGCCGGCGTCATCGCTTTTTCGACCGGCACGTCATGGGGAACCTACGGCATCATGATGCCTCTCGCCGTGCCGATAGCGTTTGCCTTCAACGGCAATCAGTTGGACGGTGTCCTGTTTGCGACGGTTGCCGCCATCGCCGGCGGCGGGGTATTCGGCGATCACTGTTCACCCTTGTCGGACACATCAATTCTCGCCTCGACCGGCGCTGCATCTGATCATATCGATCACGTGAAAACCCAGTTACCGTACGCACTCGTCGTCGGCACGATTAGCGTACTGGCGTATGTCGTTATCGGGATGAACTTCGGAGAGTGACGTGAAAACGATCGGC
>CAZMEA010000163.1:0-5751 GCA_964565135.1 uncultured Woeseiaceae bacterium
GATTCTCGCGCCGAACGGGCTCGGTGCTGAACAGGTAGGCCTTCAGCGCGAGCAGGTCGTCGCGGCTCATACCGGTGTAGGAGGTATAGGGAAACGCGGGGAAGTAGTGATCGCCGTCGGGATTCTTGCCTTCCCAGAAGGCGGTCAGGAAATCCTCGTCCGACCAGTCACCGATGCCGGTTTCTGAATCGGGTGTGATGTTCGGTGAATAAAACACCCCGAACGGCGACTCGAGCGCGTGGCCACCGGCCAGCGGCGGCGCGTCGTCTTCATCGCCCGTGTGGCAACTGATGCAGCCGCCGGCGTGCAGCAGATACTCGCCGCGCGCCAGGGTCTCGTCGTCCGCGGCACTGGCCGCCGTCGAGATGCACGCGACGGCCGCGAGGGCGGCCGTCGCGTTCCGGATGGAATCAGTCAGACTTGCGGAAGTTGTCATGGCAGCCGCGGCAGCTCATGCCAACATTACGAAACGCACCGCCGATGGCTTCGGCATCGCCGCTCTCGGCAGCCGCGACAAACGCGTCGGTCGCTGTCACCATGGCATCGATAGCCTCTGCGAATTTCTCCGGCTCGTCCCAGATGGCGGGGAGCGACTCGGACTCGTTTACGTCAGATCCTGCCGGCCACAGATTCGCCAGTTCCTTGGCGCTGCTGGCCAGACCCTGCGCGTGTCCGACGAGCTGGCCGTCGTTTTCGACCAGGCCACGGGCGATCATCGACGCGGCGCCGATGTGGCCACGAAATGCGGTCATTACGGCAGCACGGTAGTCCTTGGCGTCTTCAGGCGTGGTGTCTGCGAGTACCGGCATCGCTACGACAACCGTGGCAGCCAGGCCTGCGAGAATTCCGATTCCTTTTCGCTTCATGTACGTGTCCCCCTTGCGGACTGATTATTCGAATCTGCGTACTTTCGCAGCGGAACAGGGTAGCAAGGCCGGATTGCCGCTAAAAGTCTTCGCCGGACTATTTGCATTCTGCGTACCGGATGCAGGAAGCTCTCGGGCCAGGAAGTTACAGGCGAAACCGGGGCCAGACATGACCGCTACGAATGTCGACGCGAGCAATCAGGAATTCCTGCGCTACGACCAGGTCGAGAAGCGACATACCTATCGGCTCGCCGAAAACCCGACGGATGAGTACGACGAGGACTACCAGATCCAGGTCTTCGACTTCGATCCATACCTGAACGGCGCTGCCGCCGACAAGGAAAGCTTCGCTGCCGACTTCGCGGGTGCGGTTCAGGATATCGGCTTCTCCATCATCACCAATCATGGTGTCGATACGCGCTTGTATGCCGAGCTCGAGGAGACCGTTGAAGCGCTCTTCACGACGACGAGCCTCGACGACAAGATGCGGTTTCGGGCAGAACGTCACGGCTCGGTCAGCCAGGGTTACTTTCCGATCAAGGAAACGAGCGACATTCATCCGGACCTCGTCGAAGGCTGGGTCTGGTGCCGACGCGCGTTCGATATGCCGCAGTCGCGCACCGAACCTTACGACCCCGCGAATTTCTGGCCTGACGTGAAATGGGAGCCGGTGTTTCGCCGGCTCGCCCTGGCACATGAGCGCCTGTTCAAACCGATCACCCAGGCGATGTTCCAGGGACTGGGTGTTGACCCGCACGCCTACGACGAAAAGCTCGAGCAAACGAACTTCGGCATGCGCCTCAACTATTACCCCCCGCTGGACAAAGATGCCGACGAGTCCGGCGCCGGCCGCCTGCTCGGCCATGAAGACGTCGACCTCTTCACGATTCTCCCTGCGCCGCGGGTGGAAGGACTGCAGGTGTGGAACCATCGAAGCAACAAGTGGGTGCGCCTGAAGGCACCGCCGGGCTCGATCATCATCAACACCGGCGACTATATGCAGCGCATCACGAACGATCGATTGCCATCGACCACGCATCGCGTCGGCAAGCCTGAGGATGGATCCCATATTCGTCAGGCACGCGTGTCGTTTCCGATGGCGGTGTACGTCTGGGAAGACGAGATTCTCGACGTCCTACCGGGACTCGGCGAACCACGTTATGAGCCCGTCAAGGCGATCACGTTTCATACCCGCAGCACCAGCAAGTTCTACGGCGACGACTACGCCGTCGAACGCCCGGTCGGGGCCTGAGCGCATCCGTCCGGCCATCGTCCGGAACCCCATACGAAAAAAATTCGGGCCGGGTGTCAGATTCGCCGGTGTTCGTTCGTCTATGTATCGAACCATCACTGAAACGAACCCAGGAGATTCGCTATGGCGACCTATGCTTTGCTTTTGAACCACGCCCCGGACCGATACGACGACCTGACGGAAGACGACTTCATGGCCGTCATCAAGGACTACATCGCCTGGGTCGAGGACATGTCTGCCAAAGGCGTTTACAAAGGCGGTCATAAACTGAGCACCGTGCCCGGCAAGATCATCGACTCCGGCAGCGGCGACATAGAAATCCACGACGCACCCTTTGCGGAGATGACCGAGGTGCTTGGTGGCCTGATGCTGATCGAAGCCGCATCGCTGGACGAAGCCACGGACATCGCACGCACCTGCCCTCACCTCGTCCACAACACCCGTCTCGAGATCCGAGAAGTCGATGACGTCGACTAACACGCAAGCGGACGATCTGCAGCAGCAGATCGTCCGCATCGCGCGACGCGAGCGCGGGCGCCTCGTCGCCAGCCTCGTTGCCCGACTGGGCGGGGCCCAGCTGGCGCTGGCCGAAGACGTTGCCCAGGACGCCTTGCTTGCCGCCATGTCTACCTGGACGTACCAGGGCATGCCGGACAATCCGGCCGCATGGCTCGCCCGCGTTGCGCAAAACCGCGCAATCGACCGACTCCGCCGCAGCAACCGGGAAAGTCCGTACGCCGAAGAGACCGACACACGCAGCAGCGACGACGTTATCGGCTTCTCGTCAGAGATCGATGACCCGGAACTGAAGTTGATTTTCCTGTGTTGCCACGCACGACTGCGCGAATTCGATCAGCTGGTGCTGACCCTGAAGGTCGTCAGTGGCTTTACGGTGCGGGAAATCGCCGGCGTCCTTCTGGACAGTGAGGCCGCAATCGGCCAGAGACTGGCGCGCGCCAAGCGAAAGCTGCGGGAAGTGCCGGAAGACGTCGATGCGCCACCGACGCGGTTCGACATTCAGGCTCGCCTCGATACGGCATTGAAGACCATCTACCTGATGTTCAGCGTCGGCTACTCGCCGCGAAGCGGCGACTCTGTCGTACGCAGGGACATCGCCGAGGAAGCACTCCGCCTGTCCGTCTGTCTTGCTGAACAGCCCGGCGCCGGTACGCCAAACGCACAGGCGCTTGCCGCATTGTTGAACCTGCAGGCGTCCCGGCTCGGCGCCCGCGAGGGCGACGACGGATCGCTGATCGTTCTCCGCGAACAGGACAGGGGCCGCTGGGATCGTGAACGCATTCGCCGCGGTCTCGCTTATCTTAAGGCGGCGCAGCAGGCCGACGCGCTGTCCCGATACCATCTGGAAGCGGGGATCGCCGCCGCACACGCCACGGCAGCGTCGTGGAACGACTGTGACTGGGACGCGATCTCACGGTGCTACGAGCTGCTGCTCGACCTGGTGTACTCGCCGGTGATCGTCGTCAACGCCTGCGTCGCTCAGGCGATGCGCGGAGAGCCGGATCTCGCGCTGGAGACCCTGGACCTGCTTGCCGATGAGAAGTCGCTCAGGCGATACGCCCCGTACTTCGTCGCCCGCGCGGAAGTCCTGCGCATGCTCGGTCGGGAAGGAGACGCGGCAGAGGCGTTTTCAGCGGCTCTGGACTGTGGCGGCTCGAAGCCCGTTCTCAAACACCTGGAACAACGTCTCGCTGCGTGCGTCTGATTGAGAAAAGGGGGACATCATGCGCCGCTTGATCAGCACCGTTGCACTCCTGGCGTGCTGCCAGTTGCCGTTTGCTATTGCTGCCGGGCCGGTTGCGGAATCCCAGATGTTTATCCGGGACGCAGTGAATGCCTACCAATCCGGCGACCTGTCGGGCTACGTCTCGGCAATGGAGTCCGCGCTCGAGCTCAATCCTGCAAGCCTGTCGAGCCAGTACAACCTCGCGTGCGGGTACGCGCTGACCGGAAGACCCGATG
This sequence comes from uncultured Woeseiaceae bacterium, assembly GCA_964565135.1. Lineage (GTDB taxonomy): Bacteria > Pseudomonadota > Gammaproteobacteria > Steroidobacterales > Woeseiaceae > JBFGFX01. Next base: position 4,099 of record CAZMEA010000163.1, read on the forward strand.
ACGCAATCAGGCTCCTCGAGCAGCTTGCTCGCACGGGCATGGACTTTGGACAAGCCAGGGATCCGGATCTCGACGCATTGCGCGATGACCCGCGCTTCGAAGCGCTCCTCGTCGAACTCGACGACAAAGTCGAAACGCTGGCGTCCAGCGAACCCTATTTCGAGTTTCCGCAACTCGGCTTAGTGCCTGAAGGCATCGCGCACGACGCCGGCTCGGGTCGATTCTTCTTCAGCAGCATGCGTACGGGAGATGTTTATGCGCTCGGCAATGATCGCCGCGTATCCCGGTTCGCGAGTCTGCCGAACAATGGACGTATGTCAGCGATAGGCCTCACCGTCGACGCGGAGCGTGGCTTGCTGTGGGTCGCGGCGGCGGCCTTCGACCTCGCGGAAGGCTACCAGGCAGAGGATGCCGGCCGTAGCGGGCTGTATGGATTTGACCTCGTCACCGGAGCCTTGCAGCGGGAGTATCCGCTCGAGAACAGCGGCTTCGGCCTGAACGACGTTGCCGTCGGGCCTGATGGCCAGGTATTCACGAGTGGACAAGCGCTGCGTCGCCTCGACGAGGACGCCGGCACCCTACTGCCTGTCGACACCTCGATCGAGCTGTTCGCGACGAACGGCATTACGGTGCACGACAACGGGCATACGATCTTTACCTCGTCATACCCGGTCGGCGTTGCGTCGGTCGATGTTCAGACGGGCGATGCGCGATTTCTCGACCTGCCCGTCGAGCTGAGCCTGTATGGCGTCGACGGCCTGTATTGGCACGACGGGCACCTCTACGCGGTGCAGAACGGTGCCCGACCGTGGCGGCTGTTGCGCCTCGCGCTGAACGACACTCTGAACTCGGTGGTCTCGGCAGACATTCTCGAGCTTGGTAATCCGGCAACGACGCCGATGACCGGCGCCATCGTCGGTGACACGATGTATTACGTCGGTGAGGGCGCAGAGCCGGACAACGTACCCACGCAGTTTCCGGCCAACGTGCAGCAGAATCTCGGCACTGTCGTCATCCGCAGCGTACCCATCGCGCCCTGAGTGCAGCGGATTCGATTGCGTTTGCAATCGGGAATGCGATGATCGGGTTACCCGGGTGATTCGTTCCAAGTATGGGTGAAACGTCAGAGACAGTTCTGCGTAAGGCACATCGCGGCGACGTGGACGCGATCCACAGCATGATTCTCGGTATCGGCGAGGCAACGGATCAGTCCAGTCGCATCAGCAGTGACCCGATCGATTTCCTGCGCCACGGCTTTGGACCCGCCCCACTGTTCGAAGCCGTCATTGCCGAGCGCGAAGGTCGCCCGGTCGGCCTGTGCCTGTACTTCTTCACCTTTTCGACCTGGCTCGGCGAGCCGGGTATCTACGTGCAGGACCTGTTTGTCGACTCTGCCGAACGCGGCAGCGGACTCGGCCGTCGGCTGCTCGCCGACGTTGCCCGGCGCGGTGCAGAACGCAAGGCCACCCACCTGCGCCTGTCGGTTGATTCCGACAATGTCGACGCACGCGCGTTTTACGAACGAATCGGCATGGAACATCGCGATGCCGAAGAGACGATGCACCTGGGCGGTGCCGCATATACCCGACTGACCGAGACTGACGCATGAAAGTTGTCTTCGCCGAGCAGCAGCTGCTGCACGATCCGCAAACC
>CAZMEA010000164.1:0-5652 GCA_964565135.1 uncultured Woeseiaceae bacterium
TCGATTTCCTCAAGCTTGAAGACAGCGCGCGAACGCCACCCTTCCTTGCGCGCCTTCTGAACATACGGGTCACGCTCCTGGCGATCCCTCCAGGATCCGGAGCTGCGTCGCGGGCCGCTCATGCCTCCCGCGGCCTGTCTGCTTGTCCCGACGCCGGGCGGTAGTTGCTACACTTCGTCAATGGCTCTGAACGAATCACAAAAGAAGTTCCTGCGCGGCATGGGGCATCAGCTCAAACCCGTGATTACGATCGGTGGCGCGGGGCTGTCGGAGGCGGTGCAAAAGGAATTCAACAGCAGCGTCGCTCATCACGAACTGATCAAGGTGAGGATTCGCGTCGGCGACCGGGAGGCGCGTGACTCGATTATCAGCCAGCTGTGCGCGGACGGAGACGCCGAACTGGTTACTCGGATTGGCAACGTTGCGCTTCTCTACCGTCGCAATCCGGACGAGCCGCGGATCCCGTTGCCCGTCTGATTACTCGTAACGAACCTCGATAATTTCGATGTGCTTCTCGCCGCCCGGCGCAGAGAACTCCACCTCATCACCCTCATTCTTGCCAATCAGCGCACGAGCGATCGGGGACGTGTACGAGATCAGCCCTTCCTTCAGATCGGCCTCATCTTCGCCAACGATCTTGTAAACGGTTTCCTCGTCGGAGGCCACATCCAGCACTTCGACCGTGCAGCCAAAGACGATTTTGCCTTTGGCATCGATTGTGGTGACGTCGATCTCCTGAATGTTTGACAGCTTGGCTTCGACTTCCTGGATGCGGCCTTCGATAAAGCCCTGCTGCTCCTTCGCGGCGTGATACTCCGCGTTTTCCTTCAGGTCGCCGTGCTCGCGCGCCTCGGCAATGGCCTTGATGACATTCGGTCGATCGACGGATTTCAGACGTTTCAGTTCCTCGCGCAGCATTTCTGCGCCTCGAACCGTCATGGGTACCTTGTTCAAGCGGCAATTTCTCCGTGTAGATCCTGCAGCCGATTCACATCGCTATCGTCGATGTGCTCGATTGCATCACTGGTAGCGACCGCTGCGCCAAGCGTCGTGTAGTACGTCACGCTTCGGCGGACGGCTTCGCCGCGAATCGATAACGACTCCTCGATCGCCTGTTTCCCTTCGGTTGTATTCACGATCAGGGAGATTTCCTCGTTTTTTATCATATCCACGATGTGAGGCCGACCTTCGCGCACCTTGTTCACGCGGCGACACGGGACACGCGCCTCGGCCAGCGCCTTCGCGGTACCGTGCGTGGCGACGATATCGAACCCCTGATCGACGAGCGTCCGCGCCAGGGCGATCGCACCCTCCTTGTCGCGATTTCGCACGCTGAGCAATGCCGTTCCCTTACGAGGCAGCACGACACCGGAGGCAAGCTGCGCCTTCGCGTAGGCCTCGCCAAAAGAGCGGCCAACTCCCATGACTTCGCCGGTCGACTTCATTTCGGGGCCCAGGATCGGGTCGGCCCCGCCAAACTTCCGGAACGGGAAGACCGACTCCTTGACCGAGTAGTAGGGCAGCTCGAGCTGCTCCTTCCAGCCCTGCTCCTCAAGGCTAATGCCAACCATCACCCTGGCGGCAATCTTGGCCAGCGGCAGGCCGGTGGCCTTCGAGACAAAGGGTACGGTCCTGGACGCGCGCGGGTTTACTTCCAGCAGGTAGATGACGTCGCCCTGAATCGCGAACTGCGTATTCATCAGTCCAATGACATCGAGCCCGCGGGCGAGCGCGGTGCACTGCTCGATCAGCGCTTCCTGGATCTCGGACGACAGGCTGAAGGGCGGCAGCGAACAACCTGAGTCTCCGGAATGCACGCCGGCCTGCTCGATGTGCTCCATGATCCCCCCGACCAGTACATTCTTGCCGTCGGAAATGATGTCCACGTCAACCTCGGTGGCGAGGTCCAGGAATCTGTCCAGAAGCACCGGGCTGTCGTTCGATACATTGATGGCCGCGTCCATGTACCCAGCCAGATCGTCGTCGCTGTGAACGATCTCCATCGCCCGGCCGCCGAGCACATAAGACGGTCGAACCACGAGCGGATAGCCGACGTCAGCGGCCATGCTCAGCGCTTCTTCCTTGCTTCGCGCGGTGCTGTTCGGCGGCTGCAGCAGGTCCAGGTCCTCGACCAGCTTCTGGAAGCGCTCCCGGTCCTCGGCAAGATCGATCGAATCCGGGGATGTGCCGATAATCGGCGCACCGGCCGCTTCCAGCATCCGGGCGAGTTTCAGAGGCGTCTGGCCACCGAACTGCACGATGACCCCTTTCGGCTGCTCCTTGTCGATGATCTCCATGACGTCCTCGAACGTCAGGGGCTCGAAGTACAGCCGATCGGACGTGTCGTAGTCCGTCGAAACCGTTTCCGGGTTGCAGTTGACCATGATGGTCTCGAAGCCGGACTCCTTGAGCGCCAGCGCAGCATGCACGCAGCAATAATCGAATTCGATGCCCTGGCCGATCCGGTTCGGACCGCCGCCGAGAATCATGACCTTGTCACGGTCGGTCGGCTCGGACTCGCACTCTTCTTCATACGTGGAGTACAGGTACGCCGTTTCCGTTGCGAATTCAGCAGCGCAGGTATCGACCCGCTTAAACACCGGACGAACCTCAAGCTCGACACGACGCGCCCGCATCGCGACCTCGTCTGTGCCCAGCAGCTCCGCCATGCGGGCATCAGAGAAGCCCTTGCGCTTGAGTCGTCGCAGCATGGCCGCGTCCAGCCCATCGAGACCGGCAGCCCTGATCGCCTCTTCGTCTCGAATCAGATCTTGAATTTGTGCGAGAAACCAAAGGTCTATGCCAGTTATCTCAGCTATTTCCTCAATACTGAATCCCAGCCTGAACGCGTCACCCACCATCCACAGGCGCTCGGCGCCGGGCAGCCTGAGTTCCTGAACGAAGTCGATACGCTCGGCTTCCGTGTCGATGGACGCGACCTTCTCGTTGAAGCCCGTCGAGCCTGTTTCCAGGCCGCGCAATGCCTTGTGCATCGACTCCTGAAAGTTTCGGCCGATCGCCATGACCTCGCCAACGGATTTCATCTGCGTCGTTAGCCGGTCATTGGCGCCCGGGAATTTTTCGAAGGTGAAGCGTGGAATCTTGGTCACGACGTAATCGATCGACGGCTCGAATGACGCCGGCGTCATTCCTCGCGTAATGTCGTTATCCAGCTCGTCCAGGGTGTAGCCCACGGCCAGCTTGGCGGCAACTTTGGCAATCGGAAATCCGGTTGCCTTCGACGCGAGCGCTGACGATCTCGACACGCGCGGATTCATTTCGATCACCAGCATGCGCCCGTCTTGCGGGTTGACGGCAAATTGCACGTTCGACCCGCCGGTTTCCACGCCGATCTTGCGCAACACGTCGATCGACGCGTCACGCATCTTCTGATACTCCTTGTCGGTGAGCGTCTGCGCAGGTGCGACCGTGATTGAATCGCCGGTATGCACGCCCATCGGATCGAGGTTCTCGATGGAACAAACGATGATGCAGTTGTCCGCCTTGTCACGAACAACCTCCATCTCGTATTCCTTCCAGCCGATGACGGACTCTTCGAGCAACACCTCGGTTGTCGGCGACAACTCCAGACCGTTGGCAACGATCTGCTCAAACTCTTCCTTGTTGTAGGCGATACCGCCGCCCGTGCCACCCATGGTGAAGGACGGCCGAATAATGGTCGGAAAACCGATACCCTTCTGCTTCTCGATCGCTTCCTGCAGCGAGTGCGCCAGCTCTCCCTTCGGCCCTTCGAGACCAATTTCCCGCATGGCATCGCGGAACTGCTCGCGATCCTCAGCCATGTCGATGGCCTCTTTCTTCGCCGCGATCATCTCGACCTTGTATCTCGCCAGCACGCCTTCGCGGTCCAGATCGAGCGCACAGTTCAGTCCGGTCTGCCCGCCCATCGTCGGCAGCAGTGCATCCGGACGTTCCTTTTCGATGATTCGAGCCAGCGCGGTCCAGTGTATGGGCTCAATATAAATAGCGTCTGCGGTATCCGGGTCGGTCATGATGGTCGCCGGATTCGAGTTCACCAGGATGACCCGGTAACCTTCTTCCTTAAGCGCCTTGCACGCCTGAGTACCCGAGTAATCGAATTCGCAGGCCTGACCAATGACGATGGGTCCGGCCCCGATGATCATGATGCTCTTTATATCTGTGCGTCGCGGCATGTGCGTGTGCTGCTCCCCGGCATTCGTGATCGGGTCAAGAGATCACAAATGACCTTATGAATCTTCTGTTAATTACTGTTTTTAAACGTTATTGAGAACCGAACGCTCGGCTCTTGCTGGACCGCTTCGCCTGGTCCATTGCGACGATGAAGTTCTCGAACAGTGGCAGCGCATCGTGCGGGCCCGGGCTGGCTTCCGGATGTCCCTGAAACCCGTACGCCGGTTTGCCCTTGATCGCGATCCCCTGCAGAGTCCCGTCGAACAGCGAGCGATGTGTGACGTCGATGCCGTTGGGCAGCGTGCCCTCATCCACTGCAAACCCATGGTTCTGACTGGTGATCAACACCCGACCCGTCCGCTCGTCCTTGACGGGGTGATTCGCCCCGTGATGTCCGAACTTCATCTTGGTGGTTTCAGCCCCTGCCGCGAGCGCCAGTAACTGGTGTCCGAGACAGATGCCAAACACAGGAATGCCAATGTCGAGAAACGTGCCAATGGCTTCGATCGCGTAGTCGCAGGGCTCGGGATCGCCCGGACCGTTCGACAGGAAAATGCCGTCAGGCCCCAGCTCGAGCGCTTCTTCGGCTGAGGTGGTGGCCGGTACAACGGTCATTCGGCAGTCAAAGTCCGACAGCAGCCGCAGAATGTTTCGCTTGACGCCAAAGTCGTAGGCGACGACGTGGTATGGCGCAACCTTGCGAGTAACAATTTGGGGACGACGACCGAAGGTCGTGCCGTGCGCCCATTGATACGCGTCCTTCGTAGTGACGAACTTCGCGAGATCGGATCCGGCGATGCCGGGAAACTTCCGGGCATGGGCTACTGCAGTATCCGCATCACCCTCTCCCGCCATGATGCATCCCGACTGAGCACCCTTTTCGCGCAAGACCCTGGTGAGTTTGCGAGTGTCGATATCCGCTATCGCAACCGTTTTGCCCTGCTTGAGGAACTCCGAAAAATTTCGTTCGGATCGCCAGCTGCTGGTGACCAGAGAGGAATCTCGGATGATCAGCCCCGATGCATGCACCTTGTCGGACTCCATGTCCTCGCTATTGGTGCCGGTGTTGCCGATGTGCGGATAGGTCAGCGTGACGATCTGCCGACAGTAGGAGGGGTCAGTCAGGATTTCCTGGTAGCCGGTCATGGCCGTGTTGAAAACGACCTCACCGATGGTCTTGCCTTCAAAACCGACAGAAGTGCCATGGAAGACCGTGCCGTCCTCCAGTGCCAGCACCGCCGGCGCGCTCAAATGCGTTCTCCGTTGTTCAATCGGGCCCCCTTGTGGCTGTTTTTTTGATTGTCTGGACTGCGAAAACGCAGCAGTCAGATGCACAAAAGCGGAAGGTTGGGAGCCTTCCGCTCAAGGGGCCGCCGTCCGAGCAGCGACCTAGGAAATACTACCGAGCTTTCGGCGCTCGCGCCAGACCTACTGACTGATTCGCTCGAAGAATCGTTTCACGGTATCGAGCCAGCCACC
>CAZMEA010000165.1:0-5625 GCA_964565135.1 uncultured Woeseiaceae bacterium
TGGCGGCAGTTCGAGAAGCGCTACTACCCATATCCGAAGAACCGCGAGTTTGACGCGACGATTTCCGTTGGCATGATGGGCGACCATCGACTCCAGGTGGAAGGAGCGGGGCGTAAGGTTCTCATCAAACGATTACGCTAAAGACGCAAGACAGGAGAGGGCGCGGTGTCGCAAGTCGACTTTCAGAAATCCATCACCACGATGTTCGGAACACCGTTCGTGTCGGTCGACTGGCCGGACGTGGATGAGATGAACCAGCAGATCTACGACCTGGTGATCGCCGAGGAGCAGTCCGATGACCTCGGCAGAGGTATTCGCTCGAACTCCGGTGGCTGGCAATCTCGCGGCAACCTGCTGACCCGCCCGGAGCCCTGCTTCGTCAAGCTCAAGGGATTGATGGAGCAGGCAATCTTCGAACTGCTGGGCGCGCTGGTTCGCAAGGATGGCAGCGAGCGTACCTTCAAGCTGGTGTTCGACAGCTGGGCCAACGTCTGCAGGAACGGCAACTACAACGTCGTGCATTCACACCCGAACGCGATGTATTCGATTGTGTACTACGTGACCTCCGGTGAGCCGGATCCGACGGTGCCGCACTGCGGGCTGCTGGAGCTGCTCGACCCGCGCGAGGCAACCACTTTCATCCAGGTGCCGAACACGATCCTGGATGCGCGCATGTTCATCGCCAATCGACCAGGGCGCATGGTCGTCTTCCCGAGCTGGGTCAAGCACATGGTGCACCCGTTTGTTGGCTCAGGCACGCGGATGTCGATCGCCTGCAACGTGAACGTGTTGGAGGAAGTACGCACAACGCGACCGCAGGATTTCGAGGTTGCAACGTCCGGCTAGACGACGACGCGGCCGGATCGTTCAACGGTGAGATGAACGTCGCCTTCGATTCGTTCGGGGGCGAAATTCTGCACCGGCGGACTTAGAATCAGTGTGGCTTCGGCAATGTCTCTTACGTGCCGGACGCGACAATAACAATCTTCCAGAACTTCGAGGATCTGACGATGAAACGAATCGGGTACCTGATTGTCGCCCTGACCGTCGCACTTGCTGCCTGTACCCAGGAACCACCGGCGGCCGTCGAGGTGGTCAATGGCCAGAAGCCGATCCGGCTCGCCGTTGCCCGCTTTCAGCACGAAACGTGCACCTTTTGCCCGGGCGGCGACGTCACGATCGAGGACTGGACGAAGATTCGACCGCCCGACACCGACGATGCCGTACTGACGGCCGGATCTTACGTGTCCGGATTTACGCTGGCGGCTCGCGAGTATCAGGGTGTCGAACTGATCGGGCTTACGTCGCCTGCCGGCGTGTTCGGCGGCTCGTCCCGGGCGTGGAGCACCGAGGATACCTTCAATCACTTTATCGACCAGCAGATCGAGGAGCTCAAAGCCGCGATGCCGGTTGACGGCGTCTACCTGGCGCTGCACGGTGCGGCGGCGGTGCGTAACGTGCCGAGACCGGAAGCCGAGATTGCGCGACGCTTTCGCGAGGTCGTCGGGCCTGACGTGCCTATCGTCGGCACCTTCGATTTGCACGCCAACGAAGATACCTTTCTGGATTACGCGGACGGCTCGTTCGTCACCAAGCGCTACCCGCACTACGACACGACGATTCAGGGGGGTCGCGCCGCGCGTTACCTGATTCGCCTGGCGCGAGGTTCGTACACGGCGACGACGGCAACCCGCAAACCGGGCGTTATCACGCCAACGGTTCTGCAGTGGACGGGGCAATCGCCATCCATGGATATCATGGAGCGCGCCCGGCGCTGGGAGGCGCGTCATCATGACGTGTTCGTCAGCGTGTCTTACGGCTTCCCGTGGTCGGACGTGCCGAACGTCGGTGCAACGGTGCAGGTCATGACCAATAACGACCAGGCGCTCGCCGATCAGATCGCCGACGACATGTCGGACTATATCTGGCGGGTACGCGAAGGACTGTTCGGGGAAGCATTGCTGGAGCCCGACGAGGCAGCCGCGCAGGCGCTGTCTGACTTCGAGGCCGGCGGTACGCCGGTCGTGCTGGCGGACTACAGCGATCGCTCCGGGGACGCGACCTTTATCCTGCAGCAGATCGTCGATCAGAAGCTGAGCAACGTGCTCTATGCGACCTTGCGTGACGAGAACGCCGTCCAGGCGCTGATCGACGCGAACGCACAGCCAGGCGATCTGTTCGATCGGGAAGTAGGTGGCTTTGCAGGCCCCTCGAGCGGTGACCCTGTCCGTATCCAGGGAACGGTCGTGTACGTAGGCCCGGGGCTCAACTTCGACAATATCGCTATCGTGGAATTCGGCGATTCGAACTGGCTGATCCTGACGCCGGCACTGAAGCAGGTGATATGGACGACGCAGCTCGAGTTCGGACCGGTCGATCACACGGAATTCGATATCTTCGTGGTCAAGTCACGCGTCCACTTCCGCCGCGGCTTCGACGAAACGGGCTACGCACCGAACATCTACATCGTCGATGCGCCCGGACCCTACGTTGGCACCGTGGAGCTGGAGGCCCTGGACTACGAGAACGTGACGCTGACGGATTACTACCCCTACGGCACGCCGCCTGATCGGCAGTAGTCAGCCGATTTCATCACCCATCGCAAACGAGGCGCCTTAACGGCGCCTCGTTCGTTTCGGCACTGCAGAGGCTGCGAAACCCTACTTTCGATAGTCGAGCGGCGGCGCACGGTCGCCGAGCAGCGCTTCGTAGTGATAGTCCTCGCCGATGTTGGCGCGGTGCTCTGCGGCCGCCGCCTGCCTCAGGTCCGGATTTGTGTAGAGCTCGATTGCGGCGAGAGCCAGGATTTTCGAGGCGTTGTTGGCACCCTTGAAGCCGATCGATGTGCCGCTGGCAGCTACGGCCTGCCAGCTGTGCGCCGACGTGCCCGGCACCCAGGTTGCTGTTGTCATGCCAACCGTGGGTACCGCGATAGACACGTCGCCAACGTCCGTCGATCCGTAGCCAAGGGTGACCGAGTAGTCTTCGACCTGTTGCTCGGTGCCGAGCACCGACGATGGCGAATCCAGCGTCTGGTAGATTTCTTCGGCAAACGCCCGTTCCTCGGCGGTGTACTCGATGCCGCCGACCTCGGTCAGTTTTTCGTGCATCATTTCGGCGAGTGCTTCGTTGACCAGCAGCGGATGGTTGCCGTGGATGATCTCCCAGTCGACGTCGGTTCCGGTGCCCATCGCTGCACCATTCGCCGCAGCTTCGAGCCGTTCCCAGATAGAGGCGACGGTGCTCGCCTCTGGATGGCGTACGTAATAGAACACCTCGGCAAAGTCCGGCACGACGTTTGGTGCCAGCCCGCCGGCGGTAATCACGTAGTGAATGCGCGTTTCCTGCGGCACGTGCTCGCGCATCATGTTGACCATGTGATTGAACGCTTCCACGCCATCGAGCGCCGAGCGTGCTTTCTCGGGCGATCCGGCCGCGTGCGCCGAGATGCCACGAAAACGGAATTTTGCTGACCGGTTGGCCAGCGTGGTCACGGCAGCGGCCGAATTCGTGCCGGCAGCATGCCAGTGCAGCGCGATGTCGACATCGTCGAACAAGCCCTCGCGAACCATGTACACCTTGCCGCTGCCGCCTTCCTCGGCCGGCGTGCCGTACAGGCGAATTGTGCCCGGCGTGCCGGTTGCATCCAGCCAGTGCTTCACCGCGATAGCCGCGCCCACAGAGCCTGCGCCGAACAGGTTATGGCCGCATGCATGTCCCGCGCCCTTGCCGGCGATCGGGCTACGTGTCGGTAACGCGTCCTGGTTGATGCCCGGCAGTGCGTCGTACTCCGCGAGGATGCCGATGACCGGACCCGAGTCACCGTAGGTGGCAACGAATGCCGTGGGGATTCCCGCGACGCCCGCCTCGATGTCGAATCCCTCGTCGATCAGTACCGTCTGCAGGAGCGCGCTGCTTCTCTCCTCCTGGTAGCCGACCTCCGCGTACTCCCACAGCGTGCGGGCGATCCGGGCAGTCTCGGGGTAACGCTGGTCGACGAAACGGGACACGTCGAAGTCCTGTGCGCGGGCCGGGATTGTGAGTGACAGGATCGTCAGAAGTGCCGCGGTGCGGCCGGCGAGTCGGTACAGCATGCTTATTCCCCTCGATAATGAACGGTGCGCTTTCACTATTATTCAATAACTTACCCGCACGTCATGTGGCAGATCCGGCACCACATTGCGACCGGCGTGATCCTTGATAGACAGGTGTCGACCGGACAACTAGTCTATATCGCCACTCTGCAATTCCAACCCAACGAGCAGATTCCATAAACGGGGGACGCACAATGTCCGTTATTCAGTTCGCGCGACGCACCGTCGTGCTGTTTGCCATGACCTGCGTGGCCGGTTCCGGCGTCTTCGCCGACGAACTCGGCAGCATTACTTTTCCAAACTCCGGTTCGGCCGAGGCGCAGGAAGCATTCCTGACAGGCGTTAAAGCCCTGCACAGCTTCCAGTTCGACGAGGCCAGGTTTGCCTTCGAGGATGCGCAGGAAATCGATCCTGATTTCGCACTGGCGTACTGGGGCCAGGCGATGAGTGACAACCATCCGCTTTGGGCCCAGCAGGACGAGCCCGCCGCGACCGCCGCGCTGGAGCGTCTTGCACCGACGTTCGAGGGGCGACTGGCCAAAGCACCGACCGAAAAGGAAAAGGCGTTCCTGACCGCCGTGGAGATCCTCTACTACTCGGCCGACGACAAGCTGGAGCGGGACACCAACTACGCCAACTATATGGCCGACATGCATGAGCGCTGGCCGGACGATGACGAGATTGCAATCTTCTATTCTCTGTCGCAGCTCGGCATGGTTCGCAGGGGCGACCGTGGCTACCGTCGACAGGCGAAGGCCGCCTCGATCGCCCTGCAGGTGTTCGAGCGCAATCCGAGTCATCCGGGCGCGGCGCATTTCATTATTCATTCCTTCGACGATCCGGACCACGCGATTCTTGCGCTTCCCGCTGCGAAGGTTTACGCGGGCATCGCCCCGGCTTCGGCACACGCGCTGCACATGCCGTCGCACATCTTCCTGCAGCTCGGTATGTGGGATGGTGTCGTCAATTCGAACATCGAGGCGTATGAGGCCGCTGTCGAGACGAATGCAAAGTACGGGTTACCGGAGGGGCGCGAAGATTTCCACACGCTTTCGTGGCTGGCTTACGGCAACCTGATGCTCGGACATTTCGACCGCGCTGAAGAGAACGTCTCGCATGCGCTGGCGGCGGTCGACCGCAATCCTGGCGTCAAGCGCATCTACGATGGCTACCTCGTTATGCGAGCGCGAAACATGATCGAGACCGGTCAGTGGGAAGACATAGAGTACGGTGCCGCTGACTCAATGGACGGTAGCAATCCGCACTGGGTTGCAGCGGCAGGAATGAGCGCTGTGCATATGGACATGCCGGCAAAAGCGATGGCCGCGGAAAGCCGTCTTGCGGAGCTGCGGTCTGCGGCCGAGTCTGCCGGTGACGACTACAACGCACGCATGATCTCGTTGCTCGAGCACCAGGTGGCCGCGCTGCGCCTGCTCAAGAGCGGCAACAGTGACGGCGCCATCGAACACGCGGCAATGGCAGCCGACATGGAGATCAAGTACATGCGCGTACCGTCCGGTCCGCCGATGCC
>CAZMEA010000166.1:0-5600 GCA_964565135.1 uncultured Woeseiaceae bacterium
GTCGCCACGTTCAGGGCCTCGGCGGAGAGCCCCGAAGACCATGCGGATGCGGTGCTGGACACCGAGGGACGAATTCTCCGCGACAACGTTTACGGCTCCATTGACAGTGACGTGTGGCGTCGCGACTTCACGTGCAACGCGCTGTACTACAACATCGCCGACTTCTCGATCTGGGACTATGCGGGCGGCGTTTCCGACATCGACAATCGCCAGCTGGTCCTGATTGGCGACCCGGTTACGAGGCTGCGCGAGGATCCGGTGCGGATGCTTCGTGCCGTGCGTTTTGCCGCAAAACTCGATTTTGCGATTGATCCGGGCGTCACTGAGGCAATGCACGAACATGCGGGTCTCGTGACCAGTGTGCCACCTGCGAGATTGTTCGATGAGTTCGTCAAGCTGTTTCAAGGTGGGCACGCGGAGCGCACGTTCGAGTTGCTGTGGGAGTTTCGACTCTTCGATCAGCTGTTTCCTGAGACCAGTGCCGCACTGGCCGAGAACGAACAGTTCGGCCGCTTCCTGCGTGCGGCACTCCGAAACACCGACCGACGTGTTCGCAGCGGCAAACCGGTGACACCGATGTTCCTGCTAGGCGTCCTGTTTTGGGGGCCGGTTATGAAGGCAGCCCGGCAGCGACTGAAGACGGAGAAGATGTCCGAGTCACAGGCGATTGCGCTCTCGGCGTACGAGCTGACCGGGCTGCATCAAAGCCGTATCGCGATACCAAAGCGTTTCTCGGCGCCGATGCGCGACATGCTTGCGTTGCAGCCGCGCTTCGAACAGCGAAAAGGCAAGCGGGCAATGAGGCTGCTCGACAATCGACGCTTCCGCGCCGCCTATGATTTTCTGATGCTGCGTGCGGAGACGGGGGAGGCAGATGCCGATCTCGCTGCCTTCTGGACCGACGTGCAAGGTCTTTCGGAAGATGAGCGTGCCGAACGATTCAAGGTTCAGGCACAGCAGCGGTCAAGCAATGGTCGCAAGAAGCGTCGCACGCGTCGTCGTCGCCGGCGAGCCCCCGCGGAGGGCGGTGCTTGACGCGCGGGAGTGCCGTGTGGACTCCGGCCTACATCGGGCTCGGGAGCAATCTGGAGAATCCTGCTACTCAGGTTGCAGCGGCCATCGATCGAATTGCGAAGCTTCCTGAGTCCTCCCTGCAGTCCGTATCGAGCCTCTACAGCTCCAGGCCGATGGGTCCCGAAAATCAGCCGGACTTCGTGAATGCGGTCGCATGCCTACTGACGAAGATGCCGGCACGACGGCTTCTCGATGAACTGCTTGCCATCGAGCTGGCGGCCGGGCGCCGCAGGGATGGTGAGCGTTGGGGTCCACGCGTTCTCGATCTCGATCTGCTGATGTACGGCCGGCAACAAATTGACGAAGCAACCCTGACTGTCCCGCACCCGGGCATTGCCGAGCGAAATTTTGTATTGTTTCCTCTGCGTGAGATTGCACCGCACGCACACGTTCCGGGATTGGGTTCGGTCAGTGCGCTGGCTGACCGGCTTCCGGTGGACGACTTCGATATTGCGAGGCTCGATCCCTGACCCAGCAAAGAGCATCAGATGCGCGCCCGAGCCGGGACTCGTCGAGTCGCTTTATTGTCGTGGAAGGGCCGATAGGCGTCGGCAAAACAAGCCTCGCCCGGCGACTGGCAGAAAGTCTCGCCGGTGATCTGCTGCTTGAGGAGGTCGATAGCAACCCCTTTCTCGAGCGCTTTTATCGAGGTGAACGGAACGCCGCGTTACCTGCGCAGCTGTTTTTCCTGTTTCAGCGTACCAAGCAGCTTGATGATCTGCGCCAAAGTGACCTGTTCGCGCAGGTGCGGGTCGCGGACTACCACATCGACAAGGACCGCTTGTTTGCTGAACTGAATCTGGATGTCGAGGAGCTACAGCTCTACCGTCAAATCCACGAACGCATGGCGATTGAACCGCCAGAACCGGACCTCGTCATCTATTTACAGGCCTCCGTCGATGCCCTTCAGCACCGAATTCAGCGCCGGGGTATCCCGCATGAACGGTTAATCGATCGGCGATATCTGGAACGTCTCACCGAAAGCTATGCACGCTATTTCTATAGCTATAACGAGGCCCCGTTGCTGATCGTGAATGCGTCGTCGATCGATCCCATCAATAACGAATCGGACTACGAGCAGCTCCTGCGGCAGATCGAGCGTACGACGAGCGGTCGACACTTCTTCAATCCGGCAAGTGCTGCTGCGCTGGCCTGATCGCTCAGGGCCTCCGAATTCGCGTATCATCAGCGGCCACGTTCTGAGACCGACAGAATTATGTATACACAGCTCGAGCAGCGCGGCATGGCGCGACCTCCGGTCAATGTGAGCACGCTGCTGCGGATGAAGCAGGAAAAGGAACCGATCGCCTGCATTACGGCGTACGACGCCAGCTTCGGAGTGCTGGTCGACATGGCTGGCGTCGACCTTGTATTGGTTGGCGATTCGTTGGGCATGGTGATCCAGGGTCACGACACAACCGTGCCGGTTACAGTTGAGAACATCGTCTATCACTGTCGCAGCGTTGCACGCCGTCTGCAGCGGCCCTTCCTCGTTGCCGATATGCCCTTCATGAGCTACGCGAACCCGGAGCAGGCGCTGGAAAATGCGGTGCGCCTGATGCAGGAAGGTGGCGCGATGATGATCAAGCTCGAGGGCGGCGATAGTCAGCTGAACGTCGTCGAGCATCTTGCGCGACATGACATCGCGGTGTGCGCCCACCTTGGGCTGAAGCCACAGTCGGTGCACAAGCTCGGCGGTTTCAAAGTTCAGGGCCGGGATCCCGAGCTCGCACAAAACATGATCGATGCGGCGCGTCGGCTGCAGGACGTTGGTGCGGACATCGTGCTCCTGGAGTGCGTGCCGAATGAGCTC
Organism: uncultured Woeseiaceae bacterium; assembly: GCA_964565135.1. Taxonomy (GTDB): domain Bacteria; phylum Pseudomonadota; class Gammaproteobacteria; order Steroidobacterales; family Woeseiaceae; genus JBFGFX01. The sequence goes on from CAZMEA010000166.1 coordinate 2,888, forward strand.
GGGCAGGCCGTCACCGAAGCGCTGGAGATTCCCGTTATCGGCATTGGCGCCGGGCCCCTGGTCGATGGTCAGATCATGGTGCTTTACGATCTCCTGAACATCACGCAGGGAAGGGTGCCGAAGTTCGTCAGGAACTTCATGATTGGTCACGATTCGCCGATGGCGGCTGTTGAAGCGTACGTCGCAGCCGTCAAGTCGGGCGAGTATCCGGCGCCCGAACATTGCTTCTCGTAAGGTCGGAACCGGGCTGATCACCGCACCGCGACAGCGGACTTCACCATGGACATCATCAGCGACACGACAGAGCTGCGCGAGCAGATTGCGGACTGGCGGCAAAGCGGGGATCACGTCGCACTGGTGCCAACAATGGGCAGTCTGCACGACGGCCATCTCGCACTGGTCGAGCTTGCGCGGGAACACGCCGAACGTGTCATCGCAACCGTGTTCGTCAATCCTACGCAGTTCGGTGAGGGTGAAGACTTCGAGTCATATCCACGCAGTCTCGAACTGGATAAGCGCAAGTTGAAACGCGCCAAGGCGGATCTCTTGTTCGCACCTGAGGTCAATACCGTTTATCCGTTCGGTACCGCACGCGGCACCCGCGTCAGCGTACCTGTCATGACGGACGAACTGTGCGGCGAAGCCCGCCCGGGACACTTTGACGGTGTCACCAGCGTTGTCGCACGACTGTTCAATATGGTTACGCCGGATGTGGCGGTGTTCGGCCAGAAGGACTACCAACAGCTGATGATTATTCGGCGGATGGCTACCGACCTCAGCCTTCCGATCGAGATTGTTGGCGCGCCGACAGTACGCGAGAAAGACGGGTTGGCGATGAGCTCGCGGAATCAATACCTGACCGAGTCGGAACGGATGGCGGCACCCCAGCTCTACGCGGCACTACAGGACGTGGCGCACGCGCTCGAGACGGGCAGCGAAGACTACGCTGCGCTGGAACAACAGGCCGTGGCGTGCCTCGAGGATGCCGGTTTCGTGCCGGAATATGTGAGTATTCGACGCGCCGAATCGCTCGAGGCGCCGGACCGGGAAACCGATGAACTGGTCGTACTTGCCGCGGCGCGCCTGGGTGCGGCGCGCCTTATCGACAACGTGCTGGTGCACGTCTAGGTCGAGACGATATTTCGTCCGGATCCTTTCGCTCGATACAACGCTGCATCTGCCGCTCTGAGGAGCGACTCGAAGCGCTCGTCCTCACTTAGCTGAGCGACGCCCAGCGAGACGTTGACCGGGATTTGAATCAGCGAGTCGGCGCCGGTGGCGGTGGTGCCAGAAACGGCAGACCTGACGCGTTCAGCAATAGCGGTAGCCTCGCGTATCTCGACGCCGGGAAGCAGCACAGCGAACTCATCTCCGCCGTATCGCACCAGCAGATCGCGTGGACGAAAGTGCGTGCGGAGCACATGCCCTACCGCCGACAGGGCCCTGTCACCGGCGACGTGACCAAAGTTGTCGTTGAAGGTCTTGAAGCTGTCTACGTCGATCATGATCAGCGATACCGGCAGGGCGTCGTTGACACAGCGCTTCACTTCGCGTGGAAAGATATCCTCCATCGTGTGCCGGTTACTCAGTCCGGTCAGTGCATCAGTGGAAGCAGTGCGTTCGATGCGTTGCAGGTTGCCAAAGCTGTCCGCAATGTAATGGTTGTGGCTGCGAACCCGCTCGGAAAGAATGATCAAAAGGTTCTTGCAGAAGTCATGCGAGGCGTTGACGAACTCCCACAGGACAGACTGGTGAATGACCAGCAGATGGCTCGCCTCCGCGGCAATCACGTACGCCGAGGGATCGCGATCCTCGATGATCGACATTTCGCCGACACAGTCTCCGACATCCATGGTCGCCAGAACCGCGGCGTCCGGCGAGCCGACATGCACATTCAGACGGCCGGAGAGCACAACGAATACGTTTTCGTTGACGTGTCCCGGAGATAGAAGGATTTCACCCGCAGCAATATCCGTACGCTGACACTTTCGCAGCAGCGCCGTAACGTCTTCAGCGCAGACACCGCGAAAGAGCGTTAACCCAGCAAGGAGGGTCCGCTGATAATCGGTGTCGGTTGTGCGTGCGGCTTCGGGCAACGGAGCAGTCCTGAAAGTGGCCGGGGATCTTCAATCGCCCGCCGCCTGTCTTGAGCGCTATACGAGCCCGATGATTTATACCGGTCTCAGCAACGAATAACAGTGAACTGAATCCCACGCGCGTATGACGGAGGTCACGTTCCTCAGGATTTCCCACTTGGTTCATCGAGCATTTTTCGTGCTGACGCAAAGGTCGCCCGATCCTCGTCCGTTGGCTCCGGATACTGCAGGTCGTATTGCTCCAGCGCGGCGACAATCGTCTCGGCAACGGCAGCGCGCATGTACGGTTTGTTGTCAGCCGGTATCGCGTACCAGGGTGCCCACGGTACCGAGGTCGCGTTCAATGCCGCCTCGTAGGCCTCCATGTACTTGCTCCAGTGCTGCCGTTCTTCAACGTCGGCAGCCTGAAACTTCCAGTTCTTCTTCGGATCATCGAGCCGACTAAGGAATCTGCGTTTCTGTTCAGCAAGCGATACGTTCAACCAGAACTTGAGGATGATCGTGCCGTTTCTTGCGAGATGCTTTTCCTGGTCGCGAATGGACTCAAGGCGTTCTTCCCAGATGTTCTCGGTGATCAGCCGCTTCGGCATTCGCTGCGGACCGAGATACCCCGGGTG
>CAZMEA010000167.1:0-5597 GCA_964565135.1 uncultured Woeseiaceae bacterium
CTCGACCCGGTACCAGAACCCGTTGTCCAACGCGAGGCGGCAGTAGAACCGGTTCCGGCAGCACGGCCCGAATCCGCGCCTGCGATTCGACAGCGGCCAACGCCGGTAGCGAACACATCTGTTGCTCCTTCGAATACTTATCGCGTGCGCCCTGGCGATTCGCTGTCCACCATCGTCAGCCGAATCGAAAACCGCGAGCTCGATCTGTGGAATGCTGTCGAGCGAGTGTTTGCCGCAAACCCGGACGCGTTCATCAATGGCGACATGAACATGCTGAAGGCCGGCAGCGTACTGACCATTCCGTCACTCGACGGCGTATCGCAGGCTCGCGTTTCTCCGATCGATTCGCCGGCTGCCGCCGCACCGACAGCAGAGTCGCCGGCCGAAACTACAGGGTCCAGCGCCACTGTAGAATACAACGGCGTCGTTGATACCGACGAGTCAACCTTAAGCGCAACGACCTCGATCGACGCAGATGCAATTGAATCCAGCACCGCAGCGGTCGCAGACACGGAATCGGCGGTTGTCACAGAAACGACGCTCTTTGATCAGACTGTCGATCTGAGTCCCGGCGATGTATCGTTCGGCACCGCCCCGGCTTTTGTCGAACCCATCGGACCGGCCGCAAGCGACAACGCCTCGTCATCACAAGGTGCCTCGACGGCGCCGACAGCCGAACAGACGACCGCGTTCAGCGGCGACACCTCCGGCGGCCTGCTGTACTGGCTAATCGGTGCCGGCCTGGCGATCTTCGGTGGCCTGATGTTCTTCGGCCGACGCTTCCGTCGAGAAGAGACACCGCCGCCCGTCGTCGACAACGAATTGACGGCGCAAAACGAGGCCGTATCCGAGGTCGACGTCGACTTCAGCTCTGACGACGCCGTAACGGCATTTCATGGTCGCCTCGACGCCGACCTGGCAGCAGGAACGGGCTTCGATTCATCGCAGGATGTCGAGGTAGCGCAAGACTTTGCGTTCTCCACGACGCGCGATCTCGGCGCAGATCTCGATCTGGTACTGCCCGAAGTCACCGAGACGGTCGACGCCGACACCAGCAGCACAGACATCCTGCCGACGCATCGTGTCGAAGAACAGACGATTCTCGATCGCGAAATCCTGCCGACGGACGACGACGAATACGATCTTTCGATGATCGTCGACGCAACCAAGCAGCGCTACGCCGAAGACGGTGACGTCCCGGCCAAGGAACTCGAAGCTGTTCCGGTCGACGACGAGGCTGTCGCGGAAGACGACGAGGATTACACCCTCAGCAACGAGGTGGACTACCAGATTCTCGAGCAGGACTACGAAGACGAGCTTTCGGCTACGCAGGCACTGGACGCTGAAATCAAGCGCGCTGCGGAAGATCTCGCGGCACGCCTGGAAGCGGACAGCGACGCCGATACCGAGGAAGTCGCCGCCCTCGCTGCATCGGACGAAGAGTCGGACGAGGTGACAGAAGAACAGACTGCTCTACTGAACGCCGACGAGATGATGTCCGAAGATCAGGCAGACGGCGCTACCCTGGAGATGCCAGCGCGGGACGAAAGCTCGGACACGACCATCAAAATCAGTCAGGCGGACGAAGACGACGAGGTTATCGAGGGAGGTGACCGAACCGCCGAAATACCGGCCGCAGAAACTGAGTCACGTCGCCGGCTCGACGAAACGATGGCGTCTACCCAGCTGACCGAAGCGCTGCCCGCCGCGCAGAACGACGCAACGGCGGAACTGAACGTCGAATCCGGTCACTTCCGTACCCGCAAGACGGCCAACTAAGCTACGCGATCACTCTTCCGGCTTGTCGCCCTTCGGCGGCAAGCCGGTCAGTGATTCGACCTTGCGCCAGCCCTTCGGCAGCATCCTGCCCCGCAGGGCCCGTTCACCGTAATAGTCGTCGCTGTCGTTCCACCGAATCGTCATCGTGCGTGTCGCCGTGTGCACGAGCAGGTTACCGTCCTCCGGCACGACCGCAACGGCCACCATGTGTTCCTCGCCGTCCTTGTACTTTCGCGCCGGAATGTTGATCAGCTTAATGCCCTTGCCTTTTCCAAGCTCCGGCAGTTCATCCAGTTCGAAAAGCACCAGGCGTCCGATATTGCTGACAGCCGCGACGAGGCACTCGGTGTCCACCGGAATCGCCGCAGGTACGACGGCGCGCCCACCGGAAGGGACCCGCAGGATCGACTTGCCGGCCTTGTTTCGGGAGGCCAGGTCCTCGAGCTTGCAGACGAAGCCATAGCCCGCGTCGCTGGCCAGCAACCAGCGATCGCTTGGCTCACCAATCATCGCGCCGCAAAACTCTGCACCGTCCGGTGGCTTGAAGCGTCCGGACAGCGGCTCTCCCTGTCCACGTGCTGACGGCAACTGGTTTGCGAGGACGCTGTACACGCGCCCGGTGCTGTCGACAAACATGGCCTGCTGATTACTCCGGCCGCGCGCTGCCGCGAGGAAGCCATCACCGGATTTATAATTCAGCGCGTTCGCGTCGATTTCGTGGCCCTTGGCGGCACGCGCCCAACCACGACGTGACAGGACGACGGTCACCGCCTCGCTCGCAACCAGCTGGGTCTCGTCGAGTGCCTGGGCAGCTTCCCGCTCGACGATGAGCGTTCGGCGGTCGTCACCGCAGGCTTCGGCGTCGGCCAGCAGTTCTTTCTTGATGAGCGTCTTGAGGCGTGCCGCGCTGTTCAGGGTTTTCTGCAGCGTGTCACGCTCCTCGGCGAGTTCGTCCTGCTCGCCGCGAATCTTCATTTCCTCAAGCTTGGCAAGGTTGCGAAGTCGGAGATTGAGGATCGCTTCGGCCTGGATATCCGTCAGCTTGAAGCGTTTCATCAGCACCGGCTTCGGTTCATCCTCGGTCCGAATGATGTGAATGACCTCGTCGATATTGAGGTAGGCGACAAGCAGACCTTCCAGGATGTGCAGCCGCTTCTCGACGATGTCGAGGCGATGCTGCAGTCGGCGCTTGACTGTCTGCTTTCTGAAAGTAAGCCATTCGGACAGCAGTTCCGCCAGATGAAAGTTTCGCGGTCGACCATCCAGACCAACGACGTTCATGTTGACTCGAACGGTGCGTTCGAGCGATGTCGTTGCAAATAGATGCGACATCAGTTCGTCGACGTTCACACGGTTCGATCGAGGCGTAATCACCAGGCGGGTTGGCTCCTCGTGATCCGACTCATCGCGAAGATCCTCAACGAGGGGCAGCTTCTTGTTGCGCATCTGCGTCGCAATCTGCTCGAGCACCTTGGCGCCGGACACCTGATGCGGCAACGAGGTAATGACGACGTCACCGTTCTCCCGCTTCCATGCGGCACGCAGGCGAAGCGTGCCGGAACCGGACATGTAGATCTGGCGAATGTCGTCCCTGGACGACACGAGCTCGCCACCGGTCGGAAAGTCCGGCCCCTTGATGTGCTTCATCAACTGGGCGATCGACGCCTTCGGATTGTCGATCAAGTGAACGAGCGCACTGACGACCTCGTTGAGGTTGTGTGGCGGAATGTCGGTGGACAAACCGACGGCAATGCCAGTCGTGCCGTTCAGGAGGAGATTGGGAACACGCGCCGGCATGACGACCGGCTCGTCGAGCGTGCCGTCGAAGTTCGGCACCCAGTCGACCGTGCCCTCGCCCAGCTCCTGCAGCAGCAGCTTGGCGTACGGTTTCAGGCGTGATTCGGTGTAGCGCATGGCGGCGAATGACTTTGGATCATCCGTGGAGCCCCAGTTGCCCTGTCCGTCAATGATCGGGTAACGGAACGAAAAGTCCTGTGCCATCAGCACCATCGCTTCGTAACAAGCGCTGTCTCCATGCGGATGGTACTTGCCGATGACGTCGCCGACGGTACGCGCCGACTTCTTCGGCTTCTGCCCGGCCGACAGCCCGAGTTCGCTCATCGAATAGATGATGCGACGTTGCACCGGCTTGAGCCCGTCCCCGATCTGCGGCAACGCCCGGTCGAGAATGACGTACATCGAGTAATCGAGATACGCCTTCTCCGTGTATTCCTTCAGCGGAAGTTGCTCTACGCCTTCGAGGTTCAGTTGGTTCTGCATGTTCTACCCGTAGGTTATGCTCCGGCGCTAACCAGGCGTCGCCGGCCCGATTCAGGCAATCTCGGCGAGGTTGCCTTTCTTCTCCAGCCAGCTGCGCCGGTCGCTGGCGCGCTTCTTGGCGAGCAGCATGTCCAGGAGCTGGTCCGTGTTGTCTCTGGATGACACCGTCAGCTGTACCAGCCGACGTGTGTCTCGATGCATCGTCGTTTCCCGAAGCTGCTGCGGACTCATCTCGCCCAGCCCCTTGAACCGGGTGACCGATACCTTGCCGCGGATCTTCTCCGCGCCAATGCGATCGAGGATGCCCTGTCGTTCGCTGTCGTCGAGCGCGTAGTACACGTCGCGTCCGACGTCGACGCGGTACAACGGCGGCATCGCGACATACACATGGCCGGCAAGCACGAGCTCACGGAAGTGACGCAAGAACAGCGCACACAGCAACGTGGCGATATGGGCACCGTCCGAATCGGCGTCGGCGAGAATGCAGATCTTGTGATAGCGCAGATTGCCCAGGTCCTGACTGCCGGGGTCGACGCCGAGCGCGACCGATATGTCGTGCACTTCCTGGGACGCGAGAATCTCGCCCGAGTCCACTTCCCAGGTGTTCAGAATCTTGCCACGCAGCGGCATGATCGCCTGGGTGTTCCGGTCGCGTGCCTGTTTCGCCGAGCCGCCTGCAGAGTCGCCCTCGACGAGAAAAATCTCGGAGAACTCCGGATCCTGCGAGGTGCAATCGGCGAGCTTGCCTGGCAATGCCGGACCGCTGACCACTTTCTTGCGGACCACTTTCTTCGCCGCCTTCATCCGCCGCTGCGCTTTCTGGATCGCGAGCTGTGCGATCTGATCGCCGGTCTCCGGATGCTGGTTCAGCCAGAGCGCGAAGCTGTCCTTGATGATGCCGGCGATAAAGGCCGCCGCCTCACGCGACGACAGGCGCTCCTTGGTCTGACCCGAGAACTGCGGGTCTTCCAGCTTGGCGCTGAGCACAAACGACAATCCGTCCCACACATCCTCGGGTGCAAGTGAAACGCCGCGCGGCAGCAAACTGCGAAACTCGCAAAACTCGCGCAGCGCGTTGGTCAGGCCGGTCCGTAACCCGTTCACATGCGTACCACCCTGCGCGGTCGGCACCAGGTTGACGTAACTCTCCGTCACCACCTGGCCCTCACCGGCAAGCCAGACCAGCGCCCAGTCGACGGCCTCATGTTCACCGGCGCTACTGCCGCCGAATGCTTCCTCCGGCACATGGGCGACTTCGCCGATGGCCTCCAGCAGGTACTCTTCCAGCCCGCCCGAGTAACACCATTCGATGGTCTCCTTGGGCTTCTCGACCTTGAGTTTGACGCGCAGGCCCGGGCACAACACCGCCTTGGCGCGGAGCGCGTGCTTGAGGCGTGCGACCGAGATGTTCGGCGAGTCGAAGTACTGTGGGTCAGGCCAGAAACGGATCGTCGTTCCGGTGTTTGCCTTGCCAACCTTGCCGACGACCTCGAGCTTGCCGCGCTTCTTGCCACCGACAAAGCTCAGGTTGTATTCCT
>CAZMEA010000168.1:0-5582 GCA_964565135.1 uncultured Woeseiaceae bacterium
GAGGCGCCAGCCTGTCGAGCTTCACGAGCGGCGTGTTGCCGACCGTATCCAGAATGGTTGTGTACTTCATTGTCTCGCCCCGATGTAATTTGAATGTCAGTGTATTGAAACTTGCAGCGGCTTCAGCGCCGCCAGGTGAGGCGCATAATGCCGAGTGCCGCCGAAATTGTTTTGACCAATGCCTGACCGTTTCCTGACATTTTAGCGCACTCAGGAAAATCAGAGACTTATATGAGCCCGGAGGCTACCTGAATGACGAGGAAATCTGCCGGCCAGGACCCGGCACCCGGCGCTGGCGCGCTCCAGGGCCCTGCGACCAGCCGCCCTGCTTAGTCCGCGGAGTCTTCCGCGAGCAGGTCGCCCAGGAAGTCACCGACGTCGCGCTGCACCATGCGGGCAAGGTGTTGCCGCGCGAGCTCGGCGTTCTCGCGACCCTTGTCCTGAGCCAGCTTGAAGACACCTTTGATATCGACAATGTCGATTTCAAAGCCGAGAACCATTCGAATGAACTGCGGGAAATGGGCCTGCTCGGGTGTGAGCGTATAGCCAGAGTCCTCTGGCTCGAGCGTTTCCGCCATGGTCATGACCAGTCGTTCCATCCAGGCCGCATCATCAACCGGTCGGACCACGCCGGCGACGTGCACAGCGACATAGTTCCAGCCGGGGTACTGGGTGTTCGGATAGATGCTCGGCGTCATGTAGTGGTTCGGACCGTTGAAGACGCAGTAGATCTGGCCGCCGTCGCGAAGCTCGTCGCAATGCGGATTGTTGCGATCGAAATGCCCGATCAGGCGGTCGCCTGACTCATTCAGCATCAACGGTACCTGACTGACAACCGGGTAGTCCTCCGCCTGGGAGATGACGGTTGCCAAAGGATAGGCCTGAATGACCCGCCGGAGCTTGTCGGCGTCGAGCGCCTGAAAGTGCGGCAACGGATAGCGGTTTGTGAACTTCATTCTTTAGAATGTCGCGATCTGGCAGGGGGTGGAGAATAGCAATGTACAGTGCGTCGTTTATCTGGGAACCGGGCGACTACGACGAGGAGTTTCACCGGCTCAACGACATTATCGATGAGGTCGCTCAGTCCCTCCCCGGATTCATTGGTGTGGACGGCTGGCAAACCGCAGATGGGTCGCGAAAGAACGCCGTCTATTACTGGGATTCCCTGGAAACGCTGAAAGCATTCTCCAGACACCCGGCCCACCTCGAAGCCAAGAAACAGTATTCGAGATGGTACAACGGCTATCACATTGTCGTCTCGGAAGTACTTCGGTCCTACGGGGACGAAGCCTTTGCCCATCCGACGCCCAATGACCGTAACGCCGCGGTCAAGGCACCCGACCCGGGCCACTGATCTGCGGCGACGCCTCGGCATGGCATATCACACAACACACTGACCAATAATTGACCCATTTGAAACTCATCGCTCTGTCCGGAAGCTTGCGCAAGGAATCTTTCAATACCCGCCTCGCGCACGCGATGGCTGCCCGAGCACCCGACGACGTCGAGATCGAGGCGGCGACCTGTCATGGCATCCCGCTCTACGACGGTGATCGGGAAAAAGCCGAGGGCGTGCCGGCCGCGGTCGTCCACTTGCGCAAACGAATCCAGACAGCGGACGGCCTCGTCCTGATCACGCCGGAATACAACGCGGGCATGCCGGGTGTTTTGAAAAACACGCTGGATTGGCTGTCCCGTCCGCCGAAGGAGATGGCCGCAACGTTCTGTGGAAAACCAACGGGAATCGCCGGTGCCACGCCTGGCGGGCTCGGCACAACACTTGCGCAGAGTGGTTCCCTGGTTGTGCTTCGCCAGTTCAAGGTGCGTCTCTTTCCGGATCACCTGCGCGTATCCCGGGCCCATGAGGCGCTCGCGGCCGACGGGGCGATCGAAGGCCCTGCGGCCGAATCGCTCGATAACTGGCTCAGCGGATTTGTCGCGTTCGTTGGCGACACCTAGCCCGACAGAGCGACGCCGGTTCTGCGTTAGCTCAGGTGCTCCCGGAAAAACGCGACCATTCGGTCCCAGGCAAGCTGCGCGGCTTCCGGGCTGTAGCGTGGTGTCGAGTAGTTGTGGAACCCGTGACGCGTCCCCGGATAGGTGTGCATTTCGTAGGTGACGCCGCTGGCCTTCAGAGCCGCTTCATACTCCGGCTGCATCGCATTCACGCGCGGATCGTTCTCGGCGTAGTGAATCTGCATGGCCGCCTTGATCTGCCCGACGCGGTCGGTCGCCGCGGCACTGCCGTAAAACGGCGCGCCTGCATTCAGATCCTCACCGAGCTCGGTCGCGAGGAAATTCGTCGTACCGCCACCCCAGCAAAAACCCGTCGCGCCGAGCTTGCCGTTGGACAGCTCGTGCGCCTTGACGAATCGCGCGCTGTTGGCCATGTCCTGACGAAGCTCTGCCTGATCCAGCGTGCGCTGCATGGTTCGGCCGTCGTCATCGTTGCCAGGATAACCGCCTATCGGTGACAGCCCGTCCGGCGCCAGCGCGAGAAAACCCGCAACGCCGAAGCGACGGGCGACATCCTGCACGTACGGGTTGAGTCCGCGATTCTCGTGCATAACGAGCACGGCCGGGAATGGCCCGTCGCCTGCGGGCACGACCAGGTAGCCGCGCATCTCTCCCGACGTACCGCCTGGCGACGGATACTCGATCCAGTTGGCCTTGATACGTTCGTCGGTGAACAGGATCTCCTGCGCGTCGGCGTAGTTCGGAATCAGCGCTTCCGCCATGGCGAGCGCCGAAGCGCCGGCCACCGTCAGGTGGGCTGCGCGCTCGAAGAACTGTCGGCGGTCAATGTGTCCATGGCAGTACTCGTCATAGAGGTCGTAAACCTGATCGTCGATCTCTTGCTGTCGCATAGGTTGCTCCTGGCTATCGCCTCGGGACTCGGATGTCGGCTACTGCCGAAGCCAGACTAGCACACGCGATTGACACACCTGTTGTTCAGCCCCATCGGTTTGCATAGAGTCGCGAACGTGCCTGCATCGCATCTATCAACCTGACGGCCCGGTCGTATGACGAGTATCGACTGGGTTGTCGTAATTACCTACCTGGCGGGCATGCTCGTCATTGCCGCGTTGATCGGTCGCGGTCAGCGGTCGCGCAAGGACTATTACCTGGGCGGTCAGAACATGTCCTCCACGGCGCTCGCGACGTCGACCATCGCGACGCAGTGTTCAACAAACAGCCTGCTGGGTGCACCCGCGTTTGTCGGCTTCGCCGCGGGCGGCGGCATGATCTGGCTGCAGTACGAACTGGCCGTCCCTCTCGCGATGCTGGCGCTGATGATCCTGTTCCGGCCCATGCGGGCTGCCAGTCACATCTCGGTCTATGCGTTCCTGGAAGAGCGGCTTGGCCGCGGCGCCCGTCTCGTCGCGAGCAGCGCGTTTCAGATCTTTCGCGGTGTCGCGACGGGCGTGACGGTATACGGCGTGGCGCTGGTGGTCGGCCTGCTCGTCGACGTGTCCTACACCCAGGCCGTCGTGATACTGATGGGTGCCACGATCGCCTACGACGTTCTGGGCGGCATGCGTGCCGTGGTCGTCAGTGACGTCGTACAGGTACTGCTGATCGTTGCCGCCGTCGCCGCCAGCCTTGGCCTTCTGGTATCCGAGATCGGCAGCATAGAGTCGATGTTTGCAGCGCGAACCCAGGCGCTGGATTTCTCGCTGGGGCTTGACGGACATTCGAGTTACGGCTTCTGGCCGATGCTGATCGGCGGCTTTTTTCTCTACGCCGCGTACTACGGTTGCGATCAGAGTCAGGCGCAGCGTGTGCTGTCGGCGCGAGACGAGGACGGGACTGAACGAGTCTTGCTGCTGAACGGCCTGCTTCGGTTCCCGCTCGTCCTGCTGTACTGCCTGCTTGGTCTGGCGCTGGCAGCATTCGCGTCTCAGTCCGACCTGCTCGCGCAGCTGCCGACGAACGCGGATGGTGACCCCAACATCAATCTGGTGTTTCCGATCTTTGTATTGGAGACGTTTCCCGCCGGATTGGTCGGGCTGGTCATGGTCGGCATCTTTGCGGCCGCCATGTCGTCGATCGACTCAGCCCTCAACTCCTTGTCCGCCGCCACGGTCGAGGACTATGTCAGCAGTCGCAGCGACCATTCCGAACGTAAGTTGTTTGTCTATTCGAAACTCGCAACCCTGGGCTGGGGTTTGTTCGCCGTCGTTTTCTCCTACCAGGTAGAGCGAATCGCGCCGACGGTTCTGGAAGCGATCAACAAAATCGGTTCGATGGCCAACGGGCCGTTGCTCGCCCTGTTCGTCATCGCGCTGGTCCGGCCGGACGTCGGTCAGCAACGCGCTGTCGTCGCATTTTTCGGGGGATTAATCGCCAACGGCGCACTGTGGTTGTTCGCCCCCGGCGTCTCGTGGCTGTGGTGGAACGTCAGCGGGTTTGTAGCGAGCGTCGGTATTGCGATCCTCTTCTCCGCGTCCGGCCGCTCGTGCCGGATGGCGGGTGTCGCCTGGCCGCCTCGGTCGGCTGCCATCACGCTTGTCTGCATGACGACACTGATCTTTGGTGTGTGCGTGGCGTTCACCGCAATGTCGCGGTGAGGCAGCAAAACCGGCCTAGTCGCTGACGCCGAACGGGAATCGTTGCAGGACAACCTTGCCGTTGCTCATGACAAACAACACGTCCTCGAGCGCGCGAAGGTCCTCCAACGGATTGCCCGGTAGCGCGATGAGGTCTGCTTCGTAACCCTCCGCAATTCGACCGGTGCGATCATCGACACGCAGCAACTCTGCGGAGTTGACCGTGCCGGCCTGCAACGCTTCGAAGTTGCTCATGCCGATCTTGGCGAAGGCCTGAATCTCCATTGAGATGCGGTTGATCGATTCCACCTCGTAGTAATTGTCGGCGCCGGTCGCGAACTTCACGCCCATCTCGTAGGCCTCACGCATCACCTTCTCCAGCTGCGGGACCATGTGCCGTCCGCGCAGTCGCAGGACATAGTTGAAGCGTTCCTCGACCAGATCGACGATCGTCACGTGCGTGGGCACGAACCACGTACCTCGCTCTTTCATCAAGGTAAGCGTCTCAGTGCTCAGGTAGGTGCCGTGTTCGATACTGCGGACGCCGGCGAGCACGGCCGCGCGGGCGCCTTCGTCACCGTGCGCGTGCACCATGACCGGAACGTCGTGCTTGGCGGCTTCCTCAACGATGATCCGCAGCTGTCGTTCCGTGTAGGACTGCTGTCGGGGGTCGGTATCGGGCAGCCCGGCGCGCTGGGTGCCGCGCGCCTTGATGACGTCTACCCCGCGCTCGATGTTGAGATTGACGAGCCGCCGCAGATCTTCGTCGGTATCCACGCCGTCGTAGAACTCGTGGAGTCGCGGATCGGCGAGCTGCGCGCGCCCGAGCGTCGGCGTCACATAAATGCCTGCTGCAAGGTACTCAGGCCCGGCCAGTTCACCGCTTTTGACCAGCTCACGCAGTGCAACATCCTGGAAGGCACTGACGCTGGCCCCTCTGACCGTCGTGATGCCGGATTCGAGCGCGCGCGTCGCCCGGTCGATCGTATCGATGTGCGTGTGCGCGTCGATCATGCCGGGCATCAGGTAGTT
>CAZMEA010000169.1:0-5562 GCA_964565135.1 uncultured Woeseiaceae bacterium
CCCGGCTACTGATTAATCCTGCCGGGAACAATGCCGCGGCCGCCTTCGTAGCGGGTGCCGATCGCTCCGACCACCGAATGATCACGATCCAGGCCGACCAACTCCCGAATCGTGTAGACGCTCTCAAAGCCAGTGCAGTGCGAGCCGATCAGGTTCTTGATCCCCATTCTGGCCAGCATCTTTGAGGTCCAGGTTAGTTTCTGCTCGGTCGCCGAGAACATGTGAAAGCCACCGATCGCAGCCTGCGGCGACTCTGGTGTGATTTTTTCTCGCGCGTAATCCAGCGAGTTGATGATCCCCGCGTGCCCGCACCCCGAGATCATGACCGGGCCACTCGCTCCCGTAATGATCAACGACTGGCTCTCGGGAATGATGTCCGGCACTACCAGGCCGTCCAAAACGACGACCGAATTCGCGCCCTGTGAGTAGTTTCGCTCGTCGTGTACCCGCGGCACCGGGCCGGTCACCCATACACCGTCCGCGATCTGCATCGGTTCGTCGTAGACGATGAATTCAGAACCCAGCGCAACCATACGCTCTTGTAAGGCGACCATGGGATTGCGCTCCCCGCCGTCACGACCTGGCCGCGACGCAAAGATTCCCTCTGCCACGTGGATCCGTGTCAGCGCCTCAGCATTGCGCTTCCTCAACTCTCGCCGAAGAGTCTCGAGACCACCCGTGTGGTCGCTATGGTTGTGGCTCAGAATCACATCTTCGGCAACCGACAGATCGATTCCCATAGCCTCAGCGTTCCGGAGCACGTTGTCAGGCGACCAGCCGGTATCGAACAGGAAGCTCCGATCACCAACCTCAACCCATGCGGCAAAACTCCATTCACCTTGAGTGATGCCGCTAAATGCACCTACATCGGCCGTGTTGGTCGTCAGGACCGTGATCCTGATGTCCTCATCCGGTATCACGGTTTGCGCCTCTTGCGCCGCTGTTATGTGCGGGCCAACCAGCAACACGCCCAACAACGAGAGCAGCACATTCCGAGCAAAATTCCTGTTCATTTGGCCCGCCCCTATCTCAGCACCGTGATGACAGGCTCATGCGATCGCAATGAGCACCGGCAGACAGTGTAGCCCAATTCCCAGGCGATACTGCCTTCAGCCGGGAGGCGCTTTCAGGTCAGAATCTGATAGGAGCAGCGAACGACCACGCAACAGCCGCTCGTCTCGGCCCGAATGTTGCCGTGAACAAGTGACCTTCAGGGCTCGACGACGGGGCAATCCCGGATTTCAAGTCGCTTGCACAGGCGGGCGTAGAAGACGTCATCTGGTATGACCGAGCTGGACTCCAGTACCTCATCGATACCATCGACGAATCCCAACAGGCCCGGGTCTTCGATGTAGTCATGCCTGGCTTCCTGCCACCAGTTTCTTCCGATATCGCTGCCCAGGTAGATCGGGACTGATTGCAGGGATTCGTTCCAGTCGCTTTCCAGGAGCGTTCCGTCCTGGACCCGGGAATAGACGCCGGCAAGGCTGGCGACCCGGTACGAAAGATAGTTGCTGACACCGATCATTTCATCGACGGTCAATTCTTCTGGCTGAAACAGCGCCTTCGCGTACAAACCACGAAGCTCAGCGTCAAAGAGCGCAATCTGCCTCGCAGAATTCCTGTCCTCCAGCGTTGCGAGCTCCTGAGCCCTGAGTGACAGCGTGTTGCCACGAATCTCAACAACAAGCGCGATCAGGCCACCCAGCACTGCAAGCTGGCCGAGCAACCCGAGCCATGCATTGAGTCTTTCGAACTTCACGGTGCGAATACCTCCTGTAAGTGCTGAGGCGCATTCCGCCGCCAACAAACTGTAGCTCCGTATCCCTGCCCGCGATTGGTCAGTTGCAGTTCGCGCAGATGTATTACGTCGGGCTGACGCTTAACGGAATAGCTGGCTCCGCAGCTGCTCAACTAGGGAATTCGGTTGTATTTCTTAAGGAGTTCGATCAGCCGATCGTGAGGCAGTTCATGCACCGTATGTCCATTGATGCCAACCATTGTCTCCGCGGCAACGAGTGCATTGACAATCGCCTCTTCCGTAGCTTGGGCAGTGGCCAGAAAGAGCGGGCTCAACACGTCATTCGGCAGCATCTTGGCATCCACCGGATGCTCTCGCGTCGCCGCTCCCGAATTTGCAGTAGAAAAGGCGATAAAGATATCTCCTGAGCTGTTCGACGCGTAACCGCCGACCTTGGATATTCCGATAGGCACACGCCTGGCAATTCTCTTAAGCTGATGCGGGAGAAGCGGTGCATCTGTGGCGACAACCACGATGATGGACCCCGTGTCCTTATCGCCTGCCCTGAAGCCAGGCATGAGGTCCGATATCTCCGCCCCCACAGGCACGCCGGCTATGGTCAGGGACTCCCGGGTCCCGTAGTTCGCCTGCACCAGTACGCCCAGCGTGTACTCCTCGTCGTACACGGTAACCAGGCGTGACGCCGTTCCGATCCCGCCCTTGAACGCGTGGCAGATCATCCCCGTGCCGCCACCGACGTTGCCCTCTTCCACCGGCCCGGCTACAGCCGATTCCAACGCGTCTTTGACGTGTGTCTTCGTCACATGAAAGCCGTTGATGTCATTCAGATCGCCATCGTAGGTCTCTCCTACGACCGGCAGTGACCAGAACACGTCCGGATCATCCGGCAGCGGATCGAAGAGATCGTTCTCGTATTGCCACTCGATCGTGGCATCGCGAGCGATCCCGACGCTGTGCGTATTTGTGATGACGACGGGCCCTTCGAGGAAACCGGATTCCTCGACCCACGTTGTGCCCGTCATCTCGCCGTTGCCATTCAGCGCATGCCAGCCGGCGAATGCCGGGTCGTAGGTTTTGCCGCGAGGATGAACAACAGTGACTCCTGTCCGGACAGGTCCGGTACCAACCTCGAGCGGACCATCGCCCGAGATCAGCGTCGTGTGACCTACGGTGACACCGGCAACGTCGGTGATCGCATTCAGCGGGCCTGGCGAGCCGGAAAATGGAACGCCGAGGTCCCTGGCCCGCGGCTCATCCTGACCAAAGACAATCAGAGGTATCAGACAGACAGCCATGACCGTTAATCGTTGACGGACATTCAGGAAACTCATTCGCTCTCCGGAGTTATTGGTGTGAACAGGGAAGCCCGATCACACACCCAGTCGGGCTGTGGGAGCCAGTGTAGCTCAAATCAAGTAAGCGGCGGATTCGCCTAAAACGGATCGATCTGCAGAAAAGACGCCAGTCAGCCTCGGCCCTCGTTCTGATTCGCACGGGCCCGTGTATCAACATCAAGTAGTTCGCGGATTGCCCTCGCAACTGGCAGATTATTGGTATAGGCCTTTCCGTACTCGAGATTGAAGTCATAGTCGAAGCCTTCCGGATTCAGGCCCTGATTGTGCTGCAGTATCGTTTCGATCTTATCCAGGGCCTTGGCCGCTCGCGCCTCCGCTGAGGCGCCGTCCTCATACTCATCCCACAATGAGACGAACTCCGCTCTGAGCTCCTCGGGAAGCTCTTTAACGAGCGAGAGAAAGTCATCGCGTTCTTTCGCTGACTTCGATGCCGATGCGCTCTGCAATGGCGCAGGAATATCCCCATCTACGGCTTCACCGAGATCATGCAGGATGCAGATCTTGAGCAACACCAACAGATCGATGTCGGGAAGAGCATCAGCGAAAGTAATGACCAGCAGCGTCAATCGCCACGTATGCTCGGCCACGCTTTCAGTGCGGCCGGTGGTCGTATACGCGCTGCGAAGTGTGTCCTTGAGACGTTCAGCCTGGCGAAGGAAATCGAGGCGTGAAGCTATGTCGAAGCTCTGCATTGCTTGTTTCCGAATGCTCGTCCGGCCGAGTTGTGTGGGATCGGGTTGCGCCAGTGTAACGGAAACCACCGGGATAGCAGCTTGCCGCCTCATGGCGGCCCGGCCTCAGATCGCGCGCAATCACGACACGGACCGGGAGGCCCGAGACCCCGTCCTCATGTAACCTGTCCGCATCTAGGACGGAGCATTCGTGATGAGCCGTATCGACTTCTGGTTCTCCATCGGCAGTACATACTCTTACCTGACAGTGATGCGCCTGCCTGACGTTGAGCAAGAGTCCGGCGTCGCGTTCAGCTGGTGTCCGTTCAGCGTCCGCAAACTCATGCAGGAGATGGACAACGTCCCGTTCGTTGGCAAACCTGCCAAGGAAGAATACATGTGGCGCGATATTGAACGTCGCGCGAGCCGGCTTCGCATTCCTGTTTCACTGCCGGTCGAGTATCCCTTGCAGAACTTCGACCTGGCCAATCGCGTAGCAGTGGTCGCCACGCAGGAAGGATGGTGCCCGGAGTACGTTCGGACGACGTATCGATTGTGGTTTCAGGAAGGGCTTGCAGCGGGCGGGGACCAAAACCTGGAGCAAAGCCTTGAGGAACTGGGCCAATCGCAGAACCGCGTACTCGATCTTGCTAATTCGCCCGACGTCGAAGCCGCCTATCGTGACGCCACGGCAAAAGCACGCTCGCTCGGGATATTCGGTTCTCCGTCATTTGTCGTCGATAACAACGAGCTCTTCTGGGGTGATGACCGACTCGAGGACGCCATCGACTGGGCGCAGAATTCCGCGGCAGACAGGCGGTCCGAGCGCTGAGAGCTCGCGGTATTGTGTAGACTGCTTGCCAGTCAGCCAAACCGTCGCCGAGTTTTCGCCAGCCAGCTACTACCACTACGTCTGGATTACTGGCGTGGTCCTTTTCTCGGCTGGAGTTGTGGGCAAGAAGCCATGGCTGGGTGCCCTGATCGCGGTCTTCTGGTACGCGATATTCAGCAGCTGGTGGTTCGTCGCACGGCTATCGGGATAGCGAGTCCACCAAAGTGGGCTCTGCAATTAGCAATTAGCAAATAGCCTACTTAACCGCGATAGCCTGCATTTCAAAGCGCATGCCGAACAGGAGCGGGCCCGACCCGATAAACGCGCGCGCAGGAAACTCGTCCGTAAAGTAGCTTCTGTAGACCTCATTAAAGTCCGAATACAGGGAGAGATCGGGGCTGTAGACAGTCACCGAAACAAGATCGTCGAGGGTCATATCGGCCAGCGCGAGCGTCTTCGTGAAGTTCTCCATCAAAAGCTTCACTTCCTCTCGCGGGTCTTCAGGCACCTCCATCGTCTGCAGATCTATTCCACCGTTTCCTGAAAGATACAGTGTGTCACCCACAAGAACGGCATCACTGAAGGGCAAGTCCAGCGCCGCAACTTCAGGAAGCCGAAAGACGCGCCGTTCTGTCTTCGAATTCTGTGCCCAGGCAATGGAAGCCAGCAGAATCATGAGTGCCACAATGACCAGGCTGATGCGAATGTGCATGTTCATCTCCGACGATAATGGGTACTGGTTGCCAACTGTAGTCAACAACAGACACTCGCCAGAGCATCAATAGCGGATTTTCTATTGCTTATCAGAGTCTGCGATTTGTGGCCGATCGGGCCCTGCTAACAGGACAAACAATTGTCGTTGTTGATCGAGCCGAGGCTTTCCAGCAGCTTGATTGCGTCCGGGTAGGGCTGCGTACGCTGCGCCGGGCCGTTAGCCATGTC
>CAZMEA010000170.1:0-5549 GCA_964565135.1 uncultured Woeseiaceae bacterium
GACAGCTTGTGCTGCACACAGGGATGGCGGACTTCTTCGTACATGGGCGGATCTCCGGGTGACGGTTCGGTCTGTCAGCTGCTCTGCTGTGCCGATCGCCGCGAGTATATAACAGCACCCTGTTTCGGCGATCCCGGCCAGCTGTAGCGGTAACCCTCGTCCGTCAGGCGTCCTTAAGACGAACCAGCGGCCGTTCGGCGTCGATCCGAACCTGTCCGAAACGGCCGCTGAATTCATACTGGCCGTCGCCGACCCTGCGCAGGCCCTCTATTCTGCCGATTCCGAGACTGGCCGCAGCAGCGATAAGTGCGTCTCGGGACATGTCGCCATCCGCAGGATTGGCGAGATCAGCGATCCGCCGGCAGCACGGAAACTCCAGTATGGCGGCCCGAATACACTCGCCTTCGGACGGTCTTGGCTCCTCGTAAAAAGAGTGCTCCGGAGCAAGACACAGGTCGAGATCGATGCAAAGCGAGTCACCGTGAAACGTCCATGAAAGGACAAAGGACTCACCGAGCTTCACACCGGCAAACTCGCGAAGCTCACGCCAGTCGTTCATATCGTCGGACATTCCGCGTTCAGCTCACAACCTCGGTGACAACATGACTCTTGACGGAATTGGCGATGAAACAGAGTTCGTGTGCTCGATGATGCAATATCTCAAGAGTCTCCGGAGCCGGCGCAGAGTCTCCCGCGTACTCGGCCGCGGGGCGCAACACGACCTTTGCGATAAATGTACGTCCCGAGTCGTCCTTTTCCATGTACCCAACAGCGGTGTCGACGTAGCTGACGACGTCGATTCGACGCTTGGCCGCAAGCGAAAGAAAGAACAGCATATGACAGCTGGCAAGTGACGCGACGAATGCTTCCTCCGGATCCACGGCCTCCGCAACGGACTTTGGCAGGGGCACGATGTCCGGTGACGCGGACGCCGGAATCTCAATGCCACCGTCGAAGGACCAGATATGGCCGCGAGAGTAGTCGTCACCAAGAAAATCGCCGTCGCCTCGAAGCCAGCGCACGGTTGCCTGATAGGAACTCAACGGTGAACGTACTCCTCAGGCCAGCCGGGTACCATTCTCGGCCGGCAAATCCGGCACGGCGAGAATCACCCTCCCGTCCGATTGCACGAACCCCGTTACCAGGCACTCGGACATGAACGGCCCGATCTGCTTTCTGGGAAAGTTGACCACTGCGGCTACCTGCTTGCCGACAAGGGTCTCAGGTGTGTAGTGATCGGTGATCTGCGCAGATGATTTGCGCTCGCCAATTTCTGCGCCGAAATCGATGACCAGTTTGATGGCAGGCTTACGGGCTTCAGGGAAGGGCTCGGCGGCCGTTACCGTTCCAACTCGAAGCTCGACGCGTTCGAACTCCGCCCAGGTTAAATCTGTCACGCCGGCTACTCCTGTCTGAACGACGGAAAGATTATCAGATTCGAACGACCCGACTCACCATCACGTGCGCAGCTCGAGCTTGAAATAGCGGAGTTCCTCGTCATCGCCCGGCATTCGGTAATTGCCGGCCTCGGAAAAACCCAGCTTCCGGATCAGGGCGAGCGACGGAAGATTTTCGGGATTGGTGACTGCGGCCAGCAGAGGCAGGTTCAGTTCGGTCCGCGCGTAATCAATAACCGCCGTCGACGCCTCGAACGCGTATCCCTGCCTCGTGTGCGCCGAGGCTATGGCAAAGCCGAGATCCGGATGATCGAGATTGCTGCGCTGATAAAGACCGCACATGCCAATGCGCTCGCCGGATTCGCCGAGTCGCACGAGGTAGCCTCCGTAACCGTGATCCCGGTAGCTCGCCATTGGCACGTCATGGAGATAGCGCACGGCATCGGCCAGAGTTTCGACGCCTTTGTCGCCGATTCGGGCGATAAACTGGGGTTCGTTCACCAGGCCACGAACGAAGTGCGCGTCCTCATCTGTCATCAGGTGCAGCGACAGCCGTTCGGTTTCTATGATCGGCGCCAAGTCAGACCTGCTCGTCGTCAGAGGGGCTGGGCGACTCCGCTGCACGGTCTGATTGCCATTGTTCATGGCGCTCGATGCGTTCCTGCATCAGCTTCAATTTGGTTTCGTGATACTTGCGTTCACCGGGCACAACGAACAGAAAGTAGATACCGACGATAACGATGGCGGCAACAATCAGACCAACCAGTGCAGTGTTCACAAATGACTCCGAATGCGTTGCGGTCGTGTCGCCACGTCATCAGCTCCGCAGGTATGACGCGCCATTGACGTCGATTATGGCGCCGGTGGCGAAGTCGATACCCTCGCTCGCCAGAAAGAGGACGGCCTTGGCGATCTCTTCCGGTCGGCCTACACGACCCAGGGGGCTTTGCCCGCGAATGGCGTCGCCACCCTCTCCCGACAAGGAAGAGGCTGCCATGTCGGTTTCAACGAAGCCCGGCGCAACGACACCGACAAAGATACCGTGCGGTGCGAGGGCAACGGCGAGTGACTGACTCATCGAATTCAGACCTGCCTTGCTGGCACCGTAGGCCGGCGCGTCGGGCTCTCCGCGGAACGCACCCCGGGAGGAGACGTTGATGATCCTGCCGGAGCCCTGTCGAATCATATGCTGAGCTGCCGCATGGCAAACGTTCGCAGGCCCGACGAGGTTCGCCGCCAGCGTTTCGCTCCACGCCTTTTGCCACTCATCGGCTGCTACGTCGGCAACCTTGTGTTCGAGGAAAATTCCGGCGTTGTTGACGACGATATCGATGCCGCCAAACTCAGCAACGGCCGCTTCGACCATGAACCTCGCGCCGTCAGTCGAGGCGACGTCGGCCTGCACGAGTATGTGACCCTGACCCGAAAGGGAACTGAGCGTATCCTCCGCGGCGGACTGGTTACTTCGATAGCCGATTGCGACGATGGCTCCCTGCGCCGCAAAGTCATGGGCAATCGCTCTGCCGATTCCACGTGACGCACCGGTTACGAGTACGCGACGGCCTGAGTGCGCCTCGTCAGTCACGGGATGGCTCGGAGCTGTCGGCAAGCGGCTTGATGTATCTCACCAGCTCGCCGTCGTAGCCTGCGCGTTCATACAGACGCCGCGCTCGGGTGTTCACTGCAAACACATGCAGCGTCATCGTTTCAGCGCCGTTCGCACGGGCATCGACCTCCGCAGCCTCGATCAGCCGATGCCCGAGCCCCTGACCCTCAAACCCCGGCGCAACGGCCAGTGCCTCGAGATGCGCACTGGGTTCGAGGCTCAACAGCTCCGGGCGCAGGCTGACCATGGCGAGACCGACGATCTCACCTCCCCCGGCATCGGCAACATGTATTCGGCACGAATCCGCTTCTCCCTCCAGCCACTTGCGCAGCAGGACAGCATCATGCATCCACAGGTGTTCAGGGTTTCGGGATTCAGGCAGATCGAACGCCGCAAGCCGCGGCATCAGCGCGAGAATCGCATCACCGTCCGCTCGAGCGGCCGGTCGAACAATCATATCCATCGGCGAACCTGCGCTTTGTAGTTGTTGTAGTCCTGACCAAATTGCGACTCGAGCATGGTCTCTTCGTGCCGAATAACGCGCGAATTGAGCAGAGGAATGAACACAACCGGGCCGACAAACGGGCTCAGACTCCCCGTCAGCGTCGCCACGCCGAGCAGTATGATGACCATGCCGACATACATCGGATTTCGTGTGTAGCGGTAGAGACCGCTGACGACCAGTGACGAAGATTCTTCAAATGGAATCACCGTGGTCGCGGCGCGACGAAACGCAACTGCCTTACTACCGATGATTACGACACCAAGAATGATCAGCATGACGCCAGACCAGTGCCAGGGTTCGGGCACGATCTCTGCAATTGGCAGCCACAGATGAAGACCAATCTGCACGAGTATTACCGCAAGCAGAATAACCGGGGGCACGGGGCCTCGCTCGCGAGTCATGAATGCCATCGACGTGGCCTCCTTTCTGGTCCGCCTATCACGGTGCGCACGGCTTGTCAGATTCAATGATGGTATTCGTTACCGGGTTAATGCGAACCGAGACATCATCCTGATCATCACTGTTCAGGCAAAGTAGAAGTTCCGATGACCGATCCACTTCAGCACGCACGTTATCGGCCGTAATTGCTCCGCTCGCAGTCGCAATGACTGTTTCGTACACCGTGCGCTCGCCGGCACGTTCGGTCAATACCACGCTAATGCGCGCGCTCGCTGTGTCTGGCCCGTCGCGCAGCCAGTTTACCCGCGCCGTGCGGTCACCCATTTCGAGCTCAACGAGCGTTTCGATCGACGGCGATGCAGGTCCGCATGCGACCAGAGCCACGATAGAGGACAGCGCTGCGAAGCGGGAACAACGCGAATCAACACGCAACATGCGGGTAGTCCGATATCGGCATTGTATTAGGCAGCGGTTGGCGAACCTGGCGTGAAGATCGCCGCGGGAAGCTCTGGCACCGCGACACAGATGGCATCAGCGCCCGCTTCCTCAAGCTCTGACACATCTCCGAAACCCCAGAGTACGCCAATTGACCGCACGCGATGCGTTTTGGCGGCGTCGATGTCATGCCGACGGTCACCGACCATGACGGCGCGAGCGGCGTCGATGGACTCTTCGGCCAGAACATATTCCATCAACTCCGTCTTCCGCGTAAATCGCCCGTCGAGCTCGCTGCCATAGACACGCTGGAAAAAACTGGCGAGTTCAAAGTGGTCCAGAATTTGTTCAGCGAACGGACGTGGTTTGGACGTGACGACGATCAGACGCCCCACTCGCTCTGCGATAGCCTCGAGTGCACTCGAGATCCCTTCGTAGGGTTCATTCTCGAAGAGTCCTTTCGTGCTGAACCGCTCACGATACAAGTGCAGCGCCTGGTCCGCGCGATCGTCCGACCCTAAATGCCTGGAGAACGTCTCGTGCAGCGGCGCACCGATCCAGTCCCGCAGCTCGTCGATCCCGGGTACAGGCTCGCCGAGACTGGAGAGCGCATGCGCGATGCAGGTCGTAATACCGACCTGCGGATCGGTCAGCGTGCCGTCGAGGTCGAATAATGCCGTGTGCATGGCCATGAGTGCGACTAACGATCCTCCGGTGGGATGCTGCGAAGCCCGGCGACGAACGCTTCGATCTCGGCCTTGCTGCGCGACGTAACAACACGCTTGTTGCTCGCGGGATGGTGATCCAGGCTGACGCCCTGCCGATGCGCCGTCGCAGGACGAATGGGTCTTGGGACGAATCCGCCGCCGCAGTTCGGACATACGTTGTGCAGAACAGTATGCACACAGGTAACACAAAACGTGCACTCGTAGGTGCAGATACGCGCGTCAGCAGACTCGGGCGGCAGATCCCGATCGCAGAGCTCGCAGTTTGGCCTCAATTCCAACATTGCGGGATCACCTCTCACCCGTGGCGTCAGGACGGCCGCCTATCGGATAGACACACTTCCCGCTGGCGCAGCGAGCCACCGGAGCGGGAAGATTCGGATCCATGCGCTGACACGGCACGCGTTCACCCACGCGGACTACCTGTTGTCGGGACCAGTCCTGATAAACGATCGCGGAACGACGATTCACGGCCACCAGAT
>CAZMEA010000171.1:0-5548 GCA_964565135.1 uncultured Woeseiaceae bacterium
GGTCGCCGTCTGCAGCAGGAGCTTGGTTTGAGCGGTGAACTCGAGTTCATCTACAAGTTCGCGTATCAGGCCAACTTCGGGGAGGCGGGCTCCGAGAAGGAGTTGTGCTCGGTGTTTCTCGGCCGGACGGATGCATCGGCGGTCGCGAATGCCAACGAGATTGCCGGCGTGCGCTACGTGACAGCGCAGCAGCTGAACCGGGAGTTGCAGGACGAACCTGAACGCTTTACGCCGTGGTTCCAGATGGAATGGCAACGTCTGACGACCGACTTTGCAGATCGCCTGGCTACTTACACCAAGGTCTAGATTTGGTCAGGCGGCGGCTGCCGCCCGGCGGGCAGCGTTAACCGACGAAGCGGTAGTACTCGATGCCGAGATCCTGGAACTGCCGCTGATCCTGATGACCGACGCGGTCGATCACGAACTCGTCTCGCGGAATGTAATCGAGATCTGACACTCGACGGCCGTCGTGCAGATCCGCGTATTGCTGCTGCGTGAGATCGATCGCGAATTCCATCGCACGGCTGAAGCCGATCTTGCTCGTCGCTTCCCGCCAGTCCTCAGTGATCTTGAGCGGAATGACTTCCGCGGCATCGCCGCTGCCGTAGCCAAACGTGAGCACTTCGTCGCCGGCAAGCTCGCGTTGTTCCTCGTAGGCCTGCTCGAGGCCGGCGGCCATCCAGGCAGGTAGCGCCGCCGTGTACAAATTGCCAAGGTCCAGCATTGTGTCGCTGCCGAGTGCGAGTTTGTCGAGGATTTCGCGCCGGTAGTGTCGGGACGCACGGAAGATTCGGAACACGGCCATCGTCATCGGATACGCTTCATAATTGATGCGCTCGGGATGGGCCAGGTCGACGATCTCGGGTCGACTGTTTACCTCGGCATTCATCGCGTCGGGATCGACACCGGCTTCGTAACAGTAGGATGCAAGTTCTGCCCGGTCTTCCGCACTGCCGTATCGCAGCGTGTGCAGGTAGGCAATCGCCAGTCCGGTCTCGGGCATCCGGCGATACGGACGGTGCATGAAAACGGTGTTCAGCGAACGCAGGTATTCGGTCGGATTGACGTTTCGCTTCTCCAGCATGTCGCGCAATGCCTGCAGCGTTTCGTCCACGTAACACGTCGTCGAATACTTGCCGTTGAAGACCGGGAAGTCCTGAACCTGGTGCGTTTCGCTACGATCCTGGCCACAGAAGCGCAGCATGGGCTTGCGGAAGTCCATGATGCGATACGCTGAGGCAAGTCCCGCCTGGGTGAGATCGACCTCGGCCAGCTTCGGATCTTCCTCGAGCAACATGGCAATGGCGCCGGCACCCTGGGTCGGTTCGCCGCTGCTGCCTCGCGCGTACTCTGCGATGTCGGCACAAACGACGATCGCCTGGCCACCCGATCCGTCCAGCGCCAGATGCCGGAGCGCACCCTTCATGCCGTACACGCCGCCGAGGCAGGCATGCTTGAATTCGGGGACCTCGCAACTGCGAGAAATTGCGGGTCTGCCACGCGCTTCGAGCGCCTGGTCGACCATGCCCTTGATGATGATCGCGCCGGCCGAGTTGTCGGTGCTGGACTCGGTGCCAAGGCCCAGGAACGTGACCCGTGAGGGGTCGACGTCGTATTGGTCGATGATGCGCAAGACGGCGGTTGCCGCCATGGTGTAAACGCTGTGATCGGGTCCGCGGACGCGGAAGCTGCGTCCCACGACCTCACGGATCTTCGGCCACTGGTTGCCGGTCCACTCGCACCAGTCTTCGAGCCACACGCGGTAGGGTGGCACGTAGGCTGCCAGGCCACTAATTCCTATCGGTTTATTGCTCATCGGGAGAGTGCTTGTAATCTCTTATCGGACCGTGACCCGTTCGCCCAGCGATAATTCTAGTGACGTCGGCTGCCGCGCTCAAGCGGACACGGGTCCAAACCTTTGCATAATCTGACGCTTGCGGTGCTCGAAACGGTCCCGGCGGGACTGCGGTGCATCAGGATTCACACCGAGAACGCGGCAATCAGTGCAGAAATTCCGACGATGATTGCGAGGCCCACGGCGTAACAGGCGCTGAGGGTCACGAACTTCAGCGCGGTCAACCAGTGACCCTGGCCATAAACCCGCCTCAGGGACTTGTACAGATACACCGGCACGTAAACGGTCGCCGCAAACTCCGTGACCTGGCCTATCGCTCCCGGCAGGCCCAGGAGCGCCGACAGGTGCAGAAACAGGATCTCTGTGGTCAACAGGAGGAAGACGAACGAGTGGTAATGCAGGACGAACAGAAGATGCTCGACGTAGTAGCGCCTCGACAGCGGGTGCAGAACCAGCAACACAAAGCCCATGACCGGTAGCAGGATGAACAGGCCGGTGGGAACATTTTCGATCATTCGATCGAAGACGCCCTGCCAGCCGTCGCCGCCATCGGCGACGATCTTCAGGCACGCAGCCTGTACGCGCTCCTTCGTGAATCGCTGGGCCAGCCACGCCGGCCAGTCGCTGGGGTCGTAGTCATCCAGCGCACAATCGAGCTCACTGTCGATCGATACCTGTACACCCGGGTTGTCATCCTCCGCCTGACTTCCCGGCGTGGTTTGTTCCGATTGGGCGCCCGACGGCGCCTCGAACAGGATGCCAAGCTTGTCGTACGGGTCGAAGAAGGCGATCAGGAAAAACGCGAGGCTCAGAACCAGGTACATCCGAAATGGCGGCATGTACCTGGCGCGTCGGCCGAGGAGGTAGTCGCGGGTCAGTTCACCCGGGCGGATGGCGAGCGGTATCAGGGTGCGCCACAGACGGGAATCCAGATCGAGCAGATCGCCTAACCCTTCCCGCAGCAACTCCCACAGGCTGATCAGGCGGCCACGCGCACGTTGGCCGCAGTCGCCGCAGTACTGGCCGCGAACGACCGCATCGCAGTTCAGACAGCGATGCGGATTCGGATCAGCCTGTTCCGTCATTCCTCGTCGGGCTGGGCAACCTTTTTCGCGGCGCGTTTTTTCCTGGCGGTTTTCTTGGTCGTGGTCTTCTTCTTGCTGGCACTCTTCTTGCGCGCCGCTGCCCGTTTGGGCGCCGCTTTCTCGACGGGCGTGGCCGCTCTGTCGGGAAGACTTCGATCCATAAACTCGCCCGGTGCGAATTCGTCGACGGCCAGCAGGTCTTCGACCTTGCTCAGGTAGTCGCTAAGGTTTGCCGCTTCTTCGCTGCTGATGACCTCGGCGGCCTCGGCCTCGGCAATCTGGTGACCGAGGTAGTCGCTCTCGATCAGTCCCTCGCGACGTGCCTGCTTCAGCTTGGCTTCGAGCGGCGCCATCTCCTCGGATAACTGCAGCGCTTCCTGCAACAGTCCGATCGGATTGCCGGGTTCGATAGCCGTGTACGCTTGCTCACAGAGTCGCTCGCGACCTTCGCCCGTGTGCGTAATCACGTCCACGACCTGGCGGGCGAGTTCGTCCGAGGGAGAGGAGTAGGTGCGTCCTCGCGGGAAAATGAATGCCCGAAGGAAGAACGCGACCGGCCGATTCGGGAAGTTGCGCAGGAACGAGTGCAGCTGCTCCTGAGCCTGGTACATCAGCGTACGCACCGACCACTCGACAAGCGGCAGATCGCTGGCTCGGCGCCCCTGGTTTTCGAAGTGCTTCAGTACCGCCGATGCCAGGTAGATCGAACTCAACACGTCGCCGAGGCGTGCCGAGAGCAATTCCTTGATCTTCAGCTTGCCGCCCAGCGTCAGCATTGCAAAGTCGGACACGAGCGCGAACGCGGCGCTGTACCGATTGATGTTCTGATAGTACCGCTTGGTCGGCGTATTCAGCGGCACCTTGCTCATTTTCGCGTGGGTCAGCGCGAGGACGAATGCGCGTGCCAGGTTGCTGATCGCGTACCCGATGTGTGAGAACAGTGCGTCGTCGAATTCAACGAGGCCGCGCATTTCATCGTCATCCTGCGCTGCACGCAGTTCCCGCAAGACGAACGGATGGCAACGGATGGCGCCCTGGCCGAAGATGATCAGGCTGCGAGTCAGAATATTTGCACCTTCGACCGTGATGCCGATGGGGGCCGCCATATAACCGCGGCCCAGATAGTTCTTCGGCCCCATCATGATGGCCTTGCCGCCATGCACGTCCATCGCGTCGATGCCGACCTTGCGGCCAAGCTCCGTGCAGTGATACTTCAGGATGGCCGACGGTACCGCGGGCTTTTCGCCCTGATCGATAGCGCCCGATGTCACGCTGACCGCCGCGTTCATCGTGTACGTGTTGCCGGCAATTCGGGCGAGCGCCTCGCCGACACCGTCGAACTTCGCGACCGGCATGTTGAACTGGCGACGAATCTGCGTGTACGCGCCGGATGCATAGGCCGCCGCCTGGCCGCCACCCGTGGCGCTGGACGGCAGAGTGATAGCGCGACCGACCGACAGCAGTTCGACCAGCATCTTCCAGCCTTTGCCCGCCATTTCCGCGCCGCCGATAATGTAGTCGAGCGGTACGAAGACATCCTTGCCGCGGGTCGGTCCGTTCTGGAAGGGTACCGTCAACGGATTGTGGCGTTGACCGGTCTCGACGCCGGGCAGGTGTGTCGGAATGAGAGCGGCGGTAATGCCGTAGTCATCGACGTCGCCGATCAGGTGGTCCGGGTCGCGGAGTTTGAAGGCGAGGCCCAGTACGGTGGCGATGGGTGCAAGCGTGATATAGCGCTTGTCCCAGTTCAGCCGCATACCGATGATTTCCTTACCGTCCCACTTGCCCTTGCAGACGACGCCGGAGTCAATGATCGCGGCCGCGTCGGAACCTGCCTGCGGCGAGGTCAGGGCGAAACAGGGCACCTCGTCGCCCGAGGCCAGTCCCGGCAGGTAGCGTTGCTTCTGTTCCTCGGTGCCGTAATGCAACAGCAGTTCCGCGGGGCCAAGTGAATTGGGTACGCCAACGGTCGAAGAGGCGGTCGCGCTGCGGCTGGCCAGTTTGGTGATGACCATTGCGTTCGCATAGGCAGAAAACTCGAGGCCGCCGTACTCTTTCGGGATGATCATCGCGAAGAAACGATGCTTCTTGATGAAAGCCCAAACATCCGGCGGCATGTCGCCTCGCTTGTGCGAGATTTCCCACTCATCGAGCATGCGACAAAGCTCTTCGCATGGCCCGTCGAGGAACGCCTGTTCTTCCTCCGACAGTTTTGGTGCCGGGAACGACATCAGGCGATCCCATTCCGGCATGCCGGAGAACAGTTCCCCATCCCACCAGACGCTGCCGGCCTCGAGCGCCTCGCGCTCTGTGTCGCTCATCGACGGGAGCATTGTCCGGTAAATATCCAGGGCGGGCCGCGTGATTGTCTCACGACGGAAGTCCTCGATATTCAGCGCGACGAGTCCGCCGAACAATAACCAAAGGATGGCAAGCCAGAAGAAGCCGGCGTCACCAAGCCAGGTATACGCGAGCAGTGCGCCACCCGCCGCGACAGTCGATGCAAACAGACCGACACGGTTGAAAGCCAGGTAAATTGCGCCACCGAAGAAGAGGCCGAACCAGAACAAGCTGATCAAGAAGCTGGACACGTCTACATCCTTAAAGT
>CAZMEA010000172.1:0-5458 GCA_964565135.1 uncultured Woeseiaceae bacterium
CAGCGAAGTCGCTCTTCTCGGCGTCACCCGTGACCGGCGATACTCCCAACTCGAAGTCCGTATCGAGACCGGCCGCAAGCACCAGATTCGCCGCCACCTGGCCCAACTTGGTCATCCTGTCGTGGGTGACCGGCTTTACGGCAGCGGCAGCGACGACGGTGTCGACCTTCAGCTTCGCGCCTGCCTGCTCGCATTCCGCTGCCCGGTGTCGGGCGAAAAAGTCGAGTATCACGCGAGTGCTGAGTTCACTCCGACGACGCGATAGACTGCAAACTCGATACCAGAACAAGAGCCAGGGGCACCGCGGTGTTTAGGAGAACAGCGGTAACATTACGCACGAGTGTTTCGGGGGTAGAACGTCAACTTCAAAATCCGATGACTCGATTCCTGTTCGTGCTATCAGTGCTAGTAGCGAGCACGTCCGTAGCCCAGGTCGAGTACAGCTACGGCGTACAAAAAACAGAATCCAACCTGATGCTGGAAATGCGCGATGGCGTTCGTCTCGCCACCGACATATTCCGGCCGACCCGAGTCGGCGCTCCGGTCGACGAAAAGCTCCCGATCCTTCTGCAGCGCACGCCGTACGACAAGACTGGCGATCGCATTGTCCAGGCCGCCGAGTTCCTGGCACGAAACGGTTACGTTGTCGTACTGCAGGACCACCGCGGGCGCTATGCCTCGGAGGGGGCGTTCACCAAGTACATTGGCGAAGGCCAGGACGGTTACGACACTATCGCGCAGCTCGCCAAGCTGCCCTACGGCAACGGTGAAGTGGGCATGTGGGGCACGTCCTATGGCGCGCACGTGCAGGCGAATGCTGCCAAGCTGCGGCCACCCGCTCTCAAAACCATCGTCGTCAACATGGGCGGCATGTCGAATGGCTGGGATCACAAGGTCAGGAACCACGGCGCCTTCGAGAATCAGCAGATCACCTGGGCTTTCCGGCAGCTCGCGGCTGAAACCAGCGACCCGGTCATCAAATCGTTGCTCGATATCGATTCGATCAATCACTGGCTGACCGCCATGCCGATAAGAAAGGGCCTCAATCCGCTCTCGGTATCGCCCAATTTTGAGGACTACATTCTCGAAATGATGACCCATGCCGACTACGACGATTACTGGAAGCACCTGGATGTCAATTGGGTTGAGTATTACGACCAGACGGCCGACATCCCGATGGTTCTGCTCTCCGGCTGGTATGACTCCTATGCAGGCGGCACCGTCGACAACTTCAATGCACTAAGCCAGCGCCTCGACTCCGACGTTCACCTGATCATGGGGCCGTGGACACACAGCGGCAACACGCGCAGCTACGCGGGCGACGTCGAGTTCGGCGAAGATGCCGCTATCCGGGATTTTCATCACGAGTTCCACCTGCGCTGGTTCGACCGGGTGCTCAAGGGCAAGCGCGGTGAATCGATGGCGCCCGTGCAGGCATTCGTCATGGGTACCGGTGATGGCCACAAGGATGCAAATGGGCGGCTCTATCACGGAGGCGAATGGCGCGAGGCGAGCGAATGGCCGCTGCCCGACACCCGGTTCGTACCGTATTTCTTCCATGCGGACGGCAGCCTGAGTACCGATGCGCCGACACTCGAGTCTTCGACGACGACCTACCTGGCCGACCCGGACGATCCCGTTCCGACGATTGGCGGGGCCTTCTCGAGCACGAGCCCGGTGTTTGAACCGGGCGCGTACGACCAGCGGACGTCGGCCGATGTGTTCGGCGCCAAGCCTCCGTACCTGCCGATAAAGTCCCGCGGCGACGTGGTGGTGTTTCAAACTCCTCCGCTTGAAGAGGACGTGACTGTTGTCGGACCCGTCGTAGTCAAACTGCACGTGTCATCGACAGCGCCGGACACCGACTTCACCGCCAAACTCGTCGATGTATATCCGCCCTCGGCCGATTTCCCGACCGGCTTCGAGATGAACGTCACGGACGGCATTCTACGTGCCCGGTATCGTGAGCGTCCGGACAAGCAGGTACTGATGGAGGAAGGCGAGGTCTACGAAGTAGAGGTCACACCGTTCCCGACGGCCAATGTCTTCAAGAAGGGCCATCGCATCCGCGTAGACATTGCGAGCAGCAACTTTCCGCGGTTTGACGTGAACCCGAATACCGGCGAGGCGCTTGGGCTCAATCGCCGGAAGCAGATTGCCGAGAATACGATCGTGCATTCGGCCGATCGGCCGTCACATATCGTGCTGCCGATTGTGCCGGCGAACTGACCGACCTACAGACCAGTCTGGTCTCGAACCAGCTTGGTGAATGCGTCGCTCGGCAGATAGCCGTTGTACATGTTGGCGTTATCGAGGAACTCGATGAATTCCGGGTCCGCCACCACCTGCCTCAGCACGTCGTCCCATTTGTCGACGACCTCGTTTGGCACGTCCTTTGATGCCATTACGCCGCGCCAGTAGTCGGGAGCCACCGGGTAACCGAGCTCGGTCAGCGTCGGCACGTCGTCGAAGGGCGAAAACCGCTCTTCCGTTGCCAGCGCCAGGGCGCGCAGGTTGCCCGCCTCGTAGTTGGTGATCATCTCGCTCGGGTTTGCGATCGCAACGTCGATGTGTCCGCCGAGGACCGCAACCACGGGTTCCTTACCGCCGCGATAGGGCACGTAATTGAGGTCGATACCGACGGCCGCCTCGATTTCTCCTGCGAGGCTCTCATCCACCGACTTGATGCTGTAGCCGCCAATGTTCACCTTCCCGGGATTGGCACGGGCATGTGTGAACAGATCGTCGATGGTCTGGAACGGGCTGTCCTTGTTGACGACGATGACAAAGGGCGCACTGACCACGCGGCTGATGTAGGTGAAGTCGTCGACGGTAACGCGCGCATTGGGCTCACGAAACCGCAGGGTCATGCTGCGGGTGTTCGTCAACAGCACGTGGCCGTCCGGCCGCTGGTTGAGCACATAGCTCATCGCTACCCTGCCCGAACCGCCCTGCTTGTTGACCACGACAATCGGCTGGCCCAGGTATTTCTCGCCGACCTTGGCGATCATCCGTGCCATCAGATCATGGCCGGAGCCGGCGCTCGACCAGCAAACGAGGGTGACAGGTTTTTCCGGGTAGTCGGCTCGCGCCGGTGACACGGTTGCCACGCAGGCGATTGCTGCAACGGCCAGTAGCAATATTCGTCCAATCATCATTCTCGCCTTACAGGCTGACACGCAGGTGACCGGCCAGGGCCGCGGCATCGTCCATGTCGGTTACGCCAAGTGCCGCGTCGATGAGCGTCTCAGTGCCCTGTTCCGACAGCACACCGGCGCAGCAACTGCGCACCTTGTCCTTGAGCTCGTCATCGGTTAACGGGTTTTCCGGCCCGCCACGGTAGCGCTCATCGGCGTCACCGTTCACTGTTTCACCATTCCTGAGGCGGATCTCGATGCTGGAGCGCATCTTGTCGAAGCCCTTGGCCTCGATCTCCGCATCGAAGCGGGTTTCGATGCGTCTTTGCATGGCCTGCATCGGCTCGGCCTGCACAAAGTCATCCTGGAATTCCACTTTGCCCGCCCTCCGCTGCAGAGCCACCATGGAAAGCACAGCAGCCAGTGAGAACTTCGCCTCCAGGTGATTGCTGGCAATGGGATAGCGGATGGGATTGAGGATATTCGAGCCGGCGCTGACTATGACGCGCTCGATGTCTTCCGGTCGAACGTCGTTCTCCGAGACCAGCCGCAACATCAGGTCGATCGTGGGGTGAGTAAGAACGCCGCAGGGATAGGGCTTGATGCTCACGCCGGGGTCGACGATGGTCCAGGGTTTGCCAAAGTCCTGCTCTGCAAGTTTGTCCGCGCTGATGCCGCCGCCCTGCACAGCGAAATAGCCCCAGGGTCCGTCAAGCCCCTGTTTATCGGCGGTGTAGCCGCGCTCTGCGAGCAGTGCGGCCGTGACGCCATTCTCGGCGGCCCGGCCAACGTGTAGCGGCTTCGTCATGGTGCCGAAATTGCAGCGGATGCCGGCTGCAAGACTGGCGGTCAGGCCCAGTCCGTGGCGCAGCTTGTCGCCCTCCAGCCGAATCAGTTTGGCGGCCGCCGCGAAGGCGCCGAACGTGCCGACGGTACCGCTGGAATGAAAACCGCGTTTGTAGTGCTGCGAGAACATCCACTCGGAGATCTTGCACTCCACCTCGAACCCGGTGAGGAACGCCAGCATGAACTGCTTTCCGCTTACTCCTCCACGCGCCTGGCTCATGACGAGCGAAGCCGTGAGCGGAGGAATGGTCGGGTGTGTCAGCAGTCCGTAGACGTGATCGGGGTCAATACTGACCTGGGAGTCGTCCCAATCGTGGGCGTGCCCCGAGGTTCCCAGCACACGTGCGGCACTTGCAGCGGGTACCCTGGTATCACCGTGCCCAAGCAGGAGCGCCTCGCCCTTCCCGGCCTGGTCAGCGGCTGCCGCGGCCAGCAGTACAGTGGTCTCGTGGTCCGTCCCCGCGACGTACAACCCCATGCCATCCAGCACGCAGCGGCGCGCGATGGCCAGCGCTTCGGACGGGATGTCGTCATAACGGCTTTGCTCGATGAACGTTGCGGCGGATTCGGTGATGTGTGACTCTGCCGGCACGTCGGCAAAGCGGTTTTGCTGGATGGCCATGTTGATTGTGTACGGTTTACCTGTCCGTCCCCGAGCGGGACAACCGGTTCAGTATATACGGACTCATCAGTGACAGTGCCGCCATTACCAGCAGCAGAGCACTGATGGGCTGGGTGACGAAAATCGAATAGTCGCCGCCGGAAACGATCAGTGCTCGCCGGAAGTTTTCTTCCAGTATGCCGCCCAGCACCAGCGCCAGGATGATCGGTGCAATCGGGAAGTCCAGCTTCTTGAGCAGGTAGCCCAGCAGCCCGAAACCGAACATGACCCACACGT
This sequence comes from uncultured Woeseiaceae bacterium, assembly GCA_964565135.1. Classification (GTDB taxonomy): domain Bacteria; phylum Pseudomonadota; class Gammaproteobacteria; order Steroidobacterales; family Woeseiaceae; genus JBFGFX01. The sequence continues at coordinate 4,882 of CAZMEA010000172.1, forward strand.
CGACGATGCTGTTGCTGTAACCGTACGAACCCACCACGGAGATGACCGCAATCACCGAGAGCAACAGCGGCCGCGGAGCGGAGATCACCTTGATCCACAGGGGCACGCCAATCAGCCCGAACAGGAGCTGTGCAAAACAGGCTACCAGCAGCGCGGCGAAGATGCCGTAGACGATCTCACCGTTGGTCTGGAACAGTAATGGACCGGGCTGGATGTTGTGCAGCATCAGCGCACCCAGCAGGACAGCCGTGGTTGCCGAGCCCGGAATGCCGAGCGTAAGCAGCGGCACCATCGATCCGCCGACCACAGCGTTATTGCCCGCTTCCGGCGCAGCCACGCCTTCCAGCGCACCCTTGCCAAATTCATCCTTGTTCTTCGAGAAGCGCCGCACCTCGTTGTAGCAGATGAACGAAGTGATCGTGGCGCCCGCACCGGGCAGCACACCGATGATGGAACCGAGTACCGAGGCGTGCAGGTACACCTTCCACATGCCAAGCAGCCTGCGCAGCTTCGGCATCGCGAAGGACAGGGATACTCGCTCGGAGTCGCGCAGATCCTCTTCGACGCCGCTGAAGAC
>CAZMEA010000173.1:0-5458 GCA_964565135.1 uncultured Woeseiaceae bacterium
GCGCTGGCAAGCTGCAGCGGGGTCGCCAGCATGTAGCCCTGGCCGATGCTGGCAATAACCGTCTCGCCGGGAAACCAGACCTGATCGGCGCGCTCACGAAATGCCGTGCGCTTCCATTCGCGGGACGGAATCAGACCGCCCAGTTCGCCGGTCATGTCGACACCCGTCGCGCGACCGAGGCCAAAACGCGTCAAATACTCGTGCATCTTGTCGATGCCGATGTCGCGACTGATTTCGTAGAAGTACACATCGCAGGATTCGGCAATCGCGTCGTGCAGGTCCAGTTCACCATGCCCTTCAGGACGCCAGTCGCGGTAGCGGTGCGTGCTGCCGGGCAACGTGTAGAAGCCGCGGCACATGGTCCGTCGTGTCAGATTGGTTGCGCCGGTCTCGAGGGCCGCCAGCGCCAGCATTGGCTTGATCGTCGAGCCCGGCGGATAGTTGCCGCGGACGGCACGATTGAAGAGTGGCTGGTCCGGATCGAACTGCAGCGCATTGAACTCGGAGGGCGTCATGCCGAGGGCAAACGCATTTGGATCAAAAGCAGGAGCGCTGATGAGTGCCAAAACTTCGCCGTTTGTCGGATCCATCGCGACGATCGAGCCACGACGGTCGGTCATCAGCTCGGTGGCGAGTTCTTGCAGGTCAAGGTCAACGCTCAGAAACAGATTGGTGCCCGGCTGTGGCTGTTCACCTTCGAGAATGTTGGCGAGCGCGTCCCTGCTGTCGATCGGTACCTGCCGCCCGCGTGCGTTCGTGACGATTTGTCGATAGCCGGGAATCCCGTGCAGTCGCGTCTCGTTGAAGTATTCGACGCCACTCTTGCCCGTGTGTTGAGTGCCGGCATAACGAGCGCCGTCGAGGCGCTGCAGATCGTTCGTGCTGATCGAGCCGACGTACCCGACGATATGTGCGATCGCCTCACCGTGCGGATAGTGCCGAACGAGGCGCGGCTGGAAGTCCACGCCGGGGAAGTTGGGTCGGTGAACGGCGAAATTGGCGATCTCTTCGTCGCTTAGTCTGAATCGCAGCGTCACCGGTTTGAAGCGTGGCCCCTGGCGCGACAGCTCGACGATGTTCGAAATCTCCTCGGCATCGATCAGCTGCAAAGCCGCGAGTCTGTCCAGCGTGTCTTCCAGGTCACCGACCTGCTCCGGAATCAGTTCGAGCTGATAGGTTGGGATGTTCTCGGCGAGCACCCGACCCTTGCGGTCGAGAATCAGTCCGCGGTTCGGTGGCACGGCTTCAATGCGAATCCGATTGCCCTGCGCCTGCTCCTCGAATTGTTCGTACTGCATCACCTGCAGTTGCACCAGCCTGCCGACGACGACGCCGAGCAACAACACGGCAAAGACGGCGGCTACCACGACCCGGCCGGCAAAGATCTGCCGTTCCGACCTGTGGTCCTTAATCGGTGCTGTGAACGCCATCGATCAGGTCCCCGCCGGGCGCCGATAGGGCAGCGACCCCAGGATGCCGGCGATCAAGGGCCAGAGCATGGCGCCGGTAATCACCGGTCCCCAGTAGGTCACCGACGGTGCCGCGATCCCGGCGACGCCATTGATCCAGAACAGGACGAAACGGTAGGCCGACAATAGCGCGAACGCGGTCGCTGCCATTTGCAGGACCGGAAACACTCGCAGCTGGAGGTGAAACTTCGCCGTCAGGTAGACGACCAGGCTCATGGCGAGCGCGTGCTGTGCCAGTAACGTGCCCTGTGCGACGTCGAGTACGAGTCCAACTACCCACGCGAATCCCACGCCGTAGCTGCGGGGAAGATTCATCGCCCAGTATATAAGTGTCAGTGTGACCCAGTCCGGACGGAAGGGCTGCAGCGGGTCGGGCAGGGGCGCGATGGCCAGCATCAATGCCACGATCACTGACGCGATAATCGGTACCGGTTTTGAACCCCCGTCTCTACTCGTCACCGGTAGCCTCCGCAGCGCCGTCGCGGTTGGACCACACGAGCATAACCTCACGAACCTGGTTGAGGCGGGTTGAGGGTTGTGCGGACACGGCGGCGAAAGGTTCTGCGGGTGCCCGCGTCACCTCGGTAACGACGGCAACCGGGTAGCCGGCCGGGAATGTCCCGCCCAGACCCGAGGTGACCAGCAGGTCACCGGCCTGAATGTCTGCGTTGTTCGGCAGGAACGGCAGGTCGAGTCGGTCAAATTCGCCGGTGCCGACGGCGATGGTCCGCAACCCGTTGCGGTTGACCTCGACCGGCAGCGCGTGGTCCGGGTCGCTGATCAGTACGCAGTCTGAGGACAGAAGACCGGCTTCAATGACCTGTCCGACGATGCCGTTGGCATCGATCATTGACTGGCCGTTGTACACGCCATCGCGCGTGCCCTTGTCGATGACAATGGAATGCCGGTAGGGGTTGGCGCTTACCGACATCAGCTCGGCAACGCGTACCCGGTCTGTGACGCGCCCCTTCGCTTCGAGCATTGCCCGAAGTCGGGCGTTCTCCGCCTCGAGCGCCGCGTAACGTTGCAGCCGCGCGAAGGTCAGCAGCCGCTCCGCCTGCATGCGGCTGTTCTCAAGCTCCAGCTCCTGTCGTTCCGCCAGAGAACCGTCCGCCCAGCTCCAGATCGAGACCGGGGCATCGACGATGACACGAAGGGGATACACGGCGGCACCGATCGCCTGACGCACCGCGTTGAGGTGATGATCCCTGTGGTCAATAACCAGGACCACGATGCTCAAAATAAGGAGCATCAGAAACCTCAGGCCATACGAAGGCCCGCGGGCTGTGTGTTGATTATCGGTGCCGGCAGCCATTCAGGTGTCCGGTAACACGATGCGGGGCTCGCCTACTCCAGGCCAAAGACGGCCGGGCCGTGTTCGTCGATCAGTTCTATCACCCTGCCGCCACCGCGAGCCACGCAGGTCAGGGGGTCGTCTGCGATCACGACCGGCAGGCCGGTCTCCTCCATGAGCAGTTTGTCGATGTCGCGCAGCATGGCGCCGCCACCGGTCAGTACGATGCCGCGTTCCGCAACGTCCGCGCCAAGTTCCGGTGGCGTCTGTTCCAGCGCTTCCTTGACCGCGCCGACGATGCCCTGCAGCGGTTCCTGCAGCGCTTCCAGTATTTCGTTGCTGTTCAGCGTGAAGCTTCGCGGTACACCTTCGGACAGGTTGCGGCCCTTGACGGAGATTTCGTTGACCTCGTTGCCGGGAAACGCCGAACCGATCTCGTGCTTGATCTTCTCTGCGGTCGCCTCGCCAATCAGGATGCCGTAGTTGCGCCGCACGTAGTTGGTGATTGCCTCGTCGAAACGGTCGCCGCCGATGCGGACGGATGCCGCATAAACGATGCCGTTCAGCGATATGACCGCAACTTCAGAGGTGCCGCCGCCGATATCGAGGACCATCGAGCCGCGGGCTTCGTGCACCGGCATGCCGGCCCCGATTGCTGCGGCCATCGGTTCCGGGATCAGGTGAACCTTCCGCGCGCCGGCGCCTTCGGCTGACTCGCGAATGGCACGGCGCTCGACCTGAGTGGAGCCGTAAGGCACGCAGACGAGTACGCGCGGGCTTGGGCGGAAATACCGGGTGCCGTGCGCCTTGCGAATGAAGTGCTGGAGCATCTTCTCCGTGACGGTAAAGTCGGCGATCACGCCGTCCTTCAGGGGTCGAATAGCGGTGATATTGCCCGGCGTGCGGCCGAGCATGTTCTTCGCTTCCGCACCAACCGCCTCGACGACCCGGCCGCCGCGGCCGGAATCCTCGCGGATCGCAACGACGGAGGGCTCGTCCAGGACGATACCGTCCCCGCGAGAATAGATGAGCGTGTTGGCCGTCCCGAGGTCGATCGACAGATCGTTCGAGAAGTACCCTAAGATGTTTTTCAGCATGCTGCCCTGGCAAGCGAAGGTGGTGTAACCGGCGTAATCTAACAATGGACACGACATTGAGCAAGGCGGTGTGTATCATTGCCGCCGATTGATTTCGCTGCATTTTCTGCGGCTTTTTTCCCGGATAAATTCGTGTCTCTCGATAAAGATCAGGTTGAGCATATTGCGCATCTGGCACGGCTGACGCTGGCGCCCGATGAGGTGACCGAGGTGACCGACAAGCTGTCCCGAATCGTTGACTTCGTGGATCAGCTCCAGGCGGCGCCGACAGACGACGTCGTGCCGATGGCGCACCCTCTGAATCAGGGTCAGCGCCTGCGCGCCGATGCCGTGACCGAAGCCGACGAACGGGACCGGATCCAGGCGAACGCGCCGTCCGTCGAAGACGGTTACTACCTGGTGCCCAAGGTCATCGAGTGACGGTGTCGTTATGAGTGATGCCCTCCACCAAATGACCCTGGCAGAGCTGCATGCCGGTCTCGCAGCGCGGGATTTCAGCGCCGTCGAGCTCACCGATGCGTTACTCGGGCGAATTGCCGGTGCGGGCGAGTCGCTGAACGCCTTTATTACGATTACGGCCGATCAGGCGCGTGAGCACGCCGCTCGGGCGGATGCTGCAATCGCCGATGGCTCGGCCGGTCCGCTTGCCGGTCTGCCGATCGTGCACAAGGATTTGTTCTGTACGCGCGACGTTCGCACCACCTGCGCATCCCGCATTCTCGAGAACTTCGTATCGCCTTACGACGCGGCGGTCGTAGAACGACTCCAGGCTGCCGGCGCCGTATCTCTCGGCAAGACGAACATGGACGAGTTTGCGATGGGGTCGTCCAACGAGACCAGTTACTTCGGTCCGGTCAGGAACCCGTGGCAGGAAGATCTCTCTCCCGGCGGTTCGTCCGGCGGCTCGGCTGCTGCCGTTGCCGCGCGCCTCGTACCCGCCGCGACCGGCACCGATACGGGCGGCTCTATTCGACAGCCCGCGGCGCTGACCGGCACGGTCGGCATCAAGCCGACGTATGGGCGTGTATCCCGCTACGGCATGGTGGCGTTCGCATCGAGCCTCGACCAGGCAGGCGTGATTACCCGCAGTGCCGAAGACGCCGCGCTGTTGCTCGGTGCGATGGCCGGATTCGATAGCCGTGACTCGACCTCGTCGGAAACCGAGGTTCCCGATTATCGCGCGGCGCTGGGCGATTCTCTGAAAGGCCTGCGGGTCGGCATTGTGCGCCAGCACTTCGACGACGGCCTCGATGCCGAAACGGGCGCGCGCGTGCGTGAGGCTATCGACGTGCTCGAACAGCAGGGCGCGTCCGTAGTCGATGTCGACCTGCCGAACATCGGCCTGTCGGTGCCCACTTACTACGTGGTCGCACCGGCGGAATGTTCTTCCAACCTGTCGCGTTTCGACGGTGTCCGTTTCGGTCACCGCGCCGCCGATCCTGCCGACCTGATGGATCTCTACTGCCGATCGCGCGCCGAAGGGTTCGGTGCCGAGGTCAAGCGTCGCATCATGACCGGCACCTATGTTCTGTCGGCCGGCTATTACGATGCCTACTATCTCAAGGCGCAGAAAGTTCGCCAGCTGATCAGCGCGGATT
>CAZMEA010000174.1:0-5380 GCA_964565135.1 uncultured Woeseiaceae bacterium
TCGAGCGGGACCTCGAATCCTGTGGTATTCGGCAAACTTGAATTCGTACGAAACGGCGAACGGGTTGAACTCGGCGAGGGCCTGACGGCCACGACCGCCAAGGTTCAGCTGTTCGACGAAAAGGGTAATCGGCAGATCGTCGGCGGTGTCGGCGACGACGGCGAGTTTTCCTGGGTACTGGAACCGGGCACCTACCAGGTAGCCAAGATCGGCTTCCGATACCAGGGTCAGAACGTTGAACCGGAGACGAGCTTCCAGTTCACGGTATCGCCGGATCACGACGCCACATATATCGGCACGATCTCGCTCGAAGCGACGATGGACACCGGGTACATGGGCGTAAACGGCACCGTGGACAAGTTCACCGTCTGGAACGAGTGTGCGTCCGACTGCGAGTCACGCCTGACCGAACTCGGCCTGTCCGACAACAACTCGACGATGTCGCTGTTCCGCTGGGACGGACCGCAACAGTAAGGCAGCTACACCCTGTCGGCAATCACTTGCCGGGAGTTGAAGGGTCGCGATTCTCCAGGGTCGCGGCCCTTTTTTGTAACTTCCTGTAACGTTCCCCGTGCTGCCCGTTCGGCCAGAGCGCTCCCGTGCTAGCGTTGATGAATGAACGATCAGCAATCCTCACATGACGTTACCGTCTGGTATGACGGGGCCTGCCCGCTGTGTCTGCGGGAGATCGCACTGATGCGCCGGCTCGACAGCCGCGGTCGAATCGAGTTCGTCGAGGCGCGTGACGCCCGGGGATGCTCCATCGATACGGAGGCACTGTTGGCGCGATTCCACGCGCAGGAAGCTGACGGACCGATCGTGTCCGGGGCAGCCGCGTTCGCGGCAATGTGGCGCGCAATTCCGATGCTCAGACCGCTGGGTTTGATCGCCCGGTGGCGGCCGGTACTCTCGGTGCTGGAGAAACTGTATCTGGTTTTTCTCCGTTTCCGCCCGTCCCTGCAACGCTTCGTTCGTCGCGCAACCGGGGAAGGCTCTGCGCCTCTGTCGCAGTGAACCGGTGACAAAGGTCTTATCTGTCGAGTTCGGCCGATCGTTCCGTTACACCGCCGCTTCGCCGAGCTGACGCATCTTCGCCAGCCAACCAAGCAGCTTCTCTTCGTCGGCCGATTCGACACGGCCGAACAGCGTTTCGCGTACGGGACTGATGCCCGAGAACTTCAGGATGCTTCGCTCCAGGCTCTTCAGACCATGCGCACCGAAGTACCAGCGATAAAAGAACGCCGGCATACCCATCGTAACAACGAGCCGGGCTGATCGGCCGGCAAGGTTTTTGTTGAAGATGCCTTTGTCTGACTTTTCGAACGCAAAGCCGTAGCGAAAGACCTGTTCAAAGAAGCCCTTCACGAGCGCTGGCATCATTCCCATCCACAACGGGTACACGAGGACAATATGCTCGGCATGCAGAATTTTCTGCTGCGCATCTGTAATGCAGTCTGGCGGTTCCTTGTCAGTGAAATCCTCTTCACTACGGATCAACGGGAATTCCAGGCTCGCGATGTCGATGCGCTCTACGTTGTGTCCGGCAGACGTTGCGCCTTCGGCGTAGGCATCGGCAAGTCCATGACAAAGATGGGGTCGGTCGGCATCGGGATGCCCCTGGAGAATGACGATCCTGCTCACAGTACTCTCGCGGCAACGAAGCGTGTCGCGAGTGTCGCCCGGGCAAACACCCGGCGGAATGGGTGATTACCCGTAGATTGAACAGAGGCCGCTAGTCGAGCTGACTGACGATATCGTCCGGGACGGGGTTGCCGGACTCGTCGACAATAAATACCTGTGCGAGCTTGACGTCGAGCGCCGTCGAGATCGCCGTGTTCTCACCGGTCTTCGGGTCCGGATGTGCGTCTGCCAGCCTGCGCAGTGCCTTGTACAGTGAAATGCCGGAGATCTGGCCGTTGCTCAGGTGATGTGTCGAGTCGTTGCGTATGAGCTGCTTGTAATACGCCTCAACATCCGCGTAACCGGCGACCAGGCCTTCCGCACCGGTTGGCGACAAGGTGAGCTGCAGTCGAAAGTCCCGAATGATCTGTATCGTCGGGACGTTCAGGTTCATCCACGGAAGGACAACATCGGCGATCGGCTCCGTGGTCAGGACGGAGTCGACGATTTTGCCGGTGGTGCGACGAATCAGGCTTTTCCCCCAGCGAAGGTCAATGCGTTGCGAACCGCCCGGCATGATTGTGGTACCGGTGGCGTCCGTCAGCAGGCGGTCGCGGCCGCGATAAACCGTCACGGTAACCTCGTCGTCGTTCTCCAGGCTGTCGACGCCGGTAACTTCGAACATCATCCGGTTGTAGGCGCGGTCGGCAATCGCCTTGTTCTGAAAGATGTACTCGACCCCGTCCGGTCCGCGAAAGCCGATGATGCAGCCAACGGCTCTGTAAACCTCGTTATCGATTCCCGGTTCGCCATTGGGATGGGTGAAGTCGTTGGCGCTGACCTCGTCGTCGAGGTTCAGTCCCCAGGAAAGGTCACCCTGAACGTCGTGAAACTCGAAGCCGTCCGGTTCCGTGTTCGGATGCCAGGTTTCGATTTCCTGCCGAAGTTGCGTCTCGGTCACGCTGTAGGCGCTGCCGTCGCCGAACAAGGCCTCGAACTGTTCACGCGGTCCGTCGTTGTAGCCGTTCGGGCATTCGGCTTTGCCATCTTCAGTCTGGTACACGGCCCAGAAAAGATCCGTCATCACGTAACCGATACGGCCGCCAGGGGGGACATAGCCGCCGTCGTCGGCGAGCGCGGGGGATAGCATGCTGGCGAGCAACAGGTGTGCCAGAGCAGTGCGGCCGATTGCGTTCATTGCGTCCCTCGAAGGTGGTCGTCGCGGAGCCACAGCGCCTTCAGCCCGTTGCGCTGTCCACGCCACTCGCCGGTGCCATCGCCGTGAACATCGCCGGGCACTTTGTCCAGACCGTAGGTATAGATTGGCCGGTCGCGATAGGCCCAGACGCGCAGTGCGTCCGGATCCTCCGCATTGGCGAACCGGCCGGTCAGCTTGTTCACCGTGACGACACGCCAGCTTCGGCTCGTGTCCGTCGCGTCCGGACTGGCTTCCACATAGCGCCAGTGATCGAGGCAACGCTCCGGGTCGCCGCCGCCGCACATGGCCAGGCGGTAAACCTGCGTGTCATCCGGATGCTCGCAGCTCAGCTGGTCGATGGAGTCATCGCCGCAGATGTAGCGGTAGATCGTCATACCGTTTGCGTCTGCCAGCACCGTACCCGTCAGGGTTTCCTCGATTCGGAAACTCTCCGGAAACGCCGGTGCGCGCTGGGTATAAACATTCTCCCAGCCGGCGACGTCGGTGCCTTCCTGGCTCCATGAGTGTGTGTCTTTGGCATAGGTGTACAGCAGCCGACCGCGATACGCCCACTGGCGCACGCCCGGTTCGCGTTCCTCGATGGTCCACGCACCGATGTTTCGGGCCATCTGCGGCGCAAGCACCGGGTGCCAGAGTCGCGTGCAGTCGTCTCTGCAGACGATGCTTGTCGGCGATTCGTCAGCGCGGGCATAAATCGAGGCATTCTTGTCCGTCGTCAGCAAACGACCGAGCGCCGTCGTCTTTACGGCAAAGCCCGGCGGCACCATCGGGCGGGGCTTGGCCGGCTTGCGCTCCGCAGGCGAATCACCGCCATAGCGCCGCGTCGACGCGCCGAGCACGTCCCCGCGCTCGGAGTCCTTAACAGACGTGTAAAGCGGCTGTTCGTCGTACGCCCATTGCCGGGTGCCGTCGCGTCGCGCAATCACCGACCACCGTCCGACATCCTTGGCGTCGTCTTCCGCGAACAATGGTGGCCACAGGTCGGTGCAGCTCGGTCGGTTGTCGAGGTCAGGCAGCTCGATGCCGGGTGGGTACGGGCTCATGAGCCCGGCCGTTACGGTCGATACTTCGTCGTAGCACGCGGGCTTGCCCGGCGACTCCCCGCTGTAGCCGTTTCGGTGTTTATGCAACGGCCAGGTGTACAGCGTCTTGCCATTCGCGGTCGCAAATACAGGGCCATCCAGTTCGGTCGGCACGACCTCGATGCCGGGCGGCATCGGTTCGTCGATCCAGGCCTCGATTGCGTCCTCGGCTGCCGCGATTCCGCAGCCAAGCAGCAGCAGAGCGACGGCGCGAGCAAACATCAGGCCAGTATTTCGCCGATCTCGCTGGAGGTCGTATTGCTCTTGTCGCCCCAAAGATCGATATCAAGACCCATCAGCTTCATCGCCGTGTAGCCGAGGCGGGTACCCGGGCTGCCGCCGCCGTCGATATGCAGGCCAGTGCGGATGCGTCCACCGGCATTACCCGCCGTGAACATCGGGATGCCTTCGATCGAGTGCGTCTTCGCAAACGATTGATCGGTTGTCGCGTAGATCAGCGAATTGTCGAGCAGGTTGCCGTCGCCTTCGCGGAACGCCGCCAGCGCGCCTACGTAGTACGCCCATTCTTCCATTGCCCGACGTGTGTACCAGGACGTGTTTGGCTGGTAACCGAGCGCTTCGTCGACCGCTTCTTCATGCGTCGCGGTGTGATGCGGTTTGTCGTAGCCCGGTTTCATCGTTGCGGAAAACGCCGATGCGTAAAACATGTTGAAGACCCGGGTCTGGTCGCAGGCAACAGCCATGAGCATCAGGTCGGTCATCATGCGGTGCCGCTTGGCAACGAGGTGCGCATCGAGCCCCGACGGCAGGTCTTCGGGCTCTGCGGTAACGACGCAGGCCTCACGCGGCTCGGGTTTGCTGAGCTGCAGGTCGAATCGACGCTCCAGATCGCGCACACCCGTGAAATACTGATCCAGGCGTTGCCGGTCTTCGGCGCCGAGCGACTTGTTGAGCTTCTTTGTTTGCTCCATGACACCGGACAGCGAGCTCTTGCGAACCATCACACGTGGGTCCGGCGTAAATTCGTCCGCGTTTGGATCCTGGAAATCGGTGCCGAACAGGCGCCGGTAAAACCTGAGCGGCGACCATTCCGGTGCGTTCACCGAATTGCCGTTCTCGTAGCTGAAGCTGTCGCGGATGTCACCGGTTGCGGTCGCGCTCAAACTGCGGAAGCGCGTCGCATTGCCAATCTTGCGTGCAACGGTGACGTCTATGGTTTCTCCGGGCCGGTTCTCTGGTGTCAGCGGCGCTATGCCTGATCGCAGCAGCACCCAGCCGGAGTGGTGGCAAAGGTTAGGCGCGGAATCCTTGAACACATGAAAATTCGTGAACAGATTGATGTGCTGCTGAACCGAAGCAAGGGAGGCGATCTCTTCGGGCAAATCAAAGTTTGCGCCGGTCTTTTTGGGCACGAAGATCGGCTCGCTCATACCGAGGCCCCACGACCAGGTGCCGAAACGCATCGGTATCGGTGCGCCGGACGCGAGCGCAGTACCGC
>CAZMEA010000175.1:0-5366 GCA_964565135.1 uncultured Woeseiaceae bacterium
AAATGGTCAATCAGCGGCTCAAGGAAATGGAGCAGGCGGGCCTGCTCGAGCGCCGCGTGCTGAGTACCCGTCCCATCGCGGTGGCCTACGAGATCACGGACTTCGGCCGTTCGGCACTACACGTTCTCGACCAGCTGAGGCTCTGGTCGGAAGACCAGCAGGTTTAAGCGCCCGACGGCCCTAGATCGCTTTCGAGAATCGCTGGTCCGCCGCTCCCGACATCAGATGTCGGTCAAACACCATGGCTATGTTGCGCAACAGCAGTCGGCCCTTGGGCGTGACCTGGAAGCCGTCGTCGCCGGTCGTAATGAGTCCGTCGTTCGCGAGCGGTTCCAGGCGGCTGATTTCATCTGCAAAGTAATTGCTGACATCAACGTCGTACTGGCTACCGAAACTCTGGTAATCCAAGCCGTCATGGCACATCACTTCGTGGATGACCCTTGCCCGAATCTGATCGTCTTCGTCAACGACGAGGCCTTTGCGAATAGCGAGGCGCCCGTCGTTGATCGCGTCCTCGTAGTCCTGCGTGGTGACAATGTTCTGAGCGAAGGTATTGCCAATCTTGCCAATTGCGCTGACGCCGAGGGCGACGAGGTCGACTTCGCTGTGCGTGGAGTACCCCTGGAAGTTCCGCTGTAAGGTGCCGTTGCGTTTCGCCTTGACCAGGTCGTCCTCCGGCAGTGCGAAGTGATCCATGCCGACATAGACGTATCCCGCTGAAATCAGCTTGCCGATTGTGTGCTGCAGAAGCTCGATCCTGGCCTCCGGAGTGGGCAGATCCTCTTCCCGGATCATGCGCTGCCCTTTGAAGCGCGACGGCAGGTGCGCGTAGTTGTAGACGGCGAGCCGGTCGGGGCGCATGCGCAACGCGGCGTCGAGCGTCCGATCAAAGCTGACCACACTCTGGTGCGGCAGGCCGTAGATCAGATCGAACGACACCGAGCGATAGCCGAACGCGCGGGCATCGTCCATGAGTCGCGCCACGTCGTCCTCGGACTGCAGGCGATTGACGGCGAGCTGAACCTGCGGATCGAAATCCTGAATGCCAAGGCTTACGCGATTGAAGCCCAGCCGCGCCAACAGCTCCATCGTGTCGTCGTGTGTGGAGCGGGGGTCAATCTCGATCGAGAACTCGTGATCATTTGCGGTATCCAGCGTGAACCTGTCTGCCAGGGTGGCCATGAGATCGACCAGCTGTTCATCGGACAGGTAGGTCGGTGTACCCCCTCCGAAATGCAGTTGCGACACCGGGCGCCGCTTGTCGAAGAGCGCCGCCTGCATGTCGATCTCTGTGTGCAGGGCATCCAGGTAGCGCTGAATGCGCTCGGCATTGCGCGTCACGATCTTGTTGCAGCCGCAGTAGTAGCAGAGGCTCTTGCAAAACGGTACGTGCACGTACAGCGACAGCGGGCGGCAGCTCGCGTTACTGGCTGCGGCGGCTGCCCGGTACGCGTCTTCGTCGAAGGCATCGTCGAATTGCAGGGCCGTTGGGTAGGACGTGTATCTCGGACCGCGACCGCCGTAGCGCTCGAACAGGTCAGAATCGAAACAAACGGCTTCTAGGTCCATGAGATCCCTATGTTCTTGTTCTTCATCCCTGAAGATTTTCCCTATCGCCGTGAACGCTGGGAATCGGTAGAAACCGCAGTTTCAGTCGAGACAGAAATTCTTGACCGGAACGGATTTAAGCCGGAGGCCGGACGTTTGGCCGTTTTGCGGTAGCATCCCAGCCTGATTCGGTCGCTGGCCCGATGGGAGGTGGGTATGGAGAACGAAGCTCTGGTTCTCGACATGCTCGAGTGGGTTGGCGCAGAAACCCGCGACTATCACACCGTCATGGCCGCCTGGCGAACCTCCTGCCCACGCCTGACGATCTGGGAAGACGCCCTGGATGCGGGCTACGTGCGCGTCGATTTTGCCGGCGGTACCGTCCGTCGCGTCTCGCTGACGCCGATTGGCCGGCAGTTACTGCAGCGCGCCGGACGCGGTTCCTCCGGACCGAGGGTCACCTGATGCGACCGGTTCGATCTACCGCGCGCGCGGCATTCATGACGAGCCTGGCCATTGCGCTGCTGACCGCGTGTGCGGCCTCGCCGCAGCTACCGCTGAACGATGGCACGGCTCAAAGTGAGCTTCGGGTGGTCACGTCCGGCGGCTTTACCGCCGCGTACAACGTGCTGGCGCCGGCGTTCGAGCGCGAGACCGGTGTCCGACTCGTCACTGAATACGGCGCCTCGTCCGGGGGTGCACCGGATTCGATCCCCGTTCGTCTGGCGAGGGGTGAGCAGTTCGACGTCATCATTCTGTCCCAGTCGTCCCTGAACGCACTGACCCGGGAGGGTTACGTCCGGGCGGACAGCCGTCGCGATCTGGTTCGTTCATCGATCGGTATGGCTATCCGGGACGGCGCCGCCGCACCGGACATCTCAACGCCGGAGCGCTTCAGGCAGGTGCTCCTCGATGCGACGTCAATTGGCTATTCCGCCAGCGCAAGTGGCACGTACTTGTCCACGGACCTCTTTCCGCGTCTGGGGCTCTGGGAACGTATCTCGGCGAAAGCCACCCGGGTCGTCAGCGAACGGGTAGCGACGGTCGTAGCGCGCGGCGATGTCGAGATAGGCTTTCAGCAAATCAGCGAGATTCTTCCGATTGAAGGCGCGCAATTCGTCGGCCCGATTCCTGACGAGTATCAGAAGGTCACGACATTCTCGGCCGGCATCACCGCGCGTGCGGACAATCCGACTGGCGCCGAACGGCTGATCCGCTTCGTGTCGTCCGCAGCCGTGGCCGACACGGTCGCGGCAACCGGTCTCGAGCCGGTGGTCAACGAGCAGTGATGCGCCTGTATTGCGCCGGCCTTGCTGCGCTGTTCCTGATTGGCCATCCGCCGGCCTTCGCCGATGAATATCCCGAGCGACCGATTACGATCGTTGTCGCCTTCGGCGTCGGCGGGAGTGCCGATCGAATGACGCGAACCCTCTCAACCTATCTCGCGGAGGCGATCGGCCAGCCGGTGCAGGTCATCAACAAGCGCGGCGCAGGTACGCTGATCGGCTCCCAGTTCGTGCTCGATCAGCCGCACGATGGTTACACGCTGCTGGCTACCGGTTTTTCGCCGTACCTGTCGAACACCATTCTCGAGGGCAACGCCGCCTACACGATCGACGATTTCGCCTACCTGAATTTTCAGTGGTTCGACGAAGATCTGATCGCGCTCAACAAGGATTCGGAATACAAGGACCTGCCCGATCTGCTGAACGCCATTCGTACTCGTCCGAAAACCGTGCGCGGGGCCGTCGTCAGCGGCTCCGGCGGACACCTCATGGCGAAGCTGCTGCTCGAAGTCAGCGGCATTCCCCAGGAGAATCTCAACCTTGTTGCGTACAACAGTGGTGGACTCGCCAGAGCGGCGGTCGCCGGTCACGTTGTCGATTTCATCATCATCAGCGCGAAAGGCAGTGAGAGCATCCGCGAGTACCTGCGGCCACTGGCTATCGTCAGCCGCGAGGCCAGCGATGAATGGAACGCGCCAAGCCTGGTGGATGCGATGGCGCCCACCGGTATCGAGCCACCCATCCTGCCGGGATCCATTCGCGGGTTCGGTACGTCCGCCGAGTTTCGCAGGCGCTATCCCGAACGCTTCGACAAGCTTGCCGCCGCCATGCAGACGGCACTGCAGAATGCGGAGTTGATCGAGCTGCTGGATCGGGCGTCGATTCCGCGACGGTGGAGCGGGCCGGACGTTTCGGAAGCGACGATGCGCGAGACCTTCGACATTTTCAGCAACTACGCCTACCTGCTGCGGCAGTAGCGGCAACATGACAAAGCGTCCCGGCACACTGAACAGGCATCGGTTGGCAGACCTCGGCGTACTGGTGATTCTCGCCGCGTTGGTGGCTCTCTATTGCGTCGACTCGGTACAGGCGTCGCGCAGCATCTACAACCTCATCTTCGTCCTGCCCGTTGGCATCCTGGTGCTCGTGCTCTGCGCGGGACAGTTCGTGACGGGCATACGAAGGTTGCGGGAAGACGGCGAGCGACCTGAGCCGGTTACCGACATGCTGCCGGTCATTCTCTTGTTCGCCGGCTACGTGCTGTCGTTGCACTGGCTGGGGTTTGATGTCGGCACGATCGCCTTCATCGGTTCGTTCCTGTGGTTACACGGCGAGCGTCGCCTACCGTGGCTGGCTGCCTACGCGATCAGTTTCGGCGTGCTCGCCGCGCTGTTCTTCTCGATGATGTTGCCGTATCCCATGCCGATGCTGATTCTGAGTTCGGCGTACTGACATGAACCTGGTCGATCCGGCAGCCTTTCAGGCAGCACTCGGGATGCTTTTCTCGGATGCCTCACCCTGGCTGATCGTGGTGCCCGGCATCGTCATCGGCCTGGTATTCGGGGCGATACCCGGGCTGCAGATCTCGATGGCCATGGCGATCTTCCTGCCCATGACCCTGTACATGGATTTCATGCAGGCGATGCTGTTCCTGACGGCGATCTTTACCGGAGGCGGCTTCGGCGGCAGCATTCCCGCGATTCTGATGAACATTCCGGGGACGTCGTCAGCGATCGCGACGGCGTTCGACGGTTACCCCATGTCCCGGCAGGGTCTGCACAACACAGCGCTTGGAATCGCGCTTGGCGCCTCGTGCATAGGTGTGATCGTCGGCTACTCCTTGTTATTGCTGCTGATCAACCCGCTATCCGAGGTTGTACTTCGCATCGGCCCAGCCGAAATGACGGTTGTGATCCTGTGGGGCATTACGCTGATCGGTGGACTGAGCAGTGGCAGCCTGCTGAAGGGGCTGATCTCGGGCCTTGCCGGGTTACTCGTTGGCACGATCGGCTACAGCGAGGCGGGCGTAACCCGGGGAACCTTCGGCAGTCCGTACCTGCTGGACGGCGTTCCCGCCATTCCCGCGATGATTGGCATGTTCGCCGCGTCGGAACTGTTTCGCCTCGTCAAGTCCGACTACCTGGTTGCGGACAGCGCTGCGCGCAAGGTCAGCGTGACGAAGATTCTGGCTGGCTTTCGCAGTGCGATCAGCTACCCGTGGATAGTGCTTCGCGGGAGTCTTATCGGTGTCTTTGTCGGCTCGATACCCGGTGTCGGTTCGTCGGTGGCAAACCTCTTGTCGTACATGGCGACGAAGCGCAAACATGAGGATCCCGAGTCCTTTGGCAACGGCAATCCGTCGGGCGTGGTCGCATCCGAGGCGGCAAACAGCACCTCGGAAGCCGGGTCGATGGCCACGCTGCTGGCGCTCGGGATTCCCGGGGGCGGTGCGACTGCCGTAATGCTGGCGGCGTTTTCAATGCACAACATTACGGGCGGACCACAGTTCATTCGTGAAGAGACCGACGTCGT
>CAZMEA010000176.1:0-5363 GCA_964565135.1 uncultured Woeseiaceae bacterium
CGCAGGCGCTCGACTGGCTGTCACGGCGCCTGTCGGCTTCGAGCCCGACCGGCCAACTGCAACGCCAACGGGAGCGGCTTGCGGCAACGCTGCGGGCATTGACCGCGGCCATGAGAGCCGACCTGGTTCATCGCGCTCGCCGACTCGACGGCATGACCGCACGTCTGGCGCAGCGAACGCCGAGTGCCCGCCTTGAACGGCTCACACATCGGCACGCCGAACTGCTCGGACGATTAACGCGCGCCGGTCAGGGCCGAATTGATCGACTGACGGCTCGCCTCGCGTTGGCGGCACGCGGTCTCGATGCCGTCAGCCCGCTGGCAACGCTGGAGCGGGGTTACGCCATCGTGTCGGATGCCAAGGGACGCGTTCTGACTGACGCCTCGCGACTGCAGGTGGGTGACGCGATCAACGCTCGCCTGGCGAGCGGGCGCGTAACTGCAACGGTCGACATCGTGCACACAGGCGACGAGGACTGAGCGTGCTTTCCGCAATCGCTTGGCTGGCACTGGCAAGTTCAGCCCTCACCTTGCCGGAGCATTCGCCGCGGCCCGGCGGTGTTGTCGTCATCGAACTGCCGGCGAACGATGAGAAGCCCGATGCCAGGTATGACGGCAAACCCATTCTGGTCGTGCCGAACGGCGATGCATGGAACGCCGTTGTCGGTGTTCCGCTGAAGGCCGCGGCCGGTCCAGCCAAACTGACGATCGATGGTGCCGAGCGCCGGGAGATCGAATTCGAGATCGCGGAACATGCCTATCGGGAGCAACGGCTGTCCGTAGAGCGAAAGTACGTCGAACCGAACCAGGACGCGCTTGATCGCATCATTGCCGAGCGTCGCATCATCGATGCGGCATTGAACAGCTACTCGCCTGAAATCCCGCAACGCATGCAGTTCGCGGCCCCGGTTCCCGGCAAGCGTAGCCCGAGCTTTGGCTTCCGCCGCGTCTTTAACGACCAACCGCGATCACCGCACAGCGGCATGGATATCGCGGCGCCACTCGGAACGCCGATCCTGGCGCCGACGAAGGCGGTTGTCGCCGCGACCGGCGACTTCTACTTCAACGGGAACACCGTAATCCTCGATCACGGTCAGGGGTTCGTCACGCTCTATTGCCACCTGCAACGCATCGACGTCGCCGAGGGACAGGAGGTGGATGCAGGCACCACGCTGGGCCTGGTCGGTGCGACCGGACGAGTTACCGGCCCGCACCTGCACATGAGCGTGTACCTCAACGGCGCCGCCGTGGACCCTGCACTGTTTCTGACCGACGGCAACCTGTAACGCTGCCGTCAGTCTCCGTCACCGATCAGTCGTGGTGATGGTGATGCGAATCCGAATCCGCTGAGCCCATGTGATGATGCTCATGCTCGTTCGCGTGACCGTCGTTGCCGTGGTGATGCTCGTGCTCGTTGGCATGCCCGTCATCGCCATGATGATGCTCGTGCTCGTTGGCATGCCCATCGTCGCCATGGTGGTGCGCATGCTCGTCGGCATGACCGTCGGCACCGTGGTGATGTGCGTGCTCGTTGGCATGGTCCGGCCCGGCGAAGGTCGCCGCTGCGCCGAGCGACAGGGCTGCGACGGTTGCCAGGACGGCCTTCCTGGAATTGGAAATGGACATTCCGCTGTTACTCCCGTAACGCTGTTTTCGGTGTATCGACCTGTCATTTTTTCATGACAAGTGTCAATGTCAATTCACAAAGACAAAGCCCAGGGAATTCACACGTTTAGGCGAATGCGGGAGGCGACAACCACGTCAGGCTGCGCAAATAACTCGTTGAATGGTAATGGTTCTCGTTGCGACTACGCGCAACTCTGTTACTACAGGCTAAAGCGGTTGCGCTCGGTGAGTGCGACGAAGGTGCCGCCGTTGCGTTCGCACAGAAGACGCATCAGTCCGGCGAATCGCTGCGAGCTCTGAGGGATATTGTTGCCACCGAATGAGTAGGGAAAGCCCACCGCATGGATGCGGACGAGCCGATTGCCGTCATCGTCTTCGACATTGATTCGATCAATGTCGCGGATGACTGCTTCCATCGAGCTGCCCTGAAACTCGTCGCCGAATACGTAAATGCTGATCTTCTTCTCCGGCGTCCAGAATGACTGGATCGCGTACGCGATGCCGTCCGACGGGTCCGAATCCGAGAATGGCGCCCACTGACGCATCGTGTTCTTGATTTGCTGCCTCAGCTGCGGCGTATCCGGCAACCAGCTGCGACCGTACTGCTGGAACATGAAGCGGCCGTTGTCGTTCATGATCTGCAGCCCCTTCACCGTGGGATACACGTCCAGCACCTCGGCCAGCTTGCGTTCCACCCACTCCCACTTCGACTGCATGCTGCCGGAGGTGTCGATCACGAAGATGATGTACTCGCTGTCGACCGGAATTCCGCCGATGGAGTCATCCGGTGCACGCCGGAAGGTCGGGTTCAGGCGCAGCATCTCCTCGGAAAGTCGCTGACGCGCGGCCTGCAGTTCACCGAGGTCCACGTCGAGCTCCGGATTTTCCGACATGACGAGATCGTACTGCCCCTGCACGCTGTCCAGCTCGCGTTGCAGCTTCGACAAGGTCATACGCTTCTCGGTGGTCTCAACCTGCACGGTCTTGAGGTCCCGCGTCATAACCGTCGTCTGACCCTGGATCTCGAACAACTCCTCCTGCAGCTTGGCGATCAACTGTCGAAGATCCTCTTCGGTCTTCTCCAGCACGGCGGGCTCGTAGATCTTGCTGAGTACCAGCAGCAAGACGATTGCCCCGAAGCCACAACAGATGCAATCGAGGAACGACAGGCTGAACTGATCGACTTCTCTGCGTTTCCGTGCCATGGCAGCGGTCCCCTAGGGCCAGTCCCTGCTGATACTCATGAACGAACCGCCCGTGCGGTAGGCCATGAGCCAGTACGCGATGGAGGCGTTGTAATCACCTTCCATCGGGTACAGGAGAATATTCACCGGAATCGAGTTGGGTATCTGCTGCTCGGCTTCGTAGTGATAGCGCAGACGCTCCTGACCGGTCACAAATCCCCGCTCGACTTCGGGCTTGTTCATTGTCGGCAGACCGTCAACCAGCAGGATGACGTTATCCGGCGGCGGATTGAGCTGATTGATGACATCGATCGCATCCTTCATATTCGTGCCGCTCTCGGGAACCGTACGCCGCAGGATACGAATCGCCTCATCGAGCTGACTGCCGTCCCCCACTTCCAGCCACACACCGTCGCTGCCGCGAAGGACCGGCTTGGGCTCGGTATTGAAGGTGTAAATCTGGAACTGGCTTTCCGGAGGAAACTGCGCGGCGAGCCAGTCGACGCTGGCAACGGCCTGACGCCACTTGAGAGAACGAAGCTTTGCCGCATCATCCATGTTGCGCCGGCGAATGATGTTGACGATCTTGCGATCGAGCATGCTGGCTGACGCGTCGACGAGCACCAGTATGCGGTCGCCACCGACTTTCAACCCGGTCAGGTACTGACGATCACCTTCACCGGTGAAGCTGCGCACCTGCGCGCCGGATTCGAGCTGACGCTCCAGCGCCAGCGCCCGCTTCTTCTCTTCCTCCAGGCGCTCGATGTCAGACTTCAGCTTTTCGGCCGCCTCGATCTTCGCAAGCGTGTCCTTGTCGTGCGTTTCCAGCTCGGCCTTCAGCTTCTCGAGCAGCGCGATGATCGCCGAGATCTCGTCGTCCGCCGTCGCGTTCTCGTCTTCGAGATCCTCCATGGTGTTGCGCGCGAGTACGAGGTTCTTGCGCTGTTCGAGAATCTCGAATTCGAGGCGAGTCGTTTCGCCCTGCAGCTCCTGCGGCGCGGCGTCGGTCGTCCGCGTCACCTGCGAGTTGATGATCATGAAAAACAGAATGACGGCGCCGAACCCACAGGACATGCAGTCGAGGAACGACATGCTGAACACTTCCATGGGTCTGCGTTTACGCGCCATGAGATTCGTCCGTAGTAATGAGCCGGAACTCGAAACCGGGTGACCCGATGCGCAGCGTGTCACCCACCTGCAATACTGTAGACCCGTCGATGCGGTGTCCGTTCAGATAGGTGCCGTATCGACTGAAGTCCTCGACGACACACTTGCCGTCGGACAGCGCGACAGAACAGTGCCGGCGGGACACACCCGGCATTTCGGCATCCAACGGCAGGTTGCGCTCGTGATCGTCGGTTTGCGAGCCCAGCACGATTGCCTGGGAACCGATCGCGTAGGCGGTGTTGTGGAACAGGAGATGCGTAGGCTGGCCAGCTTCAGCGGCGGCCGCCGTTACCTCGACCGCATAGGCCGACTGATCCCAGGGAAGCTGCCGGCGAAGACTGACGCCGCCCGACACAGCAGGTTCGTCACGGAGCCGCGCCAACGCACCGCGAGCCGTGGCGCCGGGCTCCAGGGCAAATACCTCACCACCGACTCGCGCCTTGAGCAGGTCGGTCAGCCCCGGCAGACGCGCGATCCGATCCGAGACCTGCAGGGCCGGCGTTTCGCCGGCGCGAAACAGCGCCCGCAGACGGCTGGCAATCGACTGGTAGTGCGGCGCAACGGCGTTCACCAGCGTCAGTGTTTCGATCTCGGCGCGATGCGTGAGTCCACCGTGCTCGAGCTCGAGAAACACGCTGTCCTGGTGAGACGCATCGGCGAGCCAGCGCGCCAGCTGATCCAGTAGCCCCTGCTCGGTTGCCGCCGTGTGTAACGGGTCAAAGCGCGACTGCTGCACGAACGCCTCGGCGATCACATTCAACCAGGTGTCGTAAAGCGCGTAGACGCCGAAGTCATCCAGCACCTCGGCGCGCTCGACCTGCGCCTGCCCGGCCTGACCGAGACGCGTCAATGTCGTTGCGTGCAAACCCATGTCGATATGCACGGGGACAGCGTTTACGTACTCACGCCGCGTCGCCGCGGCCGCCGCATCGACCAGCGCCGCAACCCGTATCCCGAGTTCCGACGCGATGCCGAGCAACAGGCCAAGACTCTCGTTGCGAATGTAGGACGGCACTGCGAGCACGACATCGTTCCCGCTGTTGCCGGTCTCGCGCCAGACGTCTTCGAACTGTCGACTGGCAAGATCCGCGGCGCTCAGATGTTCGAAACGACGGTCCTTCAGGGGCTCGGCCGTCAGCGCACTCCAGTAACGATGCTGAATGCTGCGCGGATTGATACGTGCGCGCTGAAAGGCCGCATTGCCAACAATCAGTTCTGCACCGTCAAGCAGCGCGAATCCGGGCTGCCGGTAGAGCACACGCTGATCATCGAGCAGCGTGATTCCGGCGTCATTCAGGTAGAGCGCGAACCGCGACATCGGCTGCCTAGTCTGACTTCATGTGACGAATGAGCTTGTCATTCGTGTAGTTCTCGGAGTCGAAGACCA
>CAZMEA010000177.1:0-5335 GCA_964565135.1 uncultured Woeseiaceae bacterium
GCTTCGACGCCGGTTTCGTCCTGGCCTCAGGGACGATTCGCAATCTCGTCGGCGACCTGAAGAAAGCGCTCGGCGGCTTTCACTAACCGACGCCCGGTTTACTCGTAGCTGGCGAGGAACGTTTTCAGATCCGCCGCGTGTTTGTTGCGGCGGGTAACGCAGCCCTGCGCCGACTCAACCGCTTTGGCCAGCGATGTCTGGTAGTCGGGATCGCGATCGGCAAAAAACGCTTTCAGACGGTCGAGTGAATCGTCGCTGCAGCCGCCACCCACGATCTGCGGCATCAGCAGCTTGTAGTAGGCCGGGAGCTTCGCGCTAAAGGCGTCGAAGTTCTCGTCGAGCCACTCGAAGACGATGCTGTTGTCGTCGAGAATCGCCGAATAGAGACCCAGGCCGGTCGCCGCATCGCCCGATGCGACCTCGTCGGTCAACGCAAAGTCGAGATGGCTGCGCACCGTGTCCGGATCGTCGAAGTAGATGGCTGTGAGCACGACCGTCTTCGCGTTCGCGTTTTCGGCCGAGCGATAGGCGGCGATGTAATCGTCGTACAACGAACCATCGTCGTTCATGGCCGTGACGCGCAGCGCCTCGCGGGCGAGATTCGTCTCCACCGAGCCGGGATCGTCGAGGAAACGGCGGGCGAGGTCGAGCGCCGCCTCTCGCACGGCCGGGTCTGATCCGTATTCCCCCAGCATGCGCATCAGGCGCGGACGCATCTGGATGATGGCTTCGCTGTCGCCAGAACGGGATTCCGCGCCAACGTCCTGGAAGCGCGCCGTCAGTGCCTCGTCGACAAACGCGCGGAACGGCACTTCGGTGGACTCGTCGACGAACTCGTCGCCGATCTGCTTCAGGTTCTCGAGCGTTGGCAGGAACACGAGCGGATAGTCATCGGCGAGCAGCTTGTTCAGAACGAACAGGTAGTCGGCCAGTGACAGTTCGCCCGCGTTGAACAGGGCCTCGCTATTGCCGAGCAAGGCGATCTTCTCGCGGTTGTCGAGCAGGTCTGCGTCGTCGACGAGCGCGTAGAGTTGGTCGAGGTCCGTCGACCAGCGGTAGTAGCCGTTACCGCCGGCATCCGGGAAGACCCAGTCGGCGTTGTCCGGCAGGTCGATCGAGCCGGATTTCTCGTCGAGCAGGTAGAACGTCTGTCGCACATCGCCGTCGGCTTTGTATTTGACGTTCAGCGGGATCTTCCATTCGAGCTCCGGCACGTCGCGTCCCGGCAGCCGGAAGCGCGACTGCGTCACGGTGCCCGAGGTGTCAACGCTGAGCAGTGCATGGCCTGCCTGATTCAGGTAATCGCCCGCGATGCTGCTGATGTCGAGTCCTGATACCGATGACACGATTGCCCACAGGTCCGCCTCGGTTGCATTGCTCCAGGCGTAGGTCTCGATGTACTGACGGATGGCCTGCTGCCAAACGTCCGGCCCGACGTAGTTCTCGAGCATGTTCAGGATCGAGTGACCCTTCGTGTAGTTCAGCCCAAGGCCGTCGAAGATTTCGCGATCGTTGCGCACGGTCTTGCGAATCGGCTTTGCCGTCGTTTGCTGATCGGCGCCGAACGCGCTGGCCTGCGGGAGCTTTAGATTCGATTCGTACTGCGGATACAGATCGGCAACGGTGCTCCAGGCCATCCAGCTGGCGAACGCTTCGTTCAGCCACAGGTCGTCCCACCAGGCCATGGTGACCACGTCGCCGTACCAGATGTGCGCCACTTCGTGCGCAATCACCATCAGGGATTGCTCGGCGGTCGCGCCGCTCGCTTCGTCACCGATCAGGAGCAGGTCGGTGCGGTAGGTAATCAGGCCGGGATTCTCCATCGCGCCGAAGGCGAAATCCGGCACGGCGACAAAATCGAGTTTGCGGAACGGGTAATCCGAGCCGAAGTAGTCTTCCAGATGGGCGACGATTTTCGGCGTCTCCCGCAGCACAAAGCCGAGCTTGTCCGTATGGCCTTTCGGCGTGTAGATGTAACCGGGGACGGACAGGCCCTCCAGCGGCGCGCGGTCCAGCGGACCGACGGCGAAGGCCAGCAGGTAACTCGGCAGCGGTTTCGTCTCCATGAACGTAACCCGCTGCCAGTCACCGTCCTCGCTTACGGTGTCGACCGGCGTGTTCGCCAGTACGGTCAGTCCGGTGGGTGCTGTGATGGTGAGCCGGTACGGCAGCTTGAAGGACGGTTCGTCGAAGAGCGGGAACGCGCGGCGCGCATACATCGCTTCCATCTGGGTAAAGACGTAGTCGTTCCCCTCGAAGGTCACGCGATGCATACCGAGCGCATCGGTCGAGTAGCTGCCCGAGAAGCGGATGGACAATGTGTAGTTGCCCGGCTCGATCGAATTCCCATCCGCCAGCCAGCTCATGTCCCACTCGCCGTTGGTGGCTGTCAGGGTCCGCTCGCCCCCGTCGCCGGCCAGCGTGATGTCCGCCATCTCGAGGCCGATCTGGTACAGGCCAATCCGGTCTGTGGGCGCGGAAATCTCGAGATCGATGGTGGTTTCGCCGCTGTAATCCGGCTGCGACGGGTCCAGTCGCAGATGAATCGATTGCGCCGTCGGTGTGATGCCGGGCGGTAGCCGGTAGTCGACGGCGTCCTGGGCGATGGCCATCGGCACGAGAGCAAGCGCGCCGACAAGCGCGAGCAGTCTTCTGAACATGGTGTCCCCTGGGTCTTGAGTCGCGCGCCTGAACGATCCTGGCGGTCGACGTATTTCCGTACAGTGTAGATGCTTACGCGGCGTCTGTGGTTCTTGTCAGTTGATCGCCGCCGATCCGATGAATGGTACGATCCCGGTCGCCGGACAAAGTTCATGTCAGAAAACAACACCAACAACTACGGCAGAGCAGCACTCTACGGATTCGTCGCAGCCATAATGCTGCTCACCGGCGTGCGCGGCGCCTTGATGGACACGGGGCTCGGGAACCTCGCCGAGTTCCTGCTCGGTGCTCTCACCGGCGGGGTGGTTGCTGCGGCAGCGATCAGCGTTTCGGTGCTGATCGTTCGCGTTGCCGGGCGCTTGCCCTTGTTTTTCGCCAGCGGACTTTTCGCGACGCTGCTGGTGACGCTGTTCTTCGATGCCAATTCGCCGGGCGAGATCGCGCAGACCGTGCTCGATGCCGATGCCTGGGGCTGGCCTTTCGAGCGGCCTACCGGCCTCGACGTCGTATCGATGCTGGTGCTGGCCGTCACGCCCGGGCTGCTCTTCGCGACGGTCTTCGTCGCTCGACGGCGCGCCCTGCCCGAGCATCCCTGGCTACTGGCCTCGACCGGCGCTGGCGTTGCGGCGTCGATTGCCGTGCTGGTGACACTGTCGAATGTCGGACACGATCCGTACGACACCGAGTTCAGTAACTTCGCGACAGCGAGCTGGCTACCGGGGCTGCCCGACGATCCTTCCGCCGAGGGCTCGTACGAGATCGAATACTTTACCTACGGCGCTGGCGACAATCCGCGGCGTCCCGAGTTCGGCGCCCGCCGCCGGCTGGATTCACGAACGGTCGATGCCAGCCAGCTGCTGCCGGAGTGGAAGGGTCTGAAAGCCCGCATGCGCGAACGCTACTGGGGATTCGGGCTCGAAGAGGCGCCCCTTAATGCAATGGTCTGGGCGCCGATCGGGGATGGCCCGTTCCCGCTTGCACTGATTGTGCATGGCAATCACGGCATGGAGGACTACTCCGACACGGGCTATCGCTACCTGGGCGAGCTGCTGGCGAGTCGCGGCTTTATCGCGGTGTCCGTCGATCAGAATTACATCAACGGCACCTGGTCCGGCGATTTTCGCGGCCGCGAGATGCCGGCGCGGGCATGGCTGCTGCTCGAACACCTCGAGCTCTGGCGCGACTGGAGTCGATCGGAGGATCACCCGCTTGGTGCGCGGGTGGATATGGACAATGTGTCACTGATCGGCCATTCGCGCGGCGGCGAGGCCGTTTCCATTGCGTATGCGTACAACGATCTGCCGCACTACCCGGACGACGCGACGGTCGAGTTCGACTACGGCTTCAATATTCGATCGCTCGTCGCGATTGCCCAGGTCGATCAGAGGTATCACCGGCGGGTAGAGTTGAGTGACGTCAGCTTTCTTGCCCTGCAGGGCAGCTACGACAGCGACGAGCCGGCATTCCACGGTCTTCGACAGTACAACCGGATCGACCTGACCGGTAACGATTACCACTTCAAAGCCGGTATCTATATTCACGGGGCGAATCACGGCCAGTTCAATTCGGGTTGGGGCAACACGGATTACAGTCCGCCGCAGTCCTGGTTGCTGAACCTCGCACCGCTCATTCCCGCGGCCGATCAGGAGAAGATTGCCCAGGTCTATATCTCGGCGTTTCTCGAGGCGACGCTCAGACAGGATCGTCGTTACCTGCCGCTGTTTCGCGATCCGCGGGTTGCCGCCGACGTTCTCCCGGATCACCCCTACGTTCAGCAGTTCACGGACAGTACGTTTCAGCCCATCGCGACCTTCGAGGAAGACCTCGATGTTGGCACCCTGACGGGCGGGACTGGTTACATCGAGACCGACGGGCTCACGCTGTGGCGCGAGGAGGAGCTCAAGCATCGCGACGAACGAAAGCAGGGCTCGAGCGCCGTGGTGCTTGGCTGGCAAGACGGCGCCGATGCGCGATTTACTCTTGGCCTGCACGACGGCATTACGATCGACAGCGGAGCGGATCCCGTTCTCACCCTGGCTGTTTCCGCGTCCACCGAAAAGCCGCCAGGCGGCGACGACGAAGAGGTCAGTGATGACGACAGCGATGACTCCGATGATGATTCGCCAACCGCGGCGCCACGCCTGCGATTCCGCATACTCCTGGACGACCAGACCACGGTCGAGTTCGACAGCGCTGACTACGCCGAGCTGGCACCGCCGCTGAAGGTGCGCTACCTGAAGAACGAGGCCGAGAACAAATCCCGCTATAAATCGGACTGGGAAGCTGTGCTGCAGCAGCTGGAGATTCCGTTTGCCGCGCTCGGTGGCGATCCTCGCCGCGTGCGCGCAATCAACGTCAGTTTTCCGGACGTGCCGTCGGGGGTGGTCATCATCGACGACATCGGCATCAGGACGTCGCCACCGGACAATTCGCTGCTTTAGTCTGTGTTAACGTCGCCGCTCGCGGTCCGATCAAGGGGGAGATTCAACATGTCACGGAACCGATTCCTGCCCGTCTGGGCCGCGCTCGCCGCACCGGCGCTGGTTATCGCGACCAGCACCGCTCGGGCCGATGCGCCACCGTTCACTGCCGTGCAGCCGGAGCTGTTTTCGGCGCCCGGCGGACAGGCGAACGCCTGGGGCGACATCGACAACGATGGCGATCTGGACCTGGC
>CAZMEA010000178.1:0-5259 GCA_964565135.1 uncultured Woeseiaceae bacterium
CATGTATGATGTGCCCCTAGTTGGGGGACAAAATAATGACAAAAAACGGCTCGGATCAGTCCGAGGGCGACGGCGTGCGGGAGGAGTCCTCCGGGGCACCGATTCAGCCGGGCGGCATGTCGCCCGGATCCGACGTGGCAAAGCTGAGCCGATCCATGCTGTCGAGACTAAGCCGTACCATAGAAACCGAGATCGTCCCTCGATTCATGCTTGCCTTTGAATCCGACAGTCAGGCGCGCAACGTCATCCGGGATCTCGACCTTGGCAGCCGAGTCGACGAGTTCGTCGACATCGTCGTCAAGCATGACGCTCAGGTCGCAACACGCTACATAGATACGCTACGTCAGCAAGGCGCGCACCTGGCCGATATCTACCTGGAACTGCTCGCCCCGTCCGCGCGGCGGCTCGGTGAGCTCTGGGAAGATGACGATGCGACGTTTGCAGACGTTGCGATCGGCGTCTGCCGCATGCATCAGGTGCTACTGGAGTTCAGCCGCTGCTTTGACCCGGTTGATAACGCGTACGGCTCTGGTCGCTGTGCGCTGATCGTGCCGACTCCTGGCGAAGAACACACCTTCGGCCTGTTCCTGGTCGTCGAATTCCTGCGTCGGGCAGGTTGGCATTGCTGGACCGGATCGCCGGCATCCATACAGGAATTGCGGACCCTGGTGCAGTCGCAGCACTTCGACGCCGTTGGCCTGTCGCTGAGTGCAGACCGGCACGTTGAACGAACGGCCGACACTATAAAAGACATACGCATGCACTCGAAAAACCCAGACGCGGCGATATTGCTCGGCGGACGGGTACCAAATGACACACCTGAACTCGTATCACAGCTGGGGGCTGACGAAACCGCGACAGATGGCAGAGCGGCGGTACGGGTTTTGAACGAATTGTGCGGGGTAGACAGCGGAGCACCGGCGCGAGGCTAGTTTTCTCGTCGTTGCAACGCCTGGACCAATCAGCCACTCGTGAGGATGGCAGATAGTGACCCCATTCAAGACGCCAGACAGATTTATCCCCAGCCTGAGCACCGATCACGCTGCTGAACTGCTGGCCAAGACCAATGACATCTGCCTGATCCTGGACGCAGACGGCATCGTTCGCGACGTCGCTATCGGCAGCGACGAACCCCGGCTGCAGCTTGCTCTCGACTGGATAGACCAGCCGTGGATATCGACCGTTTCGGAAGAAAGCCACCGAAAAATCGAGCTTCTGCTGGAATCGCCGACCAAGGGAGACGGCGGCAAGTGGCGCCAGATTAATCACCCGATTCCGGGTGAGCTCGACCTGCCCATCGTCTACAGAACCATGCCTTGCGACGACCAGGGTCACATCATTGCAGTGGGTCGCGATTTGCGCCCAATGGCACAACTCCAGCAACGCCTGCTCGACGTCCAACATTCCCTGGAGCGTGACTACAGCCGTCTGCATCAGGCCGAGACGCGTTACCGCATGCTCTTCAGCATGGCCAACGAGGCCATACTGATCGTCGATGCCGACAGCCGGAGAATCGTTGAAGCGAACCCGTCCGCGGGCCGGCTGCTCGAGCGCGCGCCGAACAAGCTCATCAACCGGGCATTTCCGCGTGGCTTCAGCGATAACAGCCTCGATGCCATCAACGAACTGCTGCTTCGGGTCCGCGCGGCGGGCAAAGCCGAGAGCATCATCGTCCGAACGGCAAACGATCAGACAACGCTGCAACTGACCGCGACGCTTATTCGCCGGGAAGACGGTCACTTCTTCCTGGTTCGCATGCAGCCGCCGGGCGCCAGCACACCCGATTCGACGAATCTCAAGGTTCTCGATATCGTCGACCGCTCACCGGATGCATTTGTTATCACCGATCCCGATGGCCGCGTACTCGCAGCAAACCGGGCGTTCCTTGATCTCGCCCAGGTCGCGGCCGACCTGCAGGTGCGAAACCAGATGCTGGATCAGTGGCTCGGCCGCCCGGGAGTAGACATCAATCTCCTGCTGCGCAATCTGCGGGAGCGCATTGAGGTCCGACAATTCGCGACGACGCTGCGGCCGGAATACGGCGAGCCGTTCGACGTTGAGCTATCGGCCGTTTCTGCACTGGAAAGCGATGAACCGTGCCTCGGCTTCATTATTCGCCGCCAGTACCGCCCGGCGCCGGCCGCCGATGCGACGGCCGCCCTGCCGCGCTCGATCGAAGAGATGACCAGTATGGTCGGTCAGGTGCCACTGAAAGACCTCGTGCGCGAAACCACCGACATAATCGAGCGCATGTGTATCGAGGCAGCGCTCAAGATGACCGACGATAGCCGCGCTTCAGCCGCTGAAATCCTCGGTCTGAGCCGCCAAAGCCTGTACGTGAAGCTGCGCAGATACGGGCTGGGTGACCTGGGGGGCGACGACAGCTAGCCGCCTTCCGGCCGCAGGGCCACTCTACATAAGATCGTCATGTAATCTTTGGTTGACGGTTTGATGTGTCAAGTTGTATTGTCATTTAATGGCACGGCCCTCCGCAACCGCGCTCGTGCACGAGCGTCCAGCCTGGACGGCGTACGTCGAGCTGCTCAAGCCGATCACCTGGTTTCCACCCATGTGGGCGTTCGGCTGCGGGGTTATCGCGTCCGGCCAGCCTCTTGTTCCCAATTGGGCCGCAGCACTGACGGGCATCGCCCTCGCGGGCCCGCTCGTTTGCGGCACCAGCCAGGTTGTTAACGACTGGTTCGACCGCGACGTCGACCAGATCAACGAGCCGTATCGACCGATTCCTTCGGGGCGCGTTGGCGTCCAGCCGGCGCTGTGGTTTGCGATCGGGTGGACACTGCTGTCATTGCTCGTATCGCTGACTCTGGGACCCTGGGTTGCGGGTGCAACCGTGTTTGGCCTGGCGCTTGCCTGGGCCTACAGCGCCCCACCGTTCCGGTTAAAGCAGAACGGCTGGTGGGGTAACTCGGCCGTCGGGTTGTGCTACGAGGGTTTGCCCTGGTTTACCGCTGCCGCAGCGATGCTCGGCACCCTGCCACCGCAGGAAACGATCATCCTCGCGGTGCTCTACAGCATCGGCGCGCACGGGATCATGACGCTCAATGACTTCAAGTCGATTGAGGGCGACAGGATCATGAAACTTCGGTCGTTACCCGTTCAGCTCGGCGCGGACGGCGCGGCCCGCCTCGCCTGCGTTGTCATGGCGTTGCCGCAATTCATCGTCGTCGCGCTGCTCGTCAGCTGGGGCGAACCAATCTACGCCGGCATCGTCGGTGCCGTACTCACTGCACAACTCATACTGATGAGCCGGTTCCTGAGCGACCCGATTCGCTTCGCCGTCTGGTACAGCGGCTTCGGGGTCCTGCTCTACGTGCTGGGCATGCTCGCAAGCGCGTTCGCTGCCCGCAGCGTGTTGCTGTCATGAGCCGTCATCGCGAACACATCGGCTGGCTCGGGATCGTTCGACTGGGCCTCGTACAGGCGTCGCTCGGCTCCATCGTGGTGTTGACGACCTCGACCTTGAATCGCGTCATGGTTGTTGAGCTCGCGCTGCCGGCGATTCTGCCGGGCGTGCTCGTCGCGCTGCACTACTTCGTGCAGATCTCCCGCCCTCGCTTTGGCCATGGCTCTGATCTCGGCGGACGCCGAACGCCCTGGATTATCGGCGGCATGGCCGTGCTCGGCGCCGGCGGCGTGCTGGCAACGGTTGCCACGTCGCTAATGGCGTCTTCGCAATTTCTGGGGACGCTCCTTGCCGTCCTCGCATTTCTGTTGATTGGAATCGGCGTCGGTGCCTGTGGCACGTGTTTGCTCGTACTGCTGGCCGCGAAGGTACATCCGGAACGACGCGCCGCTGCAGCGACCATTACCTGGATCATGATGATCGCCGGATTCGCGATCACGGCCGGCGTCGTGGGTTCGATCCTGGACCCGTTTTCTTTCGGCCGCCTGATCGCTATCGCCGCATCCGTTGCCTTGTTTGCGCTGGTGGCGACCGTGCTGGCCCTCTGGGGTATCGAAGGACAGCGGGCCGTGCCGGACGCGCCGCCCGAGACCACCTCGGCCGAGCGGCGCCAACAGTTTTTCGACGCGCTACGAGACGTACTGGACGAACCGCAAACACGCCGCTTCGGCCTGTTCGTCTTCGTCTCGATGCTCGCCTACAGCGCACAGGACCTGGTACTTGAGCCGTTTGCCGGTGCGGTGTTGGGGCTGACGCCCGGCGAATCGACGAAGCTCGGCGGCACGCAGCATGGGGGCGTATTGGTCGGCATGTTGGTGGTTGCCATACTCGGGTCAGTGCGTGCGCTGAACAGTCGGCTGGTTTTGCGTGTCTGCATGATCGTGGGCTGTTTGTCGTCGGCTGCATTGCTGGGTGCCTTGGCGTTGGCCGGCTTCGTCGGCGCCTCCTGGCCCATCCAGGCCAATGTGTTTGCACTCGGTATTGCCAACGGCGCATTCGCCGTTGCCGCCATCGGTTCGATGATGGCACTGGTATCGCAGGGCCATGAGAACCGGGACGGCACCCGGATGGGCGTCTGGGGCGCAGCACAGGCGATGGCGTTCGGACTGGGCGGCATTCTTGGCACCGCGGCAGTCGACGTTACCCGTCTGTTGACCGGATCCATACCACTGGCGTACGCCATCGTTTTCATCGCGCAGGCTCTGATGTTCGGCCTCGCCGCATATCTCGCTACTCAACTCACACGACGCAGCGCACCGGCGCTCGGCGCGTCGCTCACGCGATCTCTTGCTACGGAGGCAGGTTCGACCTGACGGCAAAATGACGACAACACACAACGAATCAACGCCCGTCGAAGAATTTGACGTCGCCGTCATCGGTGGCGGACCCGCCGGTACGACTGCAGCGACAGACCTCGCCCGGAAAGGCCGGCGGGTTTTGCTGCTCGATCGCGACGGACGCATCAAGCCCTGCGGCGGCGCCGTGCCTCCGAAATTGCTTCGCGAGTTCGACATCCCGGAAACCCTGCTCGAAGCGAGGGTGAATACGGCACGCATGATCTCCCCGTCCGACGAGGAAGTGGACATGTCGATTGGTGGCTTCGTCGGCATGGTTGATCGGGAAACCTTCGACGAGTGGCTCAGAGAGCGCGCAGAGAAAGCGGGTGCAGATCGGCGCATCGGCACGTTCGACAAGCTGGAACGGGACTCTAATGACGGCGTGCTGGTCAGCTACAAGTCACCCGAGCACGGCAACGAAACGCAAACGATCCGCGCACGCATTGTCGTCGGCGCTGACGGCGCGGCATCCCGCGTCCGCGAACAGGCCATGCCGAA
>CAZMEA010000179.1:0-5229 GCA_964565135.1 uncultured Woeseiaceae bacterium
CCGTCAACGGGTTTTACGACGCCGTGCCGGGCCTCGTCGCTGATGTCATGGAGCGTTTCGCCAAGGCGACCGGTCGTCACTATCAGCCCTACGAATACGTGGGCGCCGATGACGCTGAACGGGTGCTCGTTTTGATGGGCTCGGGTGCTGAAACCGCCGAGGAAACCGTAGCTCACCTCGTTGCGCGCGGCGAGAAGGTCGGCGTACTCAAAGTCAGGCTCTATCGGCCTTTTGCCAGCGAGATGTTTGTGTCAGCCCTGCCAAAAAGCGTGACATCGATCGCCGTACTCGATCGTTGCAAGGAGCCCGGAGCTGGCGGCGAACCCCTGTACAAGGACGTTGTGGCAGCTCTGGCAGAAAACCTGGGCGCCGGCGGGCCTCAGATCACCCGAATGCCGACTACCGTCGGCGGTCGGTACGGTCTGTCTTCGAAAGAATTTACGCCGGGGATGGTCGTCGCCGTATTCGACAACCTCAAGAGAGCGCAACCCCAACGATCGTTTACCGTCGGTATACACGACGACGTGACCCATACCAGCCTGACCTGGGACGCTGCGTTTCAGACCGACGCGGACCAGCACTCCCGGCATGCCGTGTTCTTCGGCCTGGGCAGCGACGGTACCGTCAGCGCGAACCGAAACTCGATCAAGATCATCGGAGAATCGACCCCGTTACACGCACAGGGCTACTTTGTCTTTGATTCGAAGAAGGCCGGTGCGGTTACCGTCTCGCATCTACGCTTCGGTGAGCAGCCGATCAGATCGACATACCTGATTGGTGATAACAAAGCAGACTTTGTTGGCTGTCACCAGGCGGCATTCGTCAACCGTTTCCCAATGCTGGACA
The DNA here is from genome assembly GCA_964565135.1 of uncultured Woeseiaceae bacterium. GTDB lineage: Bacteria > Pseudomonadota > Gammaproteobacteria > Steroidobacterales > Woeseiaceae > JBFGFX01. Next base: position 847 of record CAZMEA010000179.1, read on the forward strand.
AGGCCCGGCCAGGTGCCAGTTTTCTCCTGAATGCGAGCTGGAGTGCCGACGACGTCTGGGAGCATCTGCCGATCAGCATGCAGCGCCAGATCATCGATAAGCAGATCGACGTATGGGTTATCGATGCGTATGCACTTGCGCGTGAGCTGGGTCTCGGGAGGCGCATCAATACGATCATGCAGACCTGCTTCTTTGCACTCTCTGACCTGCTGCCGCGGGAAGAAGCTCTCGAGAAGATCAAGGCGACGGTAGAAGCGACGTACCGAAAGAAAGGCGGCAAGATCGTCGACGCAAATTTCGCTGCGATCGACAAAGCGATTGACGCAATGACACGCGTACCTGTACCTGATGCGGTATCGGCGACAACCGATCTTCAACCCCCGGTGCCCGACCACACGCCGTCCTTTCTGCGCGACGTTACGGGGGAGATGATCGCTGGTCGCGGTGATGCCATTCCGGTCAGCAAGATGTCAGCCGATGGAACATGGCCGCTCGGTACTGCGGCCGTCGAGAAGCGCCGTCTTGCGCTCGAGATTCCTGTCCTCGAATCCGATCTGTGTATCGAATGCGGCAAGTGCGTATTCGTCTGTCCGCACAGCGTTATTCGCAGCAAAGTTTTTCGACCTGAGGACATTACCGATGCGCCTGACGGCTTTCGGCATTTGCCGGTCAAGGGCAAGGAGTTCGATGCTGACCTCGCTATTACCTACCAGGTCTCGCCGGACGACTGCACGGGTTGCCAGCTATGCGTCGAGGTGTGCCCTGCCAGGGACAAGTCCAATCTCAGCCGCAAGGCGTTGAACATGCATCCCATCGAGCCGCTGCTCGAGCAGGAGCGTGCCAACTGGAGTTACTTTGAGACCCTGCCGGAGTACGACCGCGACAAGATCCGCTGGACGACGATCAAGGGCTCGATGCTGGCGCAACCGCTGTTCGAGTTTTCCGGAGCGTGCGTCGGTTGTGGCGAGACGCCGTATATTCGGCTGGCGACCCAGCTGTTCGGCGATCGCATGATCATTGCCAATGCCACCGGGTGCTCGTCGATCTACGGCGGCAATCTGCCGACGACGCCCTACACAACCGACAGCCAGGGACGCGGCCCGGCCTGGTCGAATTCGCTGTTCGAGGACAACGCGGAGTTTGGTCTCGGGATGCGCGTCGCGCTGGACGAGCAGGAGCGCCATGCACACGAATTGCTGGTGCGCCTGCGGAGCCGGGTTGGTGAGGACCTCGTCGATGACATCATAGACGCGCAGCAGGGGGAGGAGGCCGAGCTAGCCGAGCAACGCGAGCGGGTGGCAGTGCTCGAATCGCGACTGCGGGAGATTGGTGGCGAGGATGCGGAGCACCTGCTGAGCCTCAGTGACGCGCTGACTCGAAAGAGCGTGTGGCTTATTGGCGGGGACGGCTGGGCATACGACATTGGCTTTGGCGGACTGGATCACGTGCTCGCGTCCGGTCGCGATGTGAACGTGCTGGTGCTCGATACCGAGGTGTACTCGAATACCGGCGGCCAGATGTCGAAAGCGACGCCGCTCGCCGCTGTGGCGAAGTTTGCTGCGAGCGGCAAGCCGGTCGTCAAGAAGGACCTCGCGATGATCGCGATGGCCTATGAAAACGTCTACGTTGCGCACGTCGCATTTGGCGCTAAAGATGTACAGACCTTGCGTGCGTTTCGTGAGGCCGAGTCTTATCCGGGTCCTTCACTGATCATCGCGTACAGTCCATGCATCGCGCACGGCATCGATCTCCATCGAAATCTCTCGCAACAGGAGCTTGCCGTTGCAAGCGGACACTGGCCGTTGTTCCGCTTCGATCCGCGTCGAGCGAGCGCGGGCAGGAATCCTTTGATACTTGATTCGAAAAAGCCCTCGATTCCTTATCGTGACTTTGCGATGACCGAGATGCGTTTCGGTATTCTCGAGCGAACGGACAAGGCGTCGGCAGAAGCGCTGCTCACCCGAGCACAGAGGGATGTCGACGAGCGCTTCCGTCACTACGAACAACTCGCTGCGCTGGAGGTGAACGAATGAGCGTGGACCTTCGGACACGTTACCTCGGTCTTGAACTCGAGAATCCGTTCGTTCCCTCCTCGTCGCCGCTGACACGAGATATCGACAAGGCGAAGCGGCTGGAAGACCATGGTGCTGCCGCGCTCGTGATGTACTCGCTGTTCGAGGAGGAGATCGACGACGAGGAAGAACGCGCGCATTCTCTGACGCACTTCCAGGACATCGGACACGGTGAGGCATCGAGCTACCTGCCGATGCATGAAGAGTTGCCCAGTCGGCGCGACGAGTATCTCGAACAGCTGACCAAGCTGAAGTCCACACTCGGGATTCCGATCATTGCAAGCCTGAACGGAACGAGTGCCGGTGGTTGGGTGCAGCACGCCAGGAGTCTGGAGGCGGCGGGCGCCGATGCGCTGGAGCTGAACGTTTATCACGTTGCGGCGGACATTTCGGAAACCAGCGCGGCGGCAGAGCAGCGCGTCGTCGATATTCTCGAAGCGGTGCGTGCTCAAACGAGCCTGCCTCTGGGAATCAAACTGTCGTCCAACTACTCCTCGATTGGAAACCTCGTAACGCGACTCGAGGCCGCAGGGGCTGCAGGTGTTGCTCTGTTCAATCGGTTCTACCAGCCTGACATCGATCTCTCGTCATTGGCGATCGAAGAGTCGCTCACGCTGTCGACGTCCCATGAAAGCCTCCTCGCCATGCGCTGGATCGCGATTCTTCACGGGCGCGTTGGTGTCTCGCTGGCCGCGACCGGTGGCGTACATACCGCACAAGACGTCCTGAAGCTGGTCCTTTGCGGCGCCGATGTTACCTATCTGTGCAGCGTACTACTGAAGGACGGGCCGGACCGTCTCGGCGACATGCGCTCTGATTTGGTTCAGTGGCTCGAGGAAAACGAGTACGCGTCGCTCGCGGAGCTGCGCGGCAGCATGAGCCAGCAGAATTCTCCGGACCCGGTCGCCTTTGAGCGCGGCAACTACCTTCGAATACTCGGCGGCTACCGCGTCCCTGATTCCGTCTGGCGATAAGCTTCCCCGCAATGTGACGCCGGCGACAGTTGCCGGGCATCGGAGGGACTACACTCGACGGCTCTAAAGGGGCTCGATGCAGGGGCCGATCATGCGTACGAGATGGATACTCATAGCTACGGCGCTCTTGCTGTGCGACGCGGCCGCCGCCGAGTCACCGAATCACAGGGTAACGTTGAGCGCGTCGGCCGATAACGAAAGCGGTCGCGATACGGGTGGGTCCTATCAGCTGTCCACGGACAGCATCTCGTTCTTCATAGGCGCCTACGAAACGGAGTTTGCGGCCACCTTCTTCGACGTTGACGCCAGGTCCTTTGCCCGGTCCGTGGAGGGGGAACGCATCAGTAGCGGTCTCGATGTCTACATGGGCGACTGGGGGCTGCACGCCGGTGCATCGTTGTCGAGTTCGGCTGACGGGCTGGAGAAAGACACGTTCCGGCTCGGCGTTTCCTACACGGGCGACAGGTCGAGCGTTCGCGTGCAGGCGATATCCGTCGACGCGACCCAGCCGCTGATCGTGCTGGCGTCACTCGACCCCGTTCGCTTTCGCCGTGTGGAAGATCAGCGTGACGGCACGGGCGTAGCGTTCGACGTATCCTGGTTTCTCAATGAGAACTGGATGCTGATCGGGGACGTGCAACGCGTCTGGTACGACGACGGGCTGCTGTCGATCGCGCGCGATCGATTCGACGTGCGGACGCCCCTCAACTCGGCGCAGCGACTGATCAAGTGGAGTGCCGCTGCCGGTGTCGCATGGTTCGTCGACGACGCTTCGCTGAGCCTGATGTTCGAAACGCTGGAGGATGAGGATGACGATCGTCGGACAACGTCCGCCTTCCTCAGTCTGGACGTGCCGGTGGCCGAGCGGCTGTCCGCGGGTTTCAGCGTCGGCTACGCCACGACTCAGGACGATACGTCGACCGCCTTCGGCGGCATCGATCTGTCCATCAATTTCTAACGAATCAGCAGTACTCGTTGATTGACCGGGCACAGCCACTCGACGCCTCGTGAGGTGACAATGGCGTCGGCCGACCGCTAGTCGAAGTGGTAGCCAACCAGGAAGAGTGCGGCCGATGCTTTCAGGAACGCGATGTCCACGCCGATACGGTCTTTGCGGTAGCCCAGCGTCGGAATCACGCCAATTCCCCAGGCATCCCCCCAGCGGACAGGGAGTGTGTCGTGATGCTCGCCAGCGTAGCCGTGTATCAAGCCTGCGGTCAGCTTGAAGTGATACTGCGGATACCTCTCGAGCGGGCGAAAGATGCGAGCAGCGTAGGCGTATTGCGAAAACTGGCCGAACGAATTCTGAAACATCGACACACCGTATCGCCACTTGT
>CAZMEA010000180.1:0-2048 GCA_964565135.1 uncultured Woeseiaceae bacterium
GTGGAGATGAAGTAGTAACCGTGATCGTAACCGTCGTGTCGGCGCAGCTCGAGTTCGATGCCGGCATCCGCGCAGGCCGCTGCAAGATCATCGGGCCTGAGCTGTTCGTCGAGAAACTGATCGGCCATGCCCTGATCAACCAGGATGGGGTTTTCGGGCTTTGTCGTGACACGCCTGGCAAGCTCGGTCGCATCATAGTCAGCCCACTCCGCCTTGTCCGAACCCAGATAGTTTCCGAACGCCTTCTCACCCCACGGGCATGCGGATGGATGGCCGATCGGCGCAAACGCCGAGATCGACCGGTAGATGTCAGGATGCTTCAGACCGATGGTCAGAGCGCCGTGACCGCCCATCGAGTGACCGAAGATGCCCTGCCGCGAACGGTCTACGGGCAGCATATTCAGTGCGAGCGCCTGCAGTTCCTGCACGACGTATTCATACATTCGGTAGTGTCGCGACCATGGGTCCTGCGTCGCGTTCAGGTAGAAACCGGCCGCAATACCGAAATCCCAGCTGCCGTCAGGATCGTCGGGCACATCGTCGCCACGTGGGCTCGTATCCGGATTCACAATGATCACACCGAGTTCGGCAGCGATGCGCTGGGCACCGCTCTTGATCATGAAGGTTTCTTCGGTGCAGGTCAGACCGGATAGCCAGGTCAGCATCGGCACCGGTCCGGACCGCGCCTGCGGTGGCACAAAGACCGAAAACTGCATTTCGCAGTTGGTGACCGCCGAAGCGTGGCGATAGAAACCGACTGTGCCGCCGAAAGCGGCGTGCTCGCTCAGCGTCTCGATACTCATGCTGTTTCGGTACCCGTGTGTCGCGAGCTAGTCGGTCTTTCGGAACACCAGTGTCGCGTTGGTGCCGCCAAAGCCGAAGCTGTTGGTCATGGCGGTTCGAATCCCGGCGTTCTCCACCAGGGAGGTAACCACCGGCATGCCTTCAACGGCCGGATCCGGGCTCTGAACATTGATCGATGGCGCAATGAAGTCGTTATCCAGCATCAGGAGGCAATGAATGGCTTCCTGCACACCGGTCGCGCCCAGCGAGTGACCGCACATCGATTTGCTCGACCCAAACCTTGGAATCGCGTCTCCAAACACTTCGCGCATGCCCTTGAGTTCCACAGTATCGCCAACGGGCGTGCTGGTCCCGTGCGTATTCACGTAGTCAATCGGCGAATCGCAGGTCGCCGTTGCCATCTGCATGCAACGCACGGCGCCCTCGCCGGACGGCGCAACCATGTCGTGGCCGTCGGAGGTGGCACCATAGCCGGCGATTTCGGCATAGATCTTCGCACCGCGAGCTTTCGCGCGTTCGTAGTCTTCGAGCACGACCATGCCGCCACCGGCCGCAATGACGAAACCGTCGCGGTTTTCGTCATAGGGTCGCGATGCTTCGCCCGGCGTCTCGTTGTACTTGGTCGACAAAGCGCCCATCGCATCGAACAGACTGGCGAGCGTCCAGTCTTCCTCTTCACCACCGCCCGCGAAAACGATGTCCTGCTTGCCGAGCTGAATCTGCTCTACGCCAGCGCCGATACAGTGGGCGCTGGTCGCACATGCCGACGTGATCGAATAGTTGAGGCCTTTGATCCTGAACGGAGTGGCCAGGCAAGCCGAGACCGTGCTGCCCATGGTTCGCGGAACCATGTAGGGGCCAATTCGCCGCACGCCACGCTCCCGCAGCGTGTCTGCACTGATCACTATGTTGGCCGACGAGGCACCGCCGGATCCAGCAATCAATCCGGTACGCGGATGACTGACCTCGGCCTCCGTCAAACCGGCATCGTCGATTGCCTGCTGCATGGAAACATAGGCGAACGCGGCCGCGTCACCCATGAAACGCCTCACCTTGCGATCGATATGATCGGCGAGATCGATATCAACGGAACCGCAAACGTGGCTGCGCAGACCCATTTCCGCGAAGGTCTCGTTGAAGCTGATGCCTGAGCGACCCTGTTTGATCGTCTCGGTGACCTCGTCCCGGGAATTCCCCAGGCAAGAAACCACACCTATTCCGGTGACGACTACCCGCCGCATATC
>CAZMEA010000180.1:2148-5215 GCA_964565135.1 uncultured Woeseiaceae bacterium
AGCTGTAGGCATTCTTACGATCAGACGGAAGCACTGGTCCCCCGGAACCGGTTCTTTCTGTGGTCATAGGTCTTGCTCGCTCGGCTCTCTTTTTATTGCTTTGCCATGTCGCCGGCAGAAAATGCCATGGGTTGCGAGGCGTTAGTGTACCGGACCCGGCGCCTGTCCGGGCCATTTCCGCCGTTTTTGTTCCCTGGACTCCTGTCAGGTCCGGTCGTAGTCGAGCTCGATCTCGGCTGATTCCGGGTGTGATTGGCAAGCCAGAACAAACCCGCTTTCGACCTCCCAGGGTTCCAGGCCGTAGTTCACATCCATTCGCACCTGGCCCTTCTTGAGGTGTGTGCGACAGGTAGCGCACACCCCTCCCTTGCACGAATACGGCAACTCGATGCCGGCCGCCGCGGCAGCGTCGACCAGGCTTCGCCCGTCGTCGCGCATGTCGAAACGCCGGCGATGGCCATCCATGATGACGGTGACCTGTACATCGCCCGTCACCGTGGCCGCCGGCGCTTTTGGCTGACTCTGCCGTGGGACGCCGAACCGCTCGGCATGAATCCGCTCCGGCGGCACACCGAGGTCCGTCAATGCCGTTGAAACGTCCTGGATCATGGTGTCCGGTCCGCATATATAGACATCGTCAGGCTGTCGTTCACTGCAAAACGAAGACCAGAGCTGCCGGGTTTTTCCGGCATCAAGCCGTCCGCTGTTGATGTCGAACTCCTGCTCCTCGCGGGAGAACAGGAAGACGAGCTGCAAGCGATCGGTGTACGTGTTTTTCAGTGCATAAAGGTCTTCGATAAACATCGTCGACTGCTGACCACGATTGCCGAAGAAAAGAACGACACGTGACTTCGCATGGCCGGCCAATACCGCTCTCGCAATGGACAGTATGGGCGTAATACCGCTACCGGCCGCGAATAGCGCAACGGATCGGGGCTCACCGCCGTCGTCGGGCAGGTGAAACCCGCCCGAGGGCGTCATGACATCCAGGGTGCCGCCCGCCTCGAGCTCGGACTGGACGAAGCCCGAGAACGTACCCTCCGGCTGCAAGCGAACGCCGATTTCCAGACCATCATCGTCCGGCGACGAACACAGGCTGTACGTGCGGCGTATCTTTCGATCGCCAATCGTCGCCCGGACGGCGACGTGCTGGCCCGGGAGGAAACGATAGGCATCCCGGAGCTCCGGGGGAACGGCAAGGCGCAGGCGAACGGCGTCCGGCGTTTCCTGGGTCTTGGCGGCAATCGTTAGCGTATGAAACTCGGGCATGTTGCGGACGACGTCGTCAGATGCACTTGAAGTATTCGAAGGGTTCCAGGCATGCATCGCAGCGCCAGGAGGCTTTGCACGGCGTCGAGCCGAAGTCGCTGACCCTGCTCGTTCTCGTCGATGCGCAGCGCGGACACGCTGCCGGACGATCCTCGGCGAAGATTGATCGCTTGCCGACACGACCGGCGGGTGGCGCGATGCCGTAGGCACGCAGCTTTTCGCGGCCGCTGTCCGCAATGAAATCGGTGGTCCATGCCGGCGACAGGATCCGACGCACTGTCGGGTTCGGCAAGCCTCCTTCGGCCAGCGCCGCGCGGACGTCGGCCTCGATGACCTCGGTCGCGGGACAACCGGAGTACGTCGGCAGGACATCGACCTCGACACGACCATCGGTGAGGCGTACGTCGCGGATGATGCCGAGCTCTACCAGGCTGATAACCGGAATCTCCGGGTCGGGAATCTCGGCCAGAATTGCCCACGCGTCGTCGACGGCACTGTTTTGGGAGACAGCGTTCATTTGCTTACCACGAAGCGCCCGGGTGATTTCGCGGCAACTGCTGCATCTCGGCAATCAGGTAGCTGAATTGCTCACTGTGAATACCGCGTCGACCGCCGGAGGCCATCCAGCCGTCGGTCGGCATCTCAAGCGTTGCCTCGGAAAGCAGCGTGCGGATGTTCCTGCGCCATGCATGCTCGATGCCGGCCAGATCCGGGCCGGCGCAAGCCTCATGAAATGCACGATCGATCTCGTCGCCGGAAAAGAGTTCGCCGGTAAATCGCCACAGGTCGTCCAGCGACGTCTGAGTCCGTTCATGACTCAGATCCGTGCCGTCGCCGAGACGCACCAGCCACTGGGATGCGTGCCTCAAGTGGTAGCGCACTTCTTTGACCGCCCGCACGGCAATCTCGCAAAGTCGCCTGTCGTTACAACCGGCGAGCGCCTCCAGCTGTAGCAGGTAGAAGCTGTCGAACAGCACCTGTCTGACGACGGTGTCGCCGAAGTGGCCGTTGGGCTGCTCGACCAGCAGCACATTCTGGAACTCGCCCGGACCCCTCAAGAACGCAAAGTCGTCTTCGGTGCGACCCTTGGCTTCAAGTTCTCCCGCATACGTATAGAACATGCGCGCCTGACCGAGGTAATCGAGCGCGATGTTGGCATTCGCCAGCTCCTCCTCGAGCTCCGGTCCGTTTGCGACCAGCTCGATAAGCCGCTGCGACAGGACCAGTGCGTTGTCCCCAAGCCGCAACGTATACGCAAACGCCGCCGAGTCGCGATCCGTATCAGATGTTTTCGACGTCATCGGGAATCTCGTAGAAGGTCGGATGGCGGTAGACCTTGTCCGCGGCTGGTTCAAACAGCGCGTCGCTGTCCTGCGGATCGCTCGCCGTGATGTTTACTGACGGCACAACCCAGATGCTGACGCCTTCGTTGCGACGGGTGTATACGTCACGGGCGTTGTCGAGCGCCATCGCCGCGTCAGGCGCATGCACACTGCCGACGTGACGGTGTGACAGGCCGGATCGCGCCCGTATGAACACTTCAAACAGTGGCCAGTCGCTACTCATGATGTTTGCTCCAATTCAGCGTCCGACTGAGCTCAGGCCGCTTCGGTCTGCCCCGCGAGACGTTTGTCTGCGTGCGCCTGGGCTGCTTCACGAACCCAGGCACCGTCGGCATGCGCCGAGGTCCGCGTCTGAATGCGTTCGCGATTGCAGGGACCGTTGCCGGCAAGCACATCCTTGAACTCCTGCCAGTCAATCTCGCCGAAGTCGTAGTGCCCGGTGTCTTCGTTGAAGC
>CAZMEA010000181.1:0-5208 GCA_964565135.1 uncultured Woeseiaceae bacterium
TCATCCGCCCAGGTGTCGCTGTGGGCATCGAAATGGATGAGCGACAGCGGCGCGCCGTACTTCTCCGCGTGTGCCCGGAGCAGCGGAAAACTGACGAAATGATCACCGCCGATGGACAGCAACGCCGGCCCCTGGCCGATAATCTCGGCGGCGTGGTTGGTTATCTCGTCGGGCACACCTTCCGGCCGTCCGAAGTCGAAAAGGCAATCGCCGTAGTCCACGACGGCGAGTTTGTCGAACGGATCGAAATCCAGGCCGTACGGGCGTGTCCACGCCATGACGGTCGACGCCGCACGGACGGCGCGCGGCCCGAACCGGGCACCCGGCCGATTGGTCGTCGCGGTATCGAGCGGCACGCCGGTCACGACCAGGTCAACACCTTCCAGGTCGCGCGTGTATTTGCGCCGCATAAACGATAGAGCACCCGCATAGGTTGGCTCCGGATTCGTACCATAAACGCTGTCCCGAAAGACCGCGTTATCCGACATGTTTTTGCTCACGATACCGTTATTCCTCTTTGAGGCGCGCCAGCGTCAGGTCGAGTGCTCGCCACGCTTTCTCGACCAGCTCATCGACCTGCTCTTCGTCGATGATGAGTGGCGGAGCGACAACCATCGTATCGCCGACAGCGCGCATCACGAGGCCACTCTCGACAGACAGATTGCGGCACAAGGTTCCGACTCCCTGCTCCTCATCGAAGCGTTCGAGCGTCTCCTTGTTAGCGACAATCTCGAGCGCTCCCATCAGACCTACCATGCGAGTCTCCCCGACCAACGGGTGCTCAGCGAGTGACGCCCATCGGGACTGCAACCGCGGACCGATCGAATCACGAACGCGTTCCACCAGGCCATCCTTCTGCATCAGTTCGATGTTCGCAAGAGCCACGGCACAACAGGCAGGATGCCCCGAGTATGTGTAGCCGTGAAAGAACTCTCCACCGCGGTCGACGAGCACATCGGAGACCCTGTTTCCGACCATAACGCCGCCGAGCGGCAGGTAACCCGACGTCACGCCCTTGGCGAATGTCATGAGGTCCGGTTCGACGCCATAGTAGTCGGCACCGAACCATTCGCCGAGGCGCCCGAAGCCGCAGATCACCTCGTCGGTGACCAGCAGGATGTCGCGCTCTCGACAGATACGCATAACTTCCGGCCAGTAGGTTTCGGGTGGAATGATGACGCCACCAGCGCCCTGCACCGGCTCGCCGACGAACGCCGCAACGTTCTCGGCACCAAGCTCATCGATCTTGGCCTCGAGCAATTGGGCCGCGTGAACACCAAATTCGTCCGGAGACAGGCTCCGGTCCGATCCAAACCAATACGGCTGTTCGATGTGTTCGATGCCCGGCACCAACGGTCCGCCCTGCGCTCTTTGCAGCGACATGCCGCCCAGGCTGGTACCGGCAATCGTCGACCCGTGGTACGCATTTGTCCGCGCGATGATCGTCGTGCGCTGCGGCTGCTCCATCAGTTCCCAGTAGCGACGTATCAGGCGAATCATGGTGTCGATCGATTCGGAGCCAGACCCTGCGAAGAACACACGCTCGAACTGCGGCTGCGACAATCCGCTCAGGACATGCGCCAATTCGATGGATGGCGGACTCGCACACTGAAAGAAACTGTTGTAGTACGGCAGCTCACCAAGTTGCGCAGTCGCAGCATCAACAAGTTCCTGCCGGCCGTAGCCTGCGTTCACGCACCACAAGCCCGACATGCCGTCGAGAATCTGCCGCCCTTCTGCGTCGTAAATGTAGACTCCGTCAGCGCGAGCAATAATGCGGCTGCGGGTTTCGCCGAGGTCCTTGTGATCGGTAAACGGATGCAGATAGTGCTCAGCATCGAGCGTCTGCCACTCCGAGACCGTGCGCGCTTGCCCCACGCTCATCGCCTTCCCCTGTTTGGCTGCTGCCGGTGCGTAGGATGGTAGCCAAGGGGCAGATGGCCTGCATCCGGCGCATTCACATGCTGAAATTGTTCAGACGTTGAACATCAGCACCTGGCGCTCCCAGGGCGTAACGATCTCCTCAAACTCAAGGCATTCGTTTTCCTTGAGCTTGCTGTAGAGCGTCACGAAGGAGCTACCAAACGCGCGGCGCATTGCGTCGCTCTCCTCAAACGCCTGCAGTGCCGAAAACATTCCGCGATGCAGGGAATAAGGCAGGTCGTAGGCACTACCTTCAATCGGGTCGCGCGGCTGGAGCATATCTTCCATACCCAGGTAACCGCACGCCAAGCTTGCAGCCAAGGCCAGGTAAGGGTTCACGTCCGACCCTGCGAGACGGTTCTCGACCCGGCGCGCGTCGGGCTCTGACTCGGGCACGCGCAGGCCGACCGTCCGATTGTCGATAGCCCACTCGAGATTGACCGGAGACGCCCAGTAACTCAGGAAGCGGCGGTAAGAATTGGGATACGGCGCGAGTACCAGCAAGGCCTCCGGAATATAGCGTTGCAGACCGCCTATATAGGCGTAGAACAGATCGCTCGGCCCGCCGTCTGCGTCGGAGAAAATATTGTTGCCATTAGCGTCGACAATGCTCTGATGCACATGCAGCGCGCTGCCGGCCTCGTGGGACATCGGTCGCGCAAGAAACGTCGCGTGCATCTCGTGTGCGATCGCGGCCTCACGCACGGTGCGCTTGAAAAGAAAGACCTGATCGGCCAGGTCGATTGCATTGCCGTGCAGGAAGTTGATCTCGAACTGGGCCGGCCCCATTTCCTGGGACAGCGTGTCGATGCGAATGTCCTGCACTTCGCAGTACTGATACACGTCGTTGATGAACGGGTCGAAGTCGTTCATTGCATCGACGCTGTATGGCTGCTTGGCGACTTCCGTCCAGCCAAGCCTGCCTTCGGGAGGCTGGACTTCCTTTGCCGGGTCGGCGTGCGGACTCAGCAAGTAGAACTCGACCTCCGGCGCAACGATCGGCGTCCAGCCGCGCGCCTCGTACAGGGAAAGGACGTTTCGCAGTACCTGCCGCGGCGACGTGGACACCGGGCTGCCGTCCTTGCGCATACAGTCGAAGAACACGGACGCCGTCGGTTCGGTCGCCCACGGCACCGGGCGCAACGTTTCGGGATCCGGCACCAGGACCATGTCCCGGTCCTCGACGTTCTTGTCGTTCGCGACATAGTTGCCGGACACGGTCTGCGCAAAGATGCCTTCCGGCATCTTCATCTCGCCGGACGCAAACTTCTTCGCCGGTATCACCTTACCGCGAGCGGCACCCGCCATATCCGGGACAAACGCCTCGACATCTTCGATGTCGTGCTGCTGGAACCACGCCTGAAAAATGCTGGCCGGACTCATGACCCGCCCACGCTGCCGAGATTACTCAGCAAACTTCGGGTCTGCCGGCGGGCCGGTCGCTCTTCCGCGTAGGCAATCGCGGCTTCGCCGAACGCCCGAAAGAGCGTGAGCGAAACAGGATTCTCCGTGACCTTCCACTCGGGATGCCACTGGACGGCCAGCGCGAATCGATGGTCACCGTCGACACGAAATGCCTCGATCAGGCCGTCTTTCGCCGTCGCTTCGACGGTGACGCCGTCGGCGAGCCTGTCGATGCCCTGTGAGTGCAGTGAGTTGACCTCGGCGGACGACTGGCGCGTCAAGGACTCGAGCAGACCTCCAGCAACGAAGTCGACCCGGTGCGCGGGACCGTACTGAACGTCCAGCGGATCTTTCGGATCTTCGCGGTGATCGTTGAAGCCCGGGACTTCTTCAACGTGCTGGTGCAGCGTGCCTCCAAGCGCGACATTGAGCTCCTGAAATCCACGACAGGCCGCGAAGATCGGCATGCCGCGTTCCAGGGCGCTCCGAATCAGGGGAAGCGTCGTCGCGTCGCGATCGGGGTCATGGAGTGTGCCCGGCCGGCTCGCCTCACCGCCATAGTGATGCGGCTCGATGTTCGAGTAACTGCCGGTCAGAAAGACACCGTCCACGCGACGTAAAAGGTCTTCGAGAACATCTCCACCGCCGACGAGCGGCACCATCCACGGCAGCGCGTCGGCGCCCTCGATCAGTGCGGTGATGTACTTCTCACCGACCATGTGAAACGGATGCGGCTCGAGAACGCGTCGGCAGGCCGGAACAGCGATGACGGGTTTGTCACTCATGGGCGGCCCGACTGGGGCCTGATCCTCGAACCTTGGCCGGAGTTCGACCACTGAAGACAGGGTACGTCAGCCAGCCTGAAGCTGTATACGGCATCAGGCGAAAACCGTTAAGCAGTACCGCTGCGGGCCGGACGCCCGAGCAAATACAGAGCACCGACCAGGAGCGTAACTCCAAGCGGCAGCAACAATAGCGGCGACAGGCCATAACCCGCCGGCAAGGTACAAACCAACAGAGCGACCGATCCGACGACCAACGCGTACGGCATTTGGGTGCGTACGTGTTCGATATGGTCACAGCCACTCGCCATCGACGACAGGACCGTCGTGTCGGAAATCGGCGAACAGTGATCACCCCAGACGGCACCCGCCAGGTTGCAGGCGATTGCCGAATAAAGAATGTGCATGTCAGCGGGTGTATCCAGGCCACTCTGCTGCATGACCGCCCAGCACAACGGAATCACCAGGGGCATCAGTATGCCCATAGTGCCCCAGCTCGTACCGGTCGTGAACGCCGTGATGGCGGACAACACAAACACGGTCGCAGGTACCAGCTGCGGTGATAGATTGCCGGCCAGCACGGACACAAGATAGTCCGCGGTGTGCAGCGACTCGGTCACCGACGACAGAGACCATGCAAGTACCAGAACAATCATCGCGAACATCGCAGCACGAACACCGCCGAACCAGGCGTCGACAACCTCATGCGTTGACAGGATTCGCTGACCAACCGACAGAACGGCCGCCGTCAGCGCGCCCAGGAACGACGCCCAAAGCATCGCCTTGTACGCATCCGCCGACCCGATGATCTCTGTCAGCGAGTCCCCGTTTCCCGACAGATACAACGAACCGAGCAAGGCACCGATCAGGACGAGTATCGGCAGGAACGCATTCACCGGCCGTTCCGGAATGCCGGGTTTCGCGTCAAGGGTATCCCCATGCAACGCCGGCAGCTCCTGAGTGAATCCCGGTTGCACCTGACCGTTTCGCGCACGGGTTTCCGCCGTCAGCATCGGCCCGAAATCCCGACCGCTGGCGCTGACCGCAAGAACAAACACGATCGCAAGAATCGGGTAAAAGCTGTACGGAATGGATTTCA
>CAZMEA010000182.1:0-5205 GCA_964565135.1 uncultured Woeseiaceae bacterium
CAGAACGGCACGTTCCAGGTGTATTCCTCGGATCATGCGCCCTATCGCATGGACGACTCGGGCAAGTTCACCGCCGGGCCAAAGCCTGATTTTCGCAAGATCGCGAACGGCGTTCCCGGCATCGAGCTGCGCCTGCCGTTGCTGTTTTCCGAGGGCGTCGTCAAAGGCCGGATCACGCTCAATCATTTTGTGCAGCTGGCCGCCGGCAATGTGTCCCGCATCTACGGACTCGATACGCGCAAAGGATCGATTACCGAAGGCAAGGATGCGGACATCGCCATCTGGGACCCGCACGTTGAGAGAACGATTACCGCGGATGATTTGCACGACAATATGGATTACACGCCATACGAGGGCATGCAGATCACTGGCTGGCCCACAACGGTTATCCGCCGCGGTGAGATCATCGTCGAAGGCGGTGAGCTTATCGCCGAGCGTGGCTCGGGCGAGTTCATTGCGCGTAACAAGATTGATTGCACTGGGATGCCGGGTGAGCTGGCTCCGGAGCTCGACAGGGCAAGCAATTTCGGCACCGACCTCGGCCTATGACCGAGAAGCGCATCCTCATCATTAACCCGAACTCGAACTCGTCCGTCACGGCCGGTATCGATGACGCGGTGTCCGGCAACAGGCAGCCGGGAAAGCTAGCGATCGACTGCGTGACGCTGGAGGATGGTCCGTTCGGCATCGAATCCGACGACGATGTCGCGGCAGTTGTGCCACTAGTCGTGAGACGCATATCGGCCGACTGCGGCAACTACGATGCCTTCGTGATCGCCTGTTACAGCGATCCCGGCGTCAATGAGAGCCGCACTCTCTGTCGGAAGCCAATACACGGCATCCAGGAGAGTGCCGCGGCGCTGTCGGCATCGTTCGAACGCCAGTTTGGCGTACTTGCGCTGGGCCGGGAATCGATTCAGCGCCACATTGCCTACATACGCAACATCGGCATGCAGCAGTTTCATGCCGGCGAACGGCCGCTTGAAATGAGCGTCGATGAAGTGGCGAACGATCCCGGTGCGCTGGAGCGCATCGTCATGACGGGCCGGGAGCTGATCGACGAGGACGGCGCCGAAACCGTAGTTCTCGGCTGTGCCGGAATGGCGAAGCATCGACGTGCAGCGCAGGAGCAACTCGGCGTGCCGGTGATCGACCCCGTTCAGGCGGCAGTTACCATGGCGCAGCAGAGTCTTTAGAACGCAACCGACGAGCAGGTTCGACCATGACGAAACTTTCCAGTCCCCCGACAAGCCGACGGGCGTTCATCCAGGCGTCCGCCGCCGGTATTGCCGGTCTTGGCACGGCGCCACTGGCCAGTGCGCAGTTGGGCGCGGGCGAGGCCATGGCACTTGCGGAGAGCCGGCGTGAGGAACTTGTCGACTTATTGATGCGCCTCGTTCGCATCCGCAGTCAGAGTGGTGAAACGGCGGCTGAGGCGCAATCGGTCGTGCGGGAGTATCTCAACGAGCTGCCGTATCGCATCGACGAGTCTGCGGATCGTCCAAGCAACTATCTCGATCATCCGGAATTCATGCCGCCTAACCCGCCGGGTGACGGGCCCTTCATCAATCTTGTTGGCCACCCCGTCGGTGCAGAGGCGACGCATGCGATGTTCTCGCACATCGATACGCACATCGTTGAGGACGGCTGGCTAACGGATCCGTACGAACCGGTTGTTCGCGACGGCCGGATCTACGGGCTGGGCACGGCCGATGACAAAGGCGGTGTCGCCGCGATGCTGGTTGCTGCGGCGGCGTTGGTCGAGGCCGGCGGGCCGCTGCCGGTGGTCATGAGCCTGCACGGGAAGGGCGGAGGCAGCCGGGGCAGTCTTCCTGTCTTCGAACGACTGCGGGCAGCCGGGTCGTCGCTGGCGGGTGTCCTGTACGTGCACCCCGCGGAGACCGGCCGTGGCCTGGAGGACGTCAAGAACGAAGTGCAGGGCATTCTCGATCTCGAGCTATCGGTCACCGGCTGGCGCGCGCCGCAAATGGAGATAAACAGCATCGATTCGGCGCCATGGGATGCCGGTGGCAATGCACTGGACACCTGCATCGCGGCCCTGGAGCATTTGCGACGCACTGCGTTCGCCAACGTGCGGGTAAACCTCGGCAAACTCGAGGGCGGTGATCGAGTCGGGTCAGTGGCTCAGGATGCAGCGGCAACGTTTCGCCTGAAGTTCGGCGGCGACGATACCTGGCGCGAATTGCTCGACGCGGCTCGCAGCGAACTGGTCGATTTCTACAAGCAATTACCCATCGGCGAGGAGGGTTCCTTCCAGCTCGGCCTGGAGACGGTTGGCTATCGAACGAATCCCGGCAAGGCCGAGTGGGATGCGGGTGAGAGCCTGGCGCTTCGCGATGCGATCGATGGCGTTACCGGTCGGCCGCCAAACGCGTATCCGAATCATTATGCCGGCGACATTCGCTACCCCATCCGACTGCTTGGCGTACCCGCGTACGGGATTGGCTCGCTGGGTGGTGGCTTCTACGGACCGAACGAATGGGTCGATGTTGACGACCTGGTTCGACTGACGGCCGTCTGCATACACACGATTGCCGGGTGGGGCGAGCTCGGTAGCGCATAAAAAAACACCCGCCGAAAGGGCGGGTGTTTTTCGTCACTCTGGTTGCTGTGCCGGTCAGGCGCTCTTGAGTGCAGCCTCGATGTTTCGGAGTGCTGCTTCGATGTTGGCGCGACTGGTGCCGAGATTCATGCGCATGTGACCAACGCCGCCGGTACCGTAGTTCGAGCCGGGATTGAGCTGTACCCGGGCATTTTCGACCAGCCACTTCTCGAAGTAGTGCTCCGCGGTCTTCAGGCCTTCTTTCTTGGCGCGCGCCGCGCAGTCCATGCCCTTCACCGGTTCACTGACGTCCAGCCATGCTAGGTACGTTCCCTGTGCTTTTTTGTACTTGACCCCCGGAATGCGCTCGCTGATGTAAGCCTCGGCGAAGTCGTGATTCGCATCGAGGTAGGGCAGCAGTGCGTCAAACCAGGCTCGACCCCCGCGCAACGCAGCTTCGGTACCGACGACTCCCATCGTATTGAGGTCGGCACGGTGCATCCAGCGAACGCGATCGAGCAGAGTCTGGTTCGTCGAGTAGAAATAAGCGTGCTTGAGGCCGGCGATGCTGAACGTCTTGCTCGCCGACTTGTAGGTCAGGCTGTTGTTGACGATGTCCTTGTCCGGCAGACTCGCAAACGGAATGTACTTCTGGCCTTCCATGACAAAGTCGCAGTGAATCTCGTCTGCCAGAACGACGACGTTGTTCTTCAGGCAGAGCTCGCCGAACCGCAGCAGATCGTCCTCCGACCAGCAGTTGCCTGTCGGGTTTTGCGGGTTACAAAGCAGGAAGGCGCCGGTGTCCGGTGTTAGGCGGGCTTCGAAATCGTCCCAGTCGACGTGGTACTTGCCTTCGTCGTCGACGTACATTTCACTGTCGTTGACAAGCGTTCGCGACAGGCGAAGATCCGTGTAGAAGCCGTTGTATGTCGGCGTGTTCATGATGGTCTTCATGCCGGGGCGCGACACCGCGTTCAGTGTCGAGATCAGGCCGTTGTGCACGCCCGAGCACATTGTCACGGTGTCGGGATCGACGTCGACGTTGTACCGATCTTTGTTCCACTCGACAATCGCTTCCCGCAGTCCGTTCGTCTCGGCCAGGTAGCCCCAATTCTCGTGGGTGGCGCGCTCCTTCAACGCATCTGTTATGACCGGCGCAACGTGGAAATCCATATCGGCGACGCCCATGCCGATGTCGAAGTACTCCGCGCCAAACTTGGCAATCTGCCCGTCGTATTTGAAGCAGTTTGAACCGACGCGATTCACGACGTCATCGAAGTCGTAGAGCTTCGTACCGGCTTTTCCTGCGGCACTTTTCGGTGCTGCCGTTGCGGCCGTGCTGCCTGCACCCACAGCGCCTGCGAGCGCAGTCATGCTGGCACCCTTCAGAAATGCGCGGCGGTCGAAACCTTTACTATTTGCCATTTGAATCCCCCCAGTGCCCATCGAAACCGTGGGGTGCGCGCAGGATGGCTACGTCTAAGTGTCCCGGAGGCGGGCCTGATGACCTCCGGGGATTGACCCCGTCGAGAGAGAATAAACCCAACGCGGCGACGCCGCAAAATGCGTCACGCAATGCGCAATGGATTGATTTGAAAGTAATTACTTGCGTTCCGCAATCGAAATGTCATGCAGTGATTCGATCGCGGAGGCGAGCTCTTCTTCACCCGCAGGGTAGCGGCTGAGCGACAGGATATACGCCAGGATGTCGCTGTATTCCTCGAGACTGAGGGAGCCCGGATTGCTCTCCGGCATGGACGTGACCATTACCGTGTAGAAGACGCCAAGCGGCTGTCCGCTCCAGCGTTTCAGCACGGGCCGGAAATATTTCTTGTCGTGGCAGGTGAGGCAATGCGTTTTGTAAAGATCCTCGCCGCTGTCCGCCTGCGCTTTAGTGTAGACGGAGTCGTTCAGCGTACGCGGATCGGCGTAACTGCTGACGGAAAAACACACTGCGAGCAGCGCGATGATCAGTGTCCTGGCGATTTTCATTGAGTTGCTATGCTCCTGCCTCGCTACCGGTTCAGACGATAGCAAACGGGTCCTGAACGGGCGGTGAACGCCCGGGCAGTCAATACCCGGGCGCCATCCCGTCTTGTCTAGTCTTCGTAAAGGGCCATCGCCGTCAGCGTCGGGCCCGTTTGCAGCAATACGTACTGCTTGCCTTCATGGATATACGTCATCATACCGTAGCGGTGGTCGGCGGGAGCCTCGACTTTACCCACCTGCTCCCCGGTCGCCTTGTCGACGGCGTACACGTAGGGCGTACCGTCACTGCCATTACCGCCATAAATAAGCAGCGTCTTCGTGACGACCATCGGCGCGACCGTAAGGCCATAGCCCGTGTTCGGGATGTCCATGCCCTGCAGGTCCGGGTGATTCAGGACGACATCGGGCGTCTCGCCGACCGGGATGTACCAGAGATGATCACCCGTATTCATGTCGATCGCGGTGATGCGGTTGTAGGGCGGCTTGAACATCGGCAGGCCGTCCGGGCCGCGTACGCCGAAGCCGGAGAGCACAGCGTAATCAGCGATGGTTTCACCCGTTGGCAATTCCAGGATCGCGTCACGTTCGGCACCCGGTGCCATGATGCGTGTCGAGCAATGCTTGCGCGACGTGACGTAAAGAATGCCGCTTTC
>CAZMEA010000183.1:0-5161 GCA_964565135.1 uncultured Woeseiaceae bacterium
CGTACAGGTCGGGATTCGCGGCAGCGCTGAATACCTTTGGGAGTTCTCCTACGAATCAGGCATGACGGTGATCCATGCGGAGACCTTTGCGGAGCTTGGTGTTGCGGAGGTGGTAAGGCGCGCACGAGACGTGCTCGGCGACGGACCGGTGTACGTGAGCCTGGATGTCGACGGTATTGACCCGGCATTCGCACCGGGGACGGGTACCCCGGAGGTAGGTGGACTGTCGCCCAGGGAGGTTCAGGCGCTGCTGCGCGGCTGCGCCGATCTCGACATTGTTGGCGGGGATGTCGTCGAAGTGGCGCCGGAATACGACGCGACCAGCAACACCGCGCAGGTAGGGGCCCAGATGCTGTTCGAGATTCTCAGCATGATGGCCACTTCCAGCCGCTGATTCAGATGCTTACGCAGCGGCGGGGCATTGCGGCGCGGTGCTCTGATACCGTATAATTCGCGCCGGCGAGGAAACGGAGAACGCATGTTTGCGCGTAACCCGGCTCCCGCTACCAGAGTCTTGGTAGATAACGAACCCCGCCACGGGGTTTTTTGTTGTCTACGGGCAGGGGAAGGATCCCGTGTCCGCACTAACAAGAATGGGCCATTGGCCCATTTTTTGTTTTTTGAAACAGTGAATTAGGGCTTTTTGTTAACGTGACTAGTGAGGAATTGAGAAATCTGCTCGAGCCAAGCGTGGAGGCGCTGGGTTACGAACTGATCGATCTGGAGCTCCGCACTGGTGGTCGCACCGGCCTGATGCGCCTGTTTATCGATGGACCCGAAGGAATTGGTCTGGACGATTGCGAGGCGGTCAGCCGGCAGGTCAGCACCGTGCTGGACGTCGAGGACCCGATTCCGGGGAATTACACCCTGGAGGTGTCCTCGCCCGGTCTGGACAGGGCGCTGACAAAGCCCGCGCACTTTCAGCGTTTCACGGGTGAAGACGTTCGCATCAAGTTGCGTACGCCCGTCGATGGCCGACGGAATTTTCGCGGCGCTCTGCGCGCTGCGGACGACGAGAGTATTGAGGTAGAGGTGGACGGCCAGTCGCACAAGCTCGACATTGCAGCGATTGCCTCCGCTCGGCTCGTTCCGGCGGTCTGAATCGGAACAGGGCGTATTTGGAGTGATGGACAGATGAGTAAAGAGATTCTGATGGTCGTCGACGCGGTCTCTAACGAGAAAGGCGTCGAGAAAGACATCATTTTCGAGGCGATCGAGGCGGCTCTGGCTTCGGCGACCCGACGTCGTCATGGCGACGACATCGACGTCCGCGTGGCGATTGACCGGGACAGTGGCGATTACGACACGTTCCGACGCTGGCTGGTGTTCGAGGACGAGTCAACCGAACTGGAGGTCCCGGACCGCGAGCTGCGCATGATCGATGCCGTCGATATCGATCCGAATGCGGAGCCGGGTGGCTACGTCGAGGAACCGATGGAGTCGGTCGAGTTCGGCCGCATCGCCGCGCAGACGGCCAAGCAGGTCATCGTTCAGAAAGTTCGGGAAGCAGAGCGCGAGCAGGTCGTCGAGGAGTTCTCCGGACGCGAAGGTGAGCTGCTCTCCGGCCTGGTGAAGCGCGTCGATCGAAACGGCGTGTACATCGATCTTGGCGGCAACGCCGAAGGCTTCGTGCCGCGTGAGCAGATGGTTCCGCGCGAGCCGGTGCGGCCGCAGGATCGTATGAAGGCGCTGTTGACGGAGGTCCGTTCCGAGCAACGCGGCCCTCAGCTATTCATGACCCGTACGTCGCCCCAGTTCCTGATCGAGCTGTTCAAGATCGAAGTACCCGAAGTTGGCCAGGGACTGATCGACATCCTCGGCGCTGCCCGCGATCCGGGGCTCCGCGCGAAGATTGCCGTCAAGAGCAATGACAATCGAATCGACCCGGTCGGTGCCTGCGTGGGCATGCGTGGCTCTCGCGTGCAGGCCGTGTCAAACGAGCTGGCAGGCGAGCGTGTCGACATCATCCTGTGGGACGACAATCCGGCGCAGTTCGTTGTCAACGCGATGTCGCCGGCCGAAGTCGTGTCGATCGTGGTCGATGAGGACTCGCACAGCATGGATATCGCCGTCGAGGAGGACAAACTGTCCCAGGCTATCGGCCGCGGCGGGCAAAACATCCGTCTGGCGAGCGAACTGACCGGTTGGGACCTGAACGTCATGACCGAGAGCGATGCCGAGGAGAAGAGCGAAGCCGAAATGCGTGAGCTCATCGAGATGTTCTCGAAGCAGCTCGATGTCGACGAAGAAATCGGCCTCATCCTTGTTCAGGAAGGCTTCTCGACGATCGAGGAAGTGGCTTACGTGCCGCAGTCCGAGCTGCTGCAGATCGAGGAATTCGACGAAGACATCGTCGATGAACTGCGAAATCGTGCCCGGGACGTTCTCCTGACGCAGGCCATCGTGCAGGAAGAGAAGATTGACGAAGCCGAGCCCGCTGCGGATCTGCTCGAGCTCGACGGAATGGACAAGGGTCTTGCGTTCAAGCTGGCCAGCGAGGGTGTGGTTACGCGAGAGGACCTCGCGGAGCTCGCCACCGACGACCTTCTCGAGATAAACGAGATGGACGAAGAAGCGGCTGCGGCCTTGATTATGAAGGCGCGCGCCCACTGGTTTGAGGCTGAACAGCAGGCCTGAGCCTGAATAAGGAATTGGAGTTAGTACATGGCTGATGTGACCGTTGCACAATTCGCTGAAGTGCTGAAAGTCCCCGTGGACAAGCTGCTGACGCAGCTTGACGAGGCCGGTATCAAGGTTTCGGGGTCTGATGACACGATTAGCGAAGACGCAAAGCTCGAGCTGCTGACGCATTTGCGTCGCAGTCATGGGCAGAATGACACGGCTGGTGACGGTGCTCCGCGCAGGATCACTCTGAAGCGCAAGTCTCAGTCTGAGCTTCGTTTGTCCGGCGCACAGGGTCGTTCGCGCACGGTGAATGTCGAGGTGCGCCGCAAGCGAACCTACATCAAGCGCGACGTGCTCGAAGAGCAGGCACAGAAAGAACAGGAAGAGCTTGATCGGCAGCGTCGCGAGGAGCAGGACCGCATCGATGCGGAGAAGGCCGAGCTGGAGCGTGTGAAAGCCGAAAAGGCCGAAGCGGCGAAGCGCGAGGAAGAAGAGCGCCAGCGCGAGGCGGAAGCCAAGAAACAGGCCGAGGACCAGGCACGGGAAGAGGCTGAACGCGCTGCAGCGCAGGCTGTGGCCGCCGAAGAAAAAGCACGTCAGGAGCGGGCCGAGGCAGAAGCGCGCGACCGTCGTGCCAAGGAGAAGGAAAAGAAGAAGGGCAAGCCGCAGGAAACGCGCTACGGACGGAAAGAGCTGCATGTTGCGGGCGACAAGAGCGGGCGCCGCAAGCGCAAGGGCCCGGTTCGCCGCCGGCCGGTCAATATCAATAGCGACGGTCAGCACGGATTTGAACGGCCGACAGCGCCGGTGATCCGTGAAGTGGAGGTGCCTGAGAGTATCTCGGTCGCGGATCTCGCGCAGCGCATGGCGGTTAAGGGCAACGAAGTCGTCAAGGCGCTGTTCAACATGGGCGCAATGGTGACCATCAACCAGGTCATCGATCAGGACACGGCTGTGCTCGTCGTCGAAGAGCTAGGTCACACGCCGAAGCCGGTTTCCGGCATCGACGCAGATGTCGATTTGCTCGCTGATGAAGAGAAGCTCGAGGGTGATGCCGTTGCACGTGCTCCGGTCGTAACCATCATGGGCCACGTTGACCACGGCAAGACTTCACTACTCGATTACATCCGTCGCACGAAAGTAGCCGAAGGCGAAGCGGGTGGTATTACTCAGCATATCGGCGCCTACCGAGTGAAAACGGACAAGGGCGACGTCGCGTTCCTCGACACCCCGGGCCACGCCGCATTCACGGCAATGCGCGCTCGCGGTGCCCAGGCTACCGACATCGTGATTCTGGTGGTGGCTGCCGACGACGGCGTAATGCCGCAGACGATTGAGGCCATCCAGCACGCAAAGGCGGCCGAGGTGCCGCTCGTCGTGGCTGTGAACAAGATCGACAAGGAGAATGCAGACGTCGATCGGGTGCGGAACGAGTTATCGCAGCACGAAGTGATTTCGGAGGACTGGGGTGGCGACCACCTGTTCGTTAACGTGTCAGCGGTTACCGGCGAAGGCGTCGACGATCTGCTTGAAGCGATCCTGCTGCAGGCGGATGTCATGGACCTGACGGCCGTTGCCGAGGGACCCGCGAAAGGCATCGTTATCGAGTCGAGTCTCGAGAAAGGACGCGGTGCGGTTGCAACGCTGCTGGTTCAGGCCGGCCAGCTGAATCAGGGCGACATGATCATCGCGGGCGAGGAGTACGGTCGCGTTCGAAACATGTTCAACGAATCCGGAGATACCGTGAAACAGGCCGGGCCGTCTACGCCGGTTGCCGTGCTTGGGTTGTCCAATACTCCGACGGCCGGCGACGACTTCCTGGTGGTCAAGAACGAGCGTAAGGCGCGTGAAGCTGCCGAGTTCCGGCAAAGCAAATCGCGAGAGTCCAAGCTGGCTCAGCAGCAAGCGTCGAAACTGGATCAAATGTTCAGCCAGATGACCGAGGACGAGGCGAAGATCGTGCCTTTGATCGTCAAGGCAGACGTGCACGGCAGCGTCGAGGCGCTGTGCGATGCGCTGATGAAGCTGTCGACGGACGAAGTGAAGGTGAAGGTGGTCGCCTCCGGCGTTGGCGGAATTACGGAATCTGATGCCGTGCTGGCCGCCGCATCCAATGCCGTAATCATCGGCTTCAACGTTCGTGCTGACGGCGCGGCTCGCACGTCCATCAAGGATTCCGGCGTCGATATTCGCTACTACAGCATCATCTACGAAGCGATCGATGACGTTAAGGCTGCGCTTAGCGGTCTGCTGTCGCCGGAAATTCGCGAGAACATCGTCGGCGTTGCCGAGGTTAAGGAAGTCTTCCGCTCGCCGAAGCTCGGCGACATCGCGGGCAGCATGGTTGTCGAGGGCTACGTCAAGCGTTCGAATCCGATTCGCGTCCTTCGGGACAACGTCGTGATTTACGAGGGCGAGCTCGAGTCCCTGCGTCGCTTCAAGGATGACGTCAACGAAGTTCGCGCCGGCACCGAGTGCGGCATCGGCGTGAAGAACTACAACGACGTCAAAGTCGGCGATCAGATTGAGTGCTATG
>CAZMEA010000184.1:0-5123 GCA_964565135.1 uncultured Woeseiaceae bacterium
GTGATGGACTATCCGTTCCCGCTCGTGCAGTTCGCCGACGACGGCAGTCTCGATCTGTCGGATGCTTATGACGTGGGCATCGGCGATTGGGACAAACGCACGGTGCTGTACGCCTACCAGGATTTTCCCGACGACGTCGATGACGCCGCCGGACGCGCCGCGATCATGGCGGATACGATCGCGAGCGGCCTCCGCTTCGTGTCCGATTCCGATTCGCGTGCTGTCGGCACCGCCCACCCGGACGGCAATCTCTGGGACAACGGTGCGAACGGGCTGGAAGAGCTGGAGCGTCTGATGCGCGTCCGAAGCTACGCACTGGAGCGCTTTGCCGAACGCAATATCCGGCCCGGCATGCCGCTGGCCACGCTCGAGGAAACGCTCGTCCCCGTCTATCTGCTGCATCGCTACCAGATACACGCAGCCGGCAAGCTGATTGGTGGCGAACGCTTCCGCTACGCGCTGAAGGGCGACGGCCAGCGCGCGACGGATCCGGTCGAGGGCGCCGAGCAGCGCGCGGCGATTCGCGGACTCCTGCAAACCTTGACGCCCTCAGCGTTGCGACTGCCCGATCCGCTGCTCGATTCGATACCGGCGCGCCCGCCGGGCTACGGACTGACCCGCGAAACCTTCGCCCGTCGGACCGGCAAGACGTTCGACGCCTTGGCGCCGGCGCGCGCCGCTGTGTCGCTGACCCTAGAAGTGCTCCTTAATCGGGAACGCGCGGCGCGCATGATCGCGGCCAGCGCGAGGCAGACGGATCTGCCGGGCTTCGACGAGCTGCTGCGCATGCTCGCGGCCACCACCTGGTACGCGGATCGGGAGACCGGTCTCGAGGCCGAGATCCAGCGCGCCACGAACACGGAGCTGCTCACGCACCTCTTGCTGCTGGCGCATGACGCTGAGGCGGATACACAGGTACGCGCGCTGGCGCTTGATGCGATCAACGGCCTCGAGAGCTGGCTCGCAGGGCGCGCACCCCGCGAGTCGGATGTCGACTGGCGTGCCCACTTCGGCTACCTCGCCGCAACAATCGAGCGAGTACGGACCGATCCGGCGAGCATCGAATCGCTTGCGCCGACGCCGGCACCGCCCGGCTCACCGATCTGACCGGCCGGGACGCGACGCCGTGTTTGGCCTGCCGCTCGAGACTGCGCTGATCGTTTTCGGTTTTCCGGTCTTCTGGATCATCTACACACTCATATTCCTGCGGCGCACTCGTCACTGGGAGCGTGACGAAACGGACGACGCATCGTGAACACGACCGTCGTCGTGTTTCTCGTTCTCTATTACGTCGTCGTCCTGGGCATCGGCTACTGGGCGATGGGCCGTGGCGCCGGCAAAGACCTGGAGGGCTACCTGCTGGGCGGTCGCAAGGTCGGTCCGGCAACGACAGCGCTGACCCTGCAGACCACCACGATGAGTGGCTACATGTTTCTCGGCGCGGGCGGGCTCGGCTTCTCACAGGGCTATTGGGCCTTGTGGTACGCCGTCGGGGATATCGGCGGCGGCGTCCTCAATCTGTCGGTCATCGGTCGCCGCATGCGCAAGCTGTCGCAGATGTTCGGCGCGCTGACGTCCATCGAATATCTCGAGAAACGTTATCCGTTGCCGGCAATTCGCCTGGTCTCCGGCGTGCTGACGGTCTTCCTGCTCGGCTTTTACGTTCTCGCGCAGTTCATCGCCGGCGGCAAGGGCATGGCGCTGGTCACCGGGCTCGACTACCCGGTCGCTCTGGCCATCGCCGTCGCGGTGATACTTGTCTACACGTTCATGGGCGGCTACCTGGCGGTGGCCTACACGGACTTCTTTCAAAGCATCATCATGCTGGTCGGCGTCGTCTGGATCATGGGTGCCGTGCTGCTCGAACTGGGCGGGTTGACCGGCGCGCACAACGCGGTTGCCGACATCGACCCGACCCTTCTGACGATGTGGGGCAAGGGGCTCGGTTTCGAGGGCGACTGGGGCATCGTCGCCGGCGCGCTTTTGATCTTCTCGGTGGGCTATATGGGCTGGCCACACGTGGTTACCCGACACATGGCGATGAGTCGACCAGCGACCGCACGCAAGGCGGGCGCCTGGGCAACGCTCTGGAATCTGTTCTTCGTGCCGACGCCGTACATGCTCGGCATCTTCGCGGTCGTGCTGCTGCCCGACCTCGACGATCCTGAAATGGCGATCTTCGAGGCAGCCGGCGCGCTCCTGCCGGCGGCGGTCACCGGGCTGGTCATGGCCGCCATCATGGCGGCGATCATGTCGACCGCTGACTCGCTGCTGCTGCAGACCGGCTCCATCGCATCCCGCGATCTCTACGAACGCTTCGTGAATCCTGACGCCAGCGAGACGCAGATGGTGATGATCTCGCGAGGGCTGGTGACCGCGATCGCCGTCGTCGGCTACGTCGTCGCGCTGGAGGAGCCGCCCACCGTGTTCAGCATTGTCGTGTTTGCGACGACCGTGCTGGGCAGCGCCTTCCTGCCCGCGTATGTCTGCGCGGTCTGGTGGCGCAAGGCGAATGCACCGGGTGCCCTTGCGTCGATCATCGCGGGTGCCACCGTGTCCTTTGTCTGGGAATACGCGCAGCTGGTCGAGTCGACGCAGCTTGCGCCGATGCTCGTCGGCGTGCTTGCCTCGAGCCTCACCATCGTGATCGTCAGCCTGGCCACGCAAACCGCCCATCCGGTCCCCGCCGACATCGTGGCCGCAATGGATGAAGCCGATCGCGTCGGGCCAATACCCAGGTCGATGCAGGCGGCTGTAAACCCGGCCCTGGCGGCGGAGGCGGGCGAGATCGACAGGGCATTGCGGGAGGCGTCGCGCGATGCCTGAGTTTCTCTGTATGCAAAACGCGTTCGACGAACAGGAAATTTTGGAGCGCGTCGCGACGCTCGATCCGGGCGGCGCCCGGCCTGAGATCGAAGGTCGCGTCTACTATCCGTACTTTCGCTACGTCGTGCGTGGCGCCCTTCGATGGCTGTTTGGTCGGCGGCCGTTCGAGGTCGACTGCCTGGTGGATGCACGAACCGGTCGCGCGGCGACGGCGGACAGCTTCGTCATTGAGACCGTAAGGTCAGAGGCCGATTCGCGTTTGCCGGTTCGGCAGGATCCCGGCACCGGCCGTCGACAGGCGGAGCGATACACACGCCACGCGCTTGGCCGTGCGTTTCGGGTTCTCGCAGGATTCCGGTTGCAGGCCGACGAGGGCGAACTCGTGCATCGCCCCTACTGGGTGGTTCGCGCGTCGGGAGCCCGGCTGCTGGTCGACGGCGTCAGCGGGGAGCTGCACCCGATGCCGCGTAACTGAGCTAGGATGAGCGGTGAGAGATTCAGTGCGATGGCAAGTATCGTGGTTGGGGTC
Source organism: uncultured Woeseiaceae bacterium (assembly GCA_964565135.1). GTDB lineage: Bacteria > Pseudomonadota > Gammaproteobacteria > Steroidobacterales > Woeseiaceae > JBFGFX01. The sequence continues at coordinate 3,356 of CAZMEA010000184.1, forward strand.
GCGTTCGCCGTCGCGATGGCGTTCTCTCAAGTGATGGACCCGAAACTGCGTAGGTCAGCAAAGCGAACATCGCAGGCTCTATCTTCGAGTGCGCCGATACGCTGCGTGCAGAGCATGACAACGGCAGTAAGGCCGAAGATCTGGGTGATCTACTCGGCCGACGGATCCGGTCTGTAACCACCGGCGGGACAATGATGGGGAGATAACGATGAGCAGGATTTCGCGACGCGGCTTTCTGGGTGCTTCGGCGAGTGCGGTGCCGTTCGGTCTGGCGGCTGGCGTGGCGGCGCCACCCGCGCAGGCGAATGAAGCGCTGGGCAAGGCTGACATGATCGTAACGGGCGGCAAGGTGCTGACCATGGATCCGGCACAGCCGGTCGCTGAAGCCATCGCCGTGCGCGGTGAGTACCTGCTTGCCGTCGGCAGCGACGACGACATCAAGTCTCTGGCCGGGGTTAACACGCGGCGGATCGATGCGCGCGGCCGGACAGTCACACCGGGCTTTATCGATTCCCACAGTCATCCGCTGTTTGCCGAGGAAGCGGTCGGTGTCAACGTCAACCTGCGCCGCATCGACGATGTGAAGTCTGCGCTTGCGGGCAAGGCCGCCAACACGCCGCCGGGCCACTGGGTGCGCGGTGTGATGTACGACGACACCAAGTTCGAGGACGAACGGCCGCTGAACCGATCGGACATCGACGAGGCCGTTCCCGATCATCCGGTTTACGTTGGCCATCGTGGCGGACATACGGGCGTGGTCAACTCGATGGCGTTCGAAATGGCGGGTGTGGATGCGGATACGCCGGATCCCGAAGGTGGACGCTTCTTCCGCGAGAACGGGGAGCTGACGGGCAAGGTGGCCGAACACGCGCGCGAGGTGTTTTTCGAGGTGGGCACATGGCCGGTCATGGACCGCGCAGTGCGTCAGCAGTCGGCGACGATCTCGTCGCGAAACATGGCCGCCACCGGACTGACGTCGACGACGGACGCGTTCGGTAATTACGACGACCTGGTTGCCTATCAGGACGCGCGCGACGCCGACGAGCTCTACTTTCGACTGGCCTACATGCCGGGCGGCAACAGCAAGGTGTACGAAGGCTTCAAGATGGCCGGCATCCGATCCGGATTCGGCGACAACGTCATTCGGGTTGGCGCCGTGAAGTTCTCGGCGGACGGTTCCGCCTCCGAACGGACCATGTACATGAGTACGCCGTACGAAGGCACCGACGACCACGGCATTCTGACCATGGACCAGGAGGCTATTCACGCGGCGGTCGATGACGCGGTCGCACATGGCTTTCGAGTTGGCATCCATGCAAACGGCGACCTGACCATCGACATGGTTCTGAACGCGTACGAGCGCGTGCTTGCCGATCACACCGGTCCGAATCCGAGACACCGCATAGAGCACTGCTCGCTGATCAACCCTGATCTGCTGCGCCGTATCAAGGCCGCCGGTGTGGTCCCGGCGCCGTTCTATACCTATGCGTACTACCACGGCAACAAATGGGTCGACTACGGCCCGGAGAAGATGGAGTCCATGTTCGCGCACCGCAGCTTCCTCGACTACGACATCCCGGTCGCGCCGGCGTCCGATTACACGCCCGGGCCTTACGAACCCATGATGGCAATCCAGAGCATGGTGACCCGAAAGGATGCGCGCGGGCGCGTCTGGGGACCCAGCCAGCGAATCTCGGTTACCGAGGCCATGCAGATCTGCACGATGCACGGGGCGTATGCCTCCTTCGAGGAGCACATCAAGGGCTCG
>CAZMEA010000185.1:0-5120 GCA_964565135.1 uncultured Woeseiaceae bacterium
GGACACGACAGAAGAAGGTCCCAGGCTGCAGCGCATCACGCCCGAAGGCGCTTTGCTCGAGTACCGCGGATCGACCTTCCTGTTGGCCCGGGACTAGGTCTCTGTTCGGCACGAAGGCCAGGGAATGACGGCGTCGGTTTCAATGCACCTGCATGCGGAGGGCTTTGCTGCAGCGCTTCGGTCAGGCATCCACCGGGTCATAAAGGACCAGGATGGGCTGAATGCAATTAACGTGTTCCCTGTACCGGACGGTGATACCGGCACGAACCTGAGCCTGTCGCTCGGCGCGGCGCTGGCAACGCTGCGGAATGCGGGCGACGCCCACCTGGGCAAGCTCCTGGCGGCAATCGCCGACGACCTGCTTGACGGCTCGCGCGGAAACTCGGGCGCCATCGTCGCGCAGTTCTTTCAGGGCATGAGCGACTCGGCGGAAGAACTGTCGCGGTTCACAACGGAATCGTTCGCGAGTGCCGTTGCCCTCGGCAGCGAATACGCCCATGACGCGTTGTCGAATCCCCGCGAGGGAACCATCCTGTCGGTGATCGCTGCCTTCTCCCAGGGCTTGCACGAACGGATCGCGGACGAGAACGGCGATTCCTTTCCTGTGGTACTTACCGGCGCCGTCGACGCCGCTCGGAAAGCCCTGGCGCGGACACCGGACCAACTCGAAGCGCTGCGCAAAGCCGGCGTCGTCGATGCCGGTGCCAAAGGTTTCGTTGACCTGATTGAAGGCATGGTCGGCTACATCGTCGACGGGACGATCATTGAGCAGCCCGACCTGAGCCGCCTGCCTGACGACGACCACGTCGTCGAAACGGCCGGTGAAGAAGGTGACCTTCGATACCGTTTTTGCACGGAATGCATCGTGACCGGTACGGACATCGACCGTCGCAAGTTGCGACAGGGCCTTGCGCGTCTGGGCGACTCGATGGTGCTCGCAGGCACCAAGCGCAAGGCGAAGATTCATATCCATGTCAACGACCCGGAAGCGGTGTTTAGAACCGCGGCGGAGTACGGTGAAGTTACGGGTCAGAAAGCGGACGACATGCAGCGACAGCAGCATAGTACGCACCATGTATCTGCGCACTTTGCCGTTGTCACGGACTCGGCGGCCGACATTCCCGACGAACTGCTCGAAGAACTGGACATCCATATCGTCCCGCTGCGCGTGCAGTTCGGCGAGCGCGGCTACCTCGACAAGGTTACCATCACGCCGCTCGAGTTCTTTGATGAACTGCGCCGGAACCCGGTGCATCCGACAACATCGCAACCGTCGCCCGGGGACTTTCGACGACAGTACCAGTTCCTTGCGAGTCATTACCCGGACGTCCTGTCCGTAAGCCTTACCGCGCGCGTAAGCGGAACGTTGCAGGCTGCCGAGAGCGCCGCCGCCAGGGTCGAGGCTTCCGGGCGGGTCCACGTCATCAACACGCAGAATGCGTCACTCGGACAGGGGCTGTTGACGATTCTGGCTGCCGAATGTGCGCAGGCCGGCATGGATCTCGAGACCACCCTGGCGCGCCTCCGCCGGGCAATTCCACAGACGGTTACGTTTGGCATCGTCAGCGATCTCACCTACGCCGTCCGCGGCGGCAGGGTACCGAAGTCGCGCAAGATGCTCGCCGACGTCCTGCGCATCACGCCGGTGTTGAAGACCTTGCCGGACGGACAGGTATCGTCAGGTGGCATTCTGTTCGGGCGAAAGAACCCCCTGAAGCCGTTCGCGAAATACATCGCGGCGAGGGCACCTGAGGGCAAACTTCGTTTCCTGGTCGCCCATGCGGACTGCGAAGAAAACGCCCGCGAACTCGAGGCGTTGCTGCAGAGCGCACTGCCAGACGCCACAAGCAGCGGCGTTACACCGCTCGGCACCGCGATCGGTGTGCATGCCGGCCCGGGAGCGCTGGTCGTCGGCCTCCAGCGCGTAGATCTCGACTGACCCCAATCTTCGGCGCAATTCAGTGCGCGACTCGGGCTCCAACGGCGTCGATCAACTCTGCGTCGTCGTTCGCCGGACTGTTTACCCGACGGCTGACCGGCCACGCGCGCAGCTCGGGTGCCGTGTCCTGGAAGGCCGACAGCACATCGTCCGGCGAATCCAGCCAGCCCGTTGCCGTTTCAGGCACGAGTACGACGGGCATCCGGTGATGCAGGGGGGCCATGAACGTGTTCGCAGCCGTCGTGACGATCGTCGCCGTCTGCAGTGACTCGCCGGTCGACTTGTCCGTCCAACTCTCCCAAAGCCCGGCAAATGCGAGCGGATCGGCGCTCGCCAGAGAGATGTAGTACGGCGTCTTGCCATCGGTCTCGCGGCGCCACTCGTAGAAACCGTCGGCCAGTATCAAGCACCGACGCTTGCGGTATGCGGCGCGAAATGACGGCTTCTCCGCGATGGTCTCTGCCCGCGCGTTGATCATGCGATTGCCGATGGACGGGTCCTTTGCCCAGAACGGCACCAGCCCCCAGCGTAACGGGACCAGTTCCCTGCCGTTGCCGTCACGCCGAATTGCTGCGATCTCCTGGGTGGGCGCGACGTTGTATCGGGGCGCAAGATCTGCCGCCGCCTCAGCACCGAACAACGCGGCGGTCGCCTCCGTCGGTGAATAGAAGGCGAACCGTCCGCACATTACTCGCGAATGCCCACGCCGCGGTTAAGCAGCGTCATACACACGGTAAACAGCACGACGACGAAGGCAATGACAATAAGGTATGCATAGCCAATGCTGATGTCTGATGCGCCGAGTATGCCGTAGCGAAACGCGTTGACCATGTACAGAATCGGATTCGCGAGACTCATCGTGCGCCAGAAGTCCGGTAGCAGGGAAATCGAGTAGAAGACGCCACCGAGATACGTCAGCGGGGTCAGGACAAAGGTCGGCACGATGGAGATATCGTCGAACTTTTTGGCGAACACCGCGTTCACGAAGCCCGCCAGGGCAAATACGACCGACGACAGAAACACCATGGAAATGGTGACCAGCGGATGCTGAACTTCGAGACGGGTAAAGAACAGTGCGATTGCCGTGACCAGAGTACCGACCAGCAGGCCGCGAATAACGCCGCCCGCAACGTGCCCGATAACGATCGCCGCATTCGACATCGGGGACACGATCATCTCCTGAACGTGACCACCGAACTTTGCGCCGAAGAACGACGAAACCACGTTGCCGTAGGAATTCGTAATCACCGACATCATGATAAGTCCGGGCGCGATGTACTGCATGTAGTTGTAGCCATCCATCGAACCGATACGGCTGCCGATCAGATTGCCGAAGATAATGAAGTACAAGGTCATCGTTATCGTCGGCGGGACGATGGTCTGTACCCAGATCCGCAGCACGCGGATGACTTCCTTGCGGACCAGCGTGCGAATCGCGGTAACGTTCAGGGAAACGTTCATGACGATGCCGCCTGCTTGTTCTCGACCAGATCCATGAACAGTTCTTCGAGTCGATTCGCCTTGTTTCGCATGCTCTGAACGGCGATTCCGCTGTCGCTAAGCAGGCCGAAAACCTCGTTCAGATCCTGTCCTGTATGCAGCGAGACCTCGAGGTCTCCGTCGCCGACCAGATGCGCTTCGAACGCCGTAAGATCCGGCAACGGTGCAATCGGTTCCTTGAGACTGAGCACGAACGTTTCCTTCTGCAGCTTGCGCAGGACACGACTCATCGGCGCGTTTTCGATGATTCGACCTTCATCGATGATCGCAACGTGCCTGCAGAGATTCTCGGCCTCCTCCAGGTAGTGGGTCGTCAGGATAATGGTCGTGCCTTCCGCGTTGATCCGCTGCATGAAGTCCCACATCGACCGTCGTATCTCTATGTCGACACCGGCGGTCGGCTCATCGAGGATCAGGAGACGCGGCTCATGAATCAGGGCGCGGGCAATCATCAATCGCCGCTTCATGCCGCCCGACAGGTTTCGCGCCGAGTCCTTGCGGCGATCCCACAGGCGTAGCTCACCGAGATACTTTTCGGCACGTTCCATCGCAAGGTGACGGCCGATGCCGTAATAGCCTGCCTGATTCACCACGATGTTTTCGACGGAATCGAACAGGTTCATGTTGATTTCCTGGGGAACGAGGCCCAGGCAGCTCTTGGCGGCTTCCAGCTCGGTGTCGATGTTGTGACCGAAGATCTCGACATCCCCGCCGGACTTATTGACCAGCGAGGAGATGATGCCTATCGCCGTCGTTTTGCCGGCACCGTTAGGACCGAGCAAGGCGTAAAAGTCACCGGGCTCGACGTTGAAGTCGATCCCTTTGAGGGCCTGAACGCCATTGGGATAGGTTTTGGTTAGATTGCGGATTGAGAGGGCATACATAGCGGGGCGTATTGTATACACCTAGCGGCGATGTGCCCGCTCCTGTTACTGCGCTACCTGTCGTCAGCCACGCGGAAGGTCGGCACCCGAGAGCGACAGGCGGCGGATCGCCATCCTGGATCAGTCGAAGTTCCGGGATGAAACAACAGCGTCTGCAGCGCGGACAGCTGCACCGCAGCGCGAAGCCGCTTGTCGATGCCTGCGGTCGACGTCAACCGGGACCAGAGTCGATGATCCTCGCCTGCGCGAAGCGTCAGCAGGTCGTCGCGACTCGACGCGCGCTGTATCACGGTCATCAGGGGTTGCTCGGCCAGACGTTCGCACCAGTGCAGGCTCGCGCCGCTGATGAGCCGCAAGGTGTATGGATTGCGCCGGGACATCTGCCACATAAAGGCCAGCGCCGCGGACACGAATCGAGCGCGACCCGCGGATACGGGCGCCGCATCCGCCAGAAGATCGAGATTGACCGTCTCGGCGCAGAGCTGCTCCCAGTAGTCGTCGTCCCGCTCACGCAGCGAGAAGACGAAAAAAGGAACCGCGGCAACCGACGCCCGTTCCTTTATCGATAGCGATGCCAGGCGATCGGCCAGGCTCCCCGGCACGTCCACCAACAGTGTGGAAGCCTCCGAGGCATCGGCGAGCAATCGGATAAACGCAAGATTGAGAGCTGAAATCTCCTGTAGATCAACAACCTGCGGTCCACGGTAGGTCATGGTTCTCCTCCATCTGCTGCATCGTTTCGCAAACAAAAACCCAGTTTGGCGGGTTTAACTTTTGACTCATAAGCAGATGATATA
>CAZMEA010000186.1:0-5095 GCA_964565135.1 uncultured Woeseiaceae bacterium
TTCCGACCAACCACCTGCCTGGAGTCGCGGCCTGGCCCAAGCGAAGTAAGGACCGAGCGCCACTTGACCGATAGTGTACCGCGAGTTGGCAGCGCAGCGACCGGCCAATTTCACGGATTCATCGACGATTCACCCACAAGTAACCGAATGGACGGTAACATTCGACCTGCATCTGCCTGACGCGATGCCCCACGAATTACCTCTACAGCGGAAATGCGTCTCATGTTCATTACTTGCCGTCGACCCTTGATCGCAGCGGGTCTGCTTCTTTGCCTTTTTTTGACCGCGTGCACTCGGCCTGCGCCGGAAGCAGACGCTCCTGAACCGGCGAAGAACGTCATTCTGTTCATCGGCGACGGGATGGGCGTCGCCACCGTTACCGCCGCACGAATCTTCGACGGCCAGTCGCAAGGCATGAGCGGTGAGGAGCACTGGCTCGCCTTCGAGCGGTTCCCGAATGTCGCCCTGGTAAAAACCTACAACACGAACCAGCAGGTTCCAGACTCGGCCGGCACGGCATCGGCGATGTTGACCGGCACTAAAACTCGCGCCGGCGTGATCAACGTCGCGCCGGACGTGCTGCGCCAGGACTGCGCAGCGTCGTTGCTTTCTCCCCTGACGTCGCTGGGCGCGATTGCGCGCGAACGCGGCAAGGCGACCGGGGTCGTCACGACAACCCGACTGACCCACGCGACGCCCGCCACCATGTACGCACACTCGCCGGACCGAAACTGGGATTACGACCGCTACATGCCCGAAGCCGCGCAATACGCAGGTTGTCGGGATATTGCCCGCCAACTCATCGAGGATGACATAGGCGGCGGCCTCACCGTCGCAATGGGCGGCGGCCGGTCACACTTCTACGGCGCAGCCAACGGCGGCGCACGCGTGAATCCCGATGATGACCTTCCGGCAGCATGGCTCGCGGGCGCTGAAAACCGACGCTTCGTAACGACGGCTGATGAGCTTGCAACGCTGACACCCGGCGATCAGGCGCTTGGTCTGTTTGCACGCTCCCACATGACCTACATGGCGGAGAAAACCGCCGACTCGACGGAGCCGACCCTCACGCAGATGAGCCTCAAAGCACTCGAGCTTCTCGAGAGCGATGAGGATGGCTACTTTCTCATGGTCGAAGGCGGGCGAATCGATCACGGTCATCACGACAGCAAGCCCGGCTATTCACTAACAGAAGCCCAGGAGTTCAACCGTGCGATACAGGCAGTCGTTGAACGAGTCGATCCCGACGACACCCTGATCCTGGTAACGGCGGATCATTCGCACGTCTTCACGATGGGCGGCTATGCGACGCGTGGCAATCCGATACTGGGCCTCGTTCACACGAACGACTCGTCCGGCCAGCCAAACGCCGAGCCTCACCTCGCCGCCGATGGGCAGCCGTACACAACGCTGGGCTACCACAACGGTCCGGGCGCGATCACCGAGCTTCCCAGACCTGCGCCGGAAACCGGGGTCCACGCGCTCGCGCAATCGCTGATACCGATGGAGACCCCGAACAACGACGGTTCTATTGACCGAGACGAAACCCACGGGGGCGAGGACGTTGCACTGTACGGTACTGGTCCTGGCTCCGAGCGCGTTCGTGGCGTCATCGAGCAAAACCGAATCTTCAACATCATGGTCGAAGCGCTGGGCTGGACGGACTTAAGCGACCAGTAAACGTCACGCCTCGGAGTGGTTGCGCAGGGATTCTCGCATTCGGGCCACGTGATTCTGGAAGCCCTCGGAGTCGCCGAAATCCGCAAACCGCGCGTAGCGACGATGCGGGTCGAGCACTTTGCGAGCGTGCTTTATCGGGCACCAGTACTGCTCCGTTCGCGCTGAGATTTCACGAACGTAGGCGATCAGGCCGTTGACGTAGCCACAATAGACACAATTCAACTTCTCAATGGCGTTGACGTACGAGAGCTGGTGCCTGTCAATAACAATATAGCGGCTCCTCGGCACCTTCGGGATCCGATACAGCGGAAAACAGATTGCCTGGTACGTACTGACAAACGCATCCAGGAGTGCGAACGGAAGGATCATCGCGTAGATAAACGGTGCCGAGGCGAGGTTCCTGAGACTGGCATCACCCAGCCAACGCAGCAATCCGACCTTTAGTTTGCGATGCGTCTCTTCGACTGCGCGCTCGAATCGGATCCGCGTTCCATCGATCCGGTAGAGGAAGTCGACCTCGTGAGTGCGAATCGCATCCTCGAGTTCATCTTCCAGCTTGTGGATTTCCGCGAGCAGTTCGCTGACGCGTGACTTGACTGAAGATTCCATGACCGCCCCCGATGGTCGCAACGCCCATCGCAGGAAATGGCCCTGTCAGCCGCGCAGCTCCTCGATGAGCAGGTTCGCCATTAGTCTGCCAAATCTGCGATGACTCCGCACCGAAGGATGAAAGCCATCGGAACAGAAGTTGTCTTCGCGGGAATCGAAACGAACCGGCATGTGCACGACGCGTTCCCGACGCTCGACCAGGCGGCGAGCAGCGCGGTCAAATGCCCGTCCGCGCTGCCCGGAGGCAAATCGCAACGGTTCCGGCAGCAAGGGGAAGTAATCCAGCGGTGGCAGGCCGGAAACGCCGATCACCGCATTCGGGGAATGCCGGTGCAGCGCGTCCAGCAGACGTCCGAGCCTGCGGCGAAACATCGGTAACATGGTCATTCCCGTAATGTCGTTGACGCCCACAGAAAGGATGATCACGTCGGCAGATTCTTCGGGCAGATCCGGCAGATAGTCTTCGAGCAAATGCTGCGCCCGAGCACCGCTACGACCGTGCACCGACCAGTGCACCGAGCGGTCGAGTTGCTGTGCAATCTCCAGGGTCGCCTGCCCGACAAGCGCGTCGCGCAAGACGTCCATGCCGACCCCCGCAACCACAGAGTCTCCTATACCGAACAGCCGCAACCGATCACCACTACCAACGACGCCGTTTGTCGCACAGCCGGGTGGCCTGTAGCGCGGCGCCGTTCGCTTCAGATGAATGGCCTGCGGTAATGCAAAGGGGAACAGGCCCCAGAAAATCAGGTTACGCATGTTGCCGGAAACTCAATGGCCGCTGGCCGTCACTCACCCAGACTGGGGGCAAACTGGCACTCCGGCGACCCGGACACGCGCGCGTCCCGACCCGCTGCCGGCGCCTTGGCGGGGGCGCTGCCGGTCAGGGCAAACGCAGGCGGCAAGTTACGCAATACGGGTCGGCTGACCGAAAAGTCTTCGAAATGCTCACGCATGAGCTCCCGCAGGTCACGGGCGCCGCGCGTTGGGAACGAATGCACATAGCTGAAAGTCCGAAACACACCGTCAGGCTCAAGCGTTGCACGGGTAGCCCGAACGATGTCTCGCATGACAGGCCAGTCGAAAAAGATCAGCGGCAGCCCCGAAATCACCGCCCGCGCACGGGGCAACCCCCTCGATTCGCAGTGTGCCAAAACGTCAGCGGCATCACCCAGCACAAAGTCCAGTGACGGATAACGCTGAGCCAGAAACGCATGCATCCCGGGATCCTTCTCGACGCCCAGGTACCGTACGTTCACCCCCTGCTCCCGAAGCTTCAGTATCTCTCCGGTAAAGGCACCAGTGCCGGGGCCGTACTCGACAATGAGGTCGCCATCCGCTACCGACAGGCTGGCGAACATTTGCTGCGTGAGATGGCGCGAACTTGGCCAAATCGAGGCAACCTGCCTGGGCCCCTTGAGAAACCGCTTCAAAAAGTACAGAGAGTCGTCGAGATCCTGTTTGACCACAGCTTTCCTCCGGGCGCGAACGACTGACCATACCAGCATTGCCGCGCTGATACCCCGAGAGAAAGCGGTGGCAACGGTCCCAGATGAGCATTCCCTCGCCTGTGCGGACCCGTCTCCGGCGGAGTTCAGGTTGCGTTCAGCGTATGCCGCGTAGCGTGTACGGCAATTCAGGCAGAAACCGTTCCACGCCTAGGCACAGGAACGAGTCGCGACTGACTACCCCAACCAGGGAGACCGGAACATGCACATTGCACCACCACACTCCAGCGGCTTGTCCGGCTATTCGCGCGAATTGTTCCGCGAGTGCCTGAAGGCTGTTCTTGCCGGGCTGATCATCACGTTTCTGATCGCGCAGTCGGCAAGCGCCAACACGCCAACCATTCGGCTCTTCCCGACCACCGTGGTCGAAGACCTGCGCCAGACCAGCACCGTAGCCCGCGAAATGGAAACCGGTCTCCAGGAAGTCATCGGTCGCCTCGACCAGCAACAGCAGTTGTACCTCGAAAGCAAATGCGAAGGCGCCGAAAACGATCCGGGCTGTCAGCGCCTTTCCAAGCAGATCGGGGCTACCTATCTCGAGATGCTCGGCATCATGGAAGAGCGTTTGCCAGACATGGAACACACGGTCAACAACACCCGCATCAGTCTCGAAAAACGACTGCGCAGCGAGCTCGGCAACAAGATGACCCCATGGACGCTGCAGGAAACCCTGCTCGGCAATCCGCGCGAGTCCACGTCCGACGTCACGCCGTCGCTCCGCGGCCGCTCCGGCATGCGTCTGAGCGAACGGTTCCGCCAGTACTACCAGCTGGTCGCGTCGTCGAGCAGCACATCAGACCAGTCGCTGGCCGTGCTGGCCTCCGACATCTACCTGGACATGGACGAGACGTCCGTACTCATCGCCCGAACCCGCGAAGAAATCGCACGTGCGACGCTGATCGAACAGCTGAACCAGTCGTTCGGCACGATCACTCCGGAAATGATGGAGATCGTGGGTGGCGTCAAGTCGATTCTCTTCGGTGACGAGTCGACGAACTATCCGGTTTCAGCACCGCCTCCGGGGTACTTCGAAGAAGAGTATCGAAGCCCGCTCGAGAACTGATCACGAGGTCTGCCATGTTTACGAACAACTTCAAACGACTGACTGTATTAATGACGATTTTGTGGGCCGGCGCTCTCACATCTTGCGCTAGCTCCCCGCCCCCTTGCGTCGGCCCACAATCCAAAAACCTGGATGCCGCTTTCGACCAGGCCAAAAGTGCACTCTCTGCAGGCTGCGCCGCACACTTCGATCGCTTCTATGACGATCTGCTGAACACGGCGGAAGGCGATCCCAA
>CAZMEA010000187.1:0-3516 GCA_964565135.1 uncultured Woeseiaceae bacterium
GGTTGGGATGGCCCCGTCGAGCAACGTATTTCGGAGTTGTCATGCTGTTACTGGTCAGCCAGCACCTGAGCAAAATTCGGGCGATATCAGAGGCTTCGCGTGAGCTGAGCCTTATCAGAAAGCCGTTTACCGGCAGTGCCGGCCTCGCAGACGCACTGCGGGCCAAATCACGCCGCATCGTGTGCCTTGCCGAGGACGACATTACCGGCGACACCATCGTAGCCTTAAGCGTGGCGGGAGATGCGTATCCGCTCGGCCTCATTGTCTGCGCCGATCGCGAAGGGCTCCGCACCTGCAACAAAGCGGACCTGATCGACCAGCTAAACGCGTTCGGCAACGTCGAGTGGGTGGGTGATGCCGACGATCTCAATGCGTTCCGGCAGGCGATCCGGATTTGCTGGCAGCGCATGCTGCGCATTAGCCAGGCGGAGCTGCGCCAGGCCATCGACAACCGAGAATTCGTCATTCAATACCAGCCAAAAGTCGAACGCAGCGACGGCGACGAGTGGGAAACCCGCGAGGCCGAATCGCTGCTCCGCTGGCGGCATCCGGAGCATGGCCTGCTGGGCCCGCTGGAATTTCTGCCCGAGGCTGAAGCGTTTGGACTGATGGGCGCGATCACCGAGCTGGTGCTCGAGGAGGCCTGCGTGCAGATCAGCCGCTGGCAAAAAGGCGGCCTCACGCTGAACTCCTGCATTAACCTCGCGCCGAGCATGCTGCGTGATCGCGAGCTACCGGCTCGCTATGACGAGATTGTCCGCGAACACGGCCATGAACCGTCACGATTCACGTTCGAGGTCACCGAAAACGACGTCGGAAACGCTGACGCGCCTCACCTGAAGGTTCTGCAGCGCTTCCGCGACAAGGGCTTCCGCGTTTCACTGGACGATTTCGGCGTTGCCGCATCCTCGCTGCAGGCCTTTGAGCAGCTGCCGTTCGACGAAATCAAGATTCATCGCTCTGCGCTGCAGCGTGCGAAAGCCAGCCCGGTGGCGCAGCAGGTGCTCGCGGCCGTAACCGGACTCGCGCACAGTCTGAAGATCTCCGTCTGCGCGGAAGGCGTCGAAGACCAGGAAACCTACGAGTTTCTGAAAACGATCCAGTGCGACAAGATGCAGGGCTTCCTGATCTCGGAAGCGGTGATGCCGGACATCATCCGACGCCACTACTCGGCCAGCGACGAAGTCGAAGCCGCCTGACGCCAGCTGGCCCAGCCAGGCGCGGCGTCTACAGGTCGTACAGAACCGGCAGGATCATCGTGAAGCCCAGCCACATGATGACCGTTAACGGAATCCCGACCCGCAGGAAGTCCGAGAACTTGTAGCCCCCGGTACTCAGGATCAGCAGATTTGTCTGATACCCGAACGGCGTCGCGTAGCTCATGTTCGCACCGAACAGCACGGCAAGAATAAAGGGCTCGGCGTCCACGCCAAGCTGCTGGGCAACCGAAATCGCGATCGGCGTGCCGATGACGGCGGCAGCATTGTTCGAAACGACGTTCGTCAGGATTGTCATGATGAGAACGAAGCTGCCGAGGATGACGGGAATAGGCAGATCCTCGGCGACACCGACAAACGACACGGCCAGATAATCTGCCATCCCCGTAATCATCAATGCCTTGCCGAGCGCGAGGCTGGTCACGATGATCATGATCACCTGCACGGATAACGAACCCGCCGCATCGCGCCAGGTCAGCGCGCCCAGCGCCAGCATGGCGCCAACACCGATAATCGCACTGATCGTGATGGGCATCAGGCCGGTCGCCGCCGCCAGAACGACGAGACCCATAATCGCCAGCGCGCGATTCGCCTTCGCCGTGTGCGGCAGGTCGGTCGTGCCGTCCAGAACAAGCATCGTGCCGCTTTCCTTGAGCTTCTGGATGGCATCGCGAGTACCCTGAAGCAGCAAGACGTCACCAGCGCGCAGACGGATCGAGTTGATGTCTTCTGTAATTTGCGAACTGGGCGCACGGGCGCGATGGACGGCAAGCGGCAGCAACTTGTAGCTGGCGCCGAAGCGGGCGGTTGCGAGCGTGCGCAAGTGCAGAGGCGACCCGCGCGTCACAACGACCTCGGCCAGCTGCTGGCCTTCGGCGGTCAGCGGCGTCGATTCATCCACCGGGTTTTCGTCATCCGACACGCTGTACAGCGTCGTACCCAGCAGGCTCTCGTATTCCTTCAGCTTCTCCGGTGTGCCCTTAACGAACAGTCGGTCGCCGGGCTGCAGGACGACGGATGGCAATTTCGCGAGAAACAGGGATTCGGAGCGCTGAATCTTCTCGACGCGCATATCGCCGCGCGTCTTCGCCAACACTTCCGACAGCCTTTTGCCGGCCGCAAATCCGCCTTCCTGAATGTTCAGCTGCGCACTGAAAATTCGGGGTGTCGTATCGGCCATCGGCGGAATCCGCTCCGGCAACAACCGCGGGGCGATGAGCCACAAGAACAAGATGCCAACGCCGCCGACAATGGCGACCGGCAACATGAAATCGAACATGCTGAAGTCGACGATGCCCGTGTCGCGCGCAATCCCGACGATGAGCAGGTTGGTGGACGTGCCGATGGTCGTTGACATCCCGCCGATGATGGTGGCGAAGCCCATCGGCAGCATCACGCCCGAGACCGGAAACTTCACCCGGAGTGACACGCCGACAAGAATCGGCATCAGCAGCACGACGATCGGCGTGTTGTTCATAAATGCGCTGAGAATAGCGCTCAGGATCAGGGTCACGAGCAACGCAAGCAGCGGGCGGGATGACCATGCCCCGCTGACGAGCGTCGCCAGCGGCTGCAGCGCGCCCGTCGTTTCGAGCGCCTTGCCGACCATCATGAGGGCGCAGATCGCTATGAGCGCCTCGTTGCCGAACCCGGAAAAGAACTCTACGGCTCGAAGTGTATCGCCGGTCGACGTCTCATACGGAAACAGCTGAAAGCCCGTCACCAGCACGATCAGAATCGCGAGACTCGAGCTCTCGAGCGGAATGTTGTCGCGCGTGAACAATGCAAGCGCAACTGCCGTTAGCAGCAGCACTGCAACGCCATGCACGTCGGGCGTTATCGCTTGCAACAGATGATCTCGATACTGTGCTCCCCTGCCAGCCCCCAAGATCGAGGCCCCGCGCGGCAGAAGGTATCGCAGGTTAAGCGCCGGTCGCAATCAAGGTGGCCGCATTGAAGCGTCTGACTTCTGCGCACATGCGATCCAGAAAGGCCTTGACGTCGACCGCGGACCAGGTACCAAAGCCGACCGGCCCCGAGAACGCGAGAGCGTCGGCGTGGGCGAGCAGGGGAAGCAGATCGGCGAACGCGCTGCTGCCACGACCGGAACGCGGCAGCAACGAGTACGGTGAGAGCACCAGCAGATTTCGATGTCTCACCATCGTCCGCTGTACGGCGTCGTGCCAGCGACTCACCCAGGCGTTACGGTGTCGTTCGTCACGCCAGTTCGCACTTGGCTGATGCTCGATCAGGGCAGGCAGAGACCCCTTGGCACGAGCCAGCTCCTTCGAACGGCGCC
>CAZMEA010000187.1:3616-5022 GCA_964565135.1 uncultured Woeseiaceae bacterium
ACGGCGCCCAGCAGCTTGTCGAGTCGGTACTGACAGGCCAGGGAAGCAGGATCGTCACCGGCCAAGCTGACCAGGTCGCCGAGACCAATGAGCAAGACAGCCAGCCGACGATTCCTCCGCGCGTCGGCCGCCTGACGCGGGCAGACCCAACTCAATACATCGAGCAATTCGTCGCCGTCAGCGATACACGTATCGAGAGCTCTGAACAGTGCGTCCTTGCAGACGCGACCGTTCGACCCGGCAAACGAAACGAGGTCCACGGCAAGGCTGAGCCACGCAGATTCGGCAGGTGCGGCTATGCCGGATACCGGCAACAGGCTCGTGGGGCTTTCTGCTGCGAGCAACGGACAGCGACTGCGTACGCCGGACGCCATTGCCGGCAGCGTGGTGCCGTGACGCCACCAGATTCGCGGCTTCGACGACGACGGCAGCCAGGCCATCGCGCGCTGTGCCGATGACGGCTCGGTTGTCGAGCGCAACCTGGCCTCTGTGACCAGCTCGGTTTTCGGCGGCAGGAGCCCAAGTAAATCATCAACGTTATTCAGCTCAGCTTCCGTGCCCGGTAATCGGACGCTGGAGACGAGACCGCGACGAGCGGCTTGCGTCAACGCGGCAGCGGCGACGACATCAAGCCGGCCGTTGGCGTCTGCGACAACAGCGACACCGCCGGCAAAAACGCGGTGATCACTGAAGCGGAGCGCAGCGTTGATCCCGGCATTCGCCAGCCGACCCTTCAGTCGGATCGCGTGGGCCGCGGGAGCGTCGGGTGCACCGATGCCTTCCGCGCTTGCAGTGTGCATGGCTGTCCCTCCCTGGACGAGACCGCATTGTCGAAGAGCGAGCGACGATCATCGCCAAGCGAAACTGGGCAGCAATTCGAGTTTTTGCTAATGTCCGCCGCGTCGTATTCCGGACCCCGAGCGTCTTCGCCATGCCATTCAAAGCGCTACTTGACTCCTGGGCTGATGCCAAGAGCCCGGAACTGTCTGACGAACGCTACAGCATTCGTCTCCCCGTCGAGGACGCCGCTCGGATCGAAGCACTGGCCGAGCTGTTCCCGGGGGTCAGCGCCGAACAGGCGGTTGCTGATCTGCTGCATGCCGGACTGGATGCAGTGCAGGCAGCAATGCCCTACGTACCGGGCGAGACAGTCATACGCGAAGACGAGTTCGGCGACCCGGTGTATGAAGACGTTGGCCTGACGCCTCGATTTCTCGAACTGGCGCGCAAGCAGCAAAAAGCCGGCGACGCTTGAGCTAAACTGAGCGGGAGTCAGCGTGCCGGGAGTTCGGCGATGCCTTCATTCGATGTAGTGAGCGAGTTTGACGCGCACGAAGCGGCGAACGCGGTCGACCAGGCGAACCGCGAAGTGGACAACCGGTTCGACTTCAAGGGAACGGGTTCGA
>CAZMEA010000188.1:0-5021 GCA_964565135.1 uncultured Woeseiaceae bacterium
CAAACGCGGGATCGTCGAGGTCGATGTCGGACTCGGCGGCGTCCTCCTCGTCGGCATCCTCGTCCGCCTCTGCGACGGCCTCATCGTCCGCTTCGGTTGCTTCGGTCGCCGCCTCGACGTCGTCAGGGGGCGCGGTCTCCTGCGCCACCGACAGCGCGGTCGTGGCGAACAGGCCAAGCAATAGGTAGGTCAACAACCTGCGCATACGCAATCCTTCGAGTCCTTGTATCTATCAGACCCGAAAAGGCCGAAAACGTTACATCTATTCGGCGTTTCGGGCGATACGGAAGCCGACGTCGACGCGGCCGCCGTTGCCGAAATCGCGGTAGCTGCCCCGGAGTTCGGTGACTCCGGCGTGCCGCCAGCTCGACCCGCGGATAACGTGCTGCGATCCGCGGCGGGGTCCCGTCGGGTCCTTTACGGCGGTCGTCTGGCCCGGCTGCGGCACAGAATAGTAATCCTGCACCCATTCGGCAACATTGCCGGCACCGTCATAGATGCCAATAGCATTGGCATTGAAGGTACCGACGGGCGCCGTCGACGCATAGCCGTCGTTGTAACCGGGGATGATGGTCGGCACGAGATCCTGCGCGGATCGGTCAGCGAAGTTGCCAGCACCCGAGCGCGGTGGCATCGACGGCCCGAACGGGAATCGCGTCGCCTGCGGCCGACCCTGATAACGAATTGCCCAGGCCCACTCCGCCTCGGTCGGCAGGCGGTAGCCGTCGGGTGTCGGCGTTACCGGTTCCCATTTCTCGAATCGTTTTTCGTAAGCCGGCGTAAGACCTTCTTCGGCGCTTAGCCAGTTCAGGTATTCAATCGCTTCGGCCCAGGTGACGTTGACGACAGGGTTATTGTTACCAGCCAGCGACGCGTGCACTTCGGCGCCGGAATCGTGCGTTGATTTGAAGCGGAGGAACTCGGCGTTGGTGACTTCTTTAGCGCCGATAAAGAACGGCCGGGTAATCTCGACCGGCACGATCACCTCGTTCGCTCTGCGCCCCTGCTCGCGCCGTGACGCACCCAGCGAGAAACTGCCGGGCTCTACGCGCCGCAGCTCCTGACGCTGTGACGTCGTAATCGTCGCGGCGACGCTGCGCAAGCGTGCCTCTTCCTCGCTCAGAAGACGTACCTGTATGGTCTGCGGATACCCTGGGCGCGGCGTAACCGTACGAGCATAGGACTCGTACCCGGCACGGCGAACTTCGAGCTGCTGCGGAGCGGATGCAAGATCGAAGGTCATCGTACCCGTCCCGCGCAGACGCCCGTTGATGACGATCTCGGCATCTTCCGGGACCGCCGCAACCGTGAGTTTTCCGGTACGTGCGGCAAGGTCCACCGTCAACGATCGCGACTCCGCAGCACGCAGTCGAACCTGCCGGTCGGTCGAGCCGTAGCCCGCTTTCGACAGCCCGATCTGGTAATCGACATCCGGCGACAGCGCGAGGGTGATTGGCGATTGCCCTCTATAGCGCCCGTCCACGGTAACGTTTGCCGCGCGCGGCACGGTGTTGATCGTCAGCTGGGCGTTCGCCGGCTCGAGCATGATCGTGGGCAACGTCTGGCCGACGTTTGCCGCCGCTTCGATGACGCCGTCCCAGGCTTTGAAACCGTCAAGTACGACGCTCAGCTCATGGCGACCTTCCAGCAGTTCGAGCGTCATGGGCGTGCGGCCGATCTCGTCGTCGCCCTGGTAGACGACCGCGTTGGACGGCTCCGAACTGATCGCAACGTCAGCCCATTGCGGCACCAGCTGCACGTGCACAACCTCCTCCCGGCCGAGACCTTCCAGGGGCAGGTTGTCAGTGAACGGCAAATACCGGTCAGCCGCGACGCTGATCGAATGCGTACCGGGCTCCAGTTCAAGCGGACCGAAAGGTGCCGCACCGAGGTTGGTGTCGTCCACCGTCACCATGGCCTCAATCGAAGGATCGGTGACGACCGTCAGGTAGCCGGGCAATCGCCGCATCTCGATGGTGACCGTCCGGCTGGGTGCTTCGTCCACTTCGAAGGTCTGCGCAACGTCGTAGTAGCCCGCTTTCCGGACCTCGACGGTATAGGTCCCTTCTCGCAAAAGGATACGATCCGCGAGCGGCAGCTTGAACCAGCCGCCCCGCACCTGGACGGAATCCGCGCCGACCGGCTGGACGTCGAATTGAATGGACTTCGAACTGAACAGCAGCCATGACAGCACTGCCAATACAGCAACGGCGGCGCCCACCGCATATTGCCAGCGGAACAGCGGCGCTCTCTCAACCACAGGTGCAACTTCGGCGGCGCGCCTGAAGTTTGTCGGCGCGATGGTCTCCTCGGCAGCTGCGGCTTCGCCGGGCATTTCGGGGGGCCGCGTGATGTAGGCACTGTCCTCGAGCCGCACCGCCAGGAGCAAGGCGCCATCGGCAAGGCGCACCTCGATGCGCGAGCCGAAGAAGCCGAGCTCATCGCCATCGGCGAGACGCCGGGAACTGACCAGCGCCTCGCCGTTGACGGTGAGATTGGCATTGCCGAGAGGCTGCAGGAACGGCTGCCCGTCCAGTGCATCGAGCACGGCCGCGGCGCCGCCTGCCGGTCCCGGCAGGCGAACCTCGCAATCGACACCGGTACCAACGCGTACCGGCAGGTCGCTCAAGGGGAAATTGCGTTCGCCTTCGCCGTCCCGAACGACGACTCTATCGACAATCAAATCGGTTCCTCGCACTGCACAACGATCGGCTCGAGCTCGATCTCCGGACCGACCCGGAATTCCTCACGGACGTCCCGGTAGCCGTTCCGCACGCCGACGGCCACGTAAGTCCCCGGCCGAAGCTCGAGCGCCGTCCGGGCGAAGGTACCAAGCCGGCCGACTTTGTAAACCGAAACCTCTGTCGCGTTGTTGGAGACGAACTCCACCGTCAGTGGCGTCGCGGCCCGTTTCAGCAGACGGGCCAGTACTTCCTTGTGGTCGTCGAGCCGCGGCCCAACGTCTGCCAGGCGCGACAGGCTCAATAGAAGGTTGGTTGCGTTTTGCATGTTGACCGGGTCGCTCAGCGCATCCGGCTCGTCGATGTAGTCCTGAATCCGTCGATGCACCGCTGCACGCTCGCGCGATCGCGCCAACCCGTCTTTCGCAAAGGCAAGGTCGCCGTCGACCTCCAGCAGTGCCTCGTAGGTCGTCACCGCCGTTTCCCATTGCTCGTTGGACTCGAGCGCAACCGCTTCGGATTCCATCGTGCGGATGCGGAACAGCCGCTCTTCCTGATCGACTTGCAGCAAGCCGTCGCCCGGTTCACGAGAGCCGGGGAAAATCTTCTTTGCCGCATTGAACGCCGCCCGCGCCGTGCCGAAATCCTGCGCCGCCAGCGCCGAGAAGCCCTCGGTCATTCGCGATTCGAAAGAGCTTTGCGTTATCCGGGCACGAACGGATTCCAGCGCCGCTTCCGCCGGCTCCCAGAGTGGATCGAGTTCGAGGGCTTTTTCGAACGCGATCCTTGCCGCTTCCAGCGCGAGTTCGTCGAGGAACTGCTGCCCCTGCGCCATGAGATCGAGCACGGCTTCGAGGTTTCGTGCACGTGCAAGCCCGCGTTCTGCATCGGCGTTTCCGGGGGTGATTGCGGTCGCGAGATCGTAAAGGCGAATCGCATCGACAGAATCGGCACGATCAAACGCCGCCTTCGCCGCTTGCATGGCCTTGTCGAATTCCGCATCGATTCGATCGAAGAACGGATCGAGCAGGTCCGTGGCTCGCGCGTAACGTTCCGCTGCGGTCGGGTAGTTTCGGTTGAGGTAGGCCTCATCACCCTCCGCGTAGACATCGAGGGCGTCCAGATAAGGCTGACCGCCCCACCGTTCGACGCCGCGGTACTTGAGTCGTTCCAGACGGGACAGCAGGTCGCCCAGAGCCTCGTCGGCGTCGAGTTTTGCCAGCACGGCCGAGTCGGTGCTGGTCTGGCCCAGGTTTTCACTGAAGCCGGCGCTATCACCGTCGAGACCGCTGCTGGGCACGACGTCAACGATCTGCGGATCGACCTCGTCCTCGATGGTGTCCGTCGCGTCCTCTTCTGTGGGGACGACAGTCTCAACCGCAATCTCGGGCTCTGATCGATCCACTGCCGCCGGCAGTAGAAACGTCACGCCGACCAGAACGGCAACAAGAACCGCCAGTGCGCCGTAAACCGTTCGGGGCGAAAGGCCGCTGGCCTCACGGCTCGCTGCGGGTATGGGGGTGTCGGCGGGTGAGCGCCGAGCCGCCGGCCGGACCGATTCGATCTCAACGTCGGCTGCTTCGCCGCCGCGGAAACGATCCGGCAAGTTTGCGGCGCGCGCCGGGAACCCGGCTGCAGCCAGCGCGTCGTGCACTTCCTCGGCGGAAGGGCGACGTTCAGCGTCGGCGTCCAGCATACGTTCGACCAGCGCGCTGATCGCCGTCGGCACCGCTTCACCGGACGGCCTGCGCAGGGCAGACAGGGAATCGCCAGGCGGCTGCCCGGTCAACAGTTCGTGAAGCAGCACGCCCAGCGCGTAGATATCGTCGGCCGCCTGCGGGGCCTCGCCGGCCTTTTGCTGCGGACTCGACGCGGCGGGCGTGCCGCCCGTGCGGGCTCCGGCAATGCCAAAATCGATCAGGTACGGAGCGCCGCGCTGGTCCAGCAATATATTGCGCGCCGTGAGGTCGCGATGAATGACGCCCTTGCCATGTGCATAACGCAGCGCGTCCGTAACCAGTCCAATCGGCCCGAGCAGGTTTTCGAGGGGCTCGGCATGCAGCGCGCCAATATCCGGACCGTCGATGTGCTGCTGTGCGTAAAACGGGCGCTCGTCGTCGTGATACTCGAACACACGAACGATGTGCGCGTGCATGAGGCGACTTGCCGTCTGCCATTCCTTCCGAAACAGCTCACGATGACCGGCGCTGGACAGGAGCTCAGCGCTTGGGAATTTGAGAACGACGTTGGCATCTGCGCGATCGTCGGCAGCGAGCCAAAGCTCCGCCATGCCGCCGGCGGCGATGCGTTTGATCAGCGCGTAACGATCAGCAAGCCGTA
>CAZMEA010000189.1:0-4962 GCA_964565135.1 uncultured Woeseiaceae bacterium
CGGAATCGCCAGCACGGTCAATGCCCAGACACCGAGCAAAGCCGCCGCTGTGGTCGCGCCGGCCTGCAACCGACGCGCGACCCACAGCGATACAACCATCCAGAACAGCAAGTAACACAGCGTGACCGCCATCAGCAGGCCGGTGTCGATGATCGAAGCGCCCGACAACGCAGCCGCGACGACGAAGGGTGCGAGAAGCGCGGCACCCAGCAGCATCGTCCGCAGCACAGAGCGCAACGAGAACAGCGCACCGGCATCTCCAGCGGTGGCTTCGAGCAGATCGAGTCGATTGCCGCGACGCTCTCCGTCGATCATGTCGTGCATCAGCAGGATGACGAGCAACGGCGCCAGCACCGAGATCAGGAATGCGTAGTCAAAGCGCCCGACCTGGCCCAACTCCGGATTTGCGGCGTCCGTTTCATAAATCTGGCCTTCCAGCGCGAGGATCCGAACCCGGTGTTTCCAGGGAAGGTCGTCACGAACGCCTTTCGCGGCGAACGCAAATTCGCTCGGCGGGTCGTACGCGAGCCTGAATGCATAGTAGGCGGCGCTGCCTGCATCGGGCTGATCGGCGAGCGTTACCTGCAGATCGGCCCGGGTGCTTTCATCGAGTGCCGCGATCTCCTCTTCCTGTAGCGCGACATCACGAAGACCCATGCCGACAGCGACAGCGGCAAGAAGAAACGCCGCGACGATTGTCGCAACTGCCTGTCGATCGCGACGCAGGAACCACCACTCACGGGAAAGGCTACTGCGCATGGTAGCGACGCTCTGTGTCTCGCATACCGGCGTAGGAGAAGAACGCGGCTCCGCCACCCCAGATCAGGAGCAGCAGGATGCCCGGCAGCGCGGCACGCACGCGTTCCTCGGCCATCCCCGGTCGAAAGTCGAAGGATTGCAGCACGCGCCAGTTGTCGGCGCTGATGCGCGCCCGAAGCGAGGATGATTCGTCGTTGCTGCGGTTGATGTCGTCGACATAGGACAGCTCGTTGATATGGGCACGATTAAGACCCTGCACGAAGTCAAAGCGTGCCTTCTCCGCCTCGCGTTCGAAGCGGTGGTGGTTGCTCAGATCACTGCCGGATGTCTGCATCGACAGGTTTCTGATGGCCAGCATGGGAGACAGGATCGCCCCGCGCCGCAGAACCTCGGCCTGCTGTGCCTCCTCGTGCATTCGTTCTTCGGCAAACTCGTTCAATACCTCCGTGAGGCTGGCCTCGGCGGCCTCGGCGATGATGCCGCGCATGTTGACCGGCAGGTCTTCGGGTTGATCGACCCCGTATTGCTCCATCACTTCCGCACGCAGGCTGGCGAATGCCGGGTCCGCTGCGTTGTGGCCGTCGCCGACGGCACGCATCGCTTCGATCAGTGCCAGGTCCGACTTGATCTTGCCCGTCACCGGCGACAAGGTGCCGGCAAGGTCGCTTGCGACCCGCGGAACGACGATGGCGAAGAGCATCCACGCGACGGTGCACCACAATAGCGACATCGCGGCCGTCCGGGCACGCGCCGATATGCCGACGACGGCAAACGCCCAAAAGGTCAGGTAAAGCAGGTAGCCGCCGACGAACGCGGCAATCGACAGGAAGGATTCGCCCTGGCCAAGCGTCAGCAATGCGCTGATCGCCAGCGGCACGAGCAAGACGGCGCCAAGCGAAACGAGCGCCAGCGATTTGCCGGCCCAGAGTTTCAACGGGCTGATGCCCTGGGCTGCCAGTTGCACGTCCGTCTGCAGCTCTCGTTCACGAGCGACAGTTGCGAAGCCGACGACGATCAGTACGAGCGGGACGAGAATCTGGTACGTGAAGGCGGGTGTCAGATACTGGAGCCCGGCCACCTGCGGCGCCGTGTACGCCGCAGGAAATGTTGCCGAGTTTTGCTTGTGCCCTTCGAGAAACATCACGGTACCGGTCAGGGGATCCACACCGGGATCGACCGCCGCCAGGGGCGAAGGCGTGCGGAACACGTAATGCCCGTAGTGGACCATCCGATGCGGATGCCGGTCCGGTTGCGACAGAAACGCTTCTTCTGCCGCAGCCTGCATGCTCTGACGAGACGCAGTTTCCAGCTGAATGCGCGACAGCGTACTGACCACGGCCGATGCGACGACCAGCAGCAATAGCAACGTCGCGGTGACCGCAAGTCGGGAGCGGATCCAGTAGCGCCACTCCTCGGCGAGTACACGAAGAACGATGCTCATGCCTGTCCTCCGTTTGCGAACGCCTCGTGAACTTCCTCAGGGTCGAAGCGTTCACCCTCCGGGGCGTCGAACACGCTGACCAGTTTGCCGTGTCTCAACAGACCGACACTCCGGGCGACCTGGCAGGCGCCGTAGACGTCGTGGGTCACCATCATCACGGTTGTGCCCTTTGCGGCAAGCGCGCTGATGAGCGAATTGAATTCATCGATAGCGATGGGATCCAGGCCGGACGTTGGCTCATCGAGCAGCAGCAACGGCGTGTCCCGGAGTATCGCCAAGGCAATCGCCACTTTCTGCCGCATACCCTTGGAGTAGCTCGAAAGCCTGCGATCGCGGGCCTCCGGCGCCAGGGCCACGGTGTCCAAGGCCTCCTCACACTCTGCCGCGGACCGGGCAACGCCGGCCAGCGAAAGGAAGTAGTCGAGATTCTCCCGCGCCGTGAGATGCGGGTACAGATTCGCAGACTCCGGCAGGAACGCTGCCTTGCGACGAATCTCCTCCGGCTTGTCCTCCGCACGAATGCCCATGATCCGCGCTTCACCGGACGTCGGCGTAATCAGTCCAAGCAGGGTGAGGAGCGTCGTCGATTTGCCAGCGCCATTGCCGCCGAGAAGAGCAAAAACGCTACCCTTCTCGACGGCAAAGCTGACTGAATCGAGCACCTGTCTCCCGCCTCGGGAAACCGACAGATTGTCGGCAACAAGAAGTGGTTCTGTCATTGCGAGAATCCTGAGCTCGTTATTATCACCTTCGAACGATCGGCTAGAAGCGATAAGCCGCGCTGATGCGGAACCGCTGTGGTGCGCCTGGCTCAACCCACACGTCGGCGAACGAGTTGGTATAGAACGTCTCGTCGAACAGGTTGTCCACGTCGAACCGCAAGGTCAGTCCCTCGATGGGCTCGATCTGGCCGAATGCCCGGAAGGTCGTGTAGCTCGGCAGGAAGAAATCAAAACCCACGAAGCCAAGCCGCTCTCCGGTATAGAGTAGCCCACCACCGACCTGTGCAGGCATACCGGCCAGCTGGAAGGTCTGGCTCGCCTGGAGGCTCAACTGGTGCTCGGGCGCATTAATCAGCGGATCTCCCTTTTCGATCGGTGCGCCGAAGTCCGGATCGGGCGCGCTGGTCGTGAACTCGGCGTCAACAAAGGCGTACGAGAACCAGACATCGAAGCCACCCTCGGTGGCGATGTTTGCATCGAATTCCAGCCCGCGACTGCGCGCCTTGCCGGCCGAACGCGAGAAGAATCCGGCAGCAATAGCATCAGGCCGCGTGTCGTTGACCAGGATGTTACTTTGATCGACCTGGAAGAGCGTCATCGTTACCGAGCCCGTCACGTCGCGGAAGAATGTGCCGAGGTCGGCTTTCAGGCCCAGCTCGGCGGATTCCGTGATGTTCGGATCGAACTGGTTGCCCTGGAAGTCGGACCCGGTTTGCTGACGATAGCCCTCGCCGTAAGACGCATACAGACTCACACCGTCACTGACCGAATAAACCGCGCCTAACTGTGGCGAAACGCGCGTGTCCGATGTCGTGGTCGTCGATACCGGATCCGCGCGCAGGTTGGTCAGGTCCTGCTCGAAGTCGTCCCAACGCAGGCCCACTCGGACCTGCAGACGGTCGGACACGTCGATCTGATCCTGAATGTAGATACCCGTGCCGGTCAGGACTTCATCACGATTCGTGTTCGGCCCCGGCACCGGCTGCGGATTGGCGCCGTAAACGGGGTTGTTGACGTCCAGCAACAGGCAGTCCGCCGGGTCGAGCGTGCTGACGTCCGTGTCGGCGTTGACGCCGCCGCAACCGCGGAACCGCAGAATAAACAGGCTGTTATCGAACTCGTCGTGGTCCGCGCCAACAAGGATTCGATGCCGCAGCGAGCCGGTTTCGAACATGCCGGCAAGCTCTGCGCGGACAACCGTATACTCGGATTCGAAGTCACGGAAGCGGAAGAACCGCGACAGGGTTTGTCCGTCGGCGAACAGGGACTGCCGACCGGCAAAGTTTGTCTCGTGGGCATTGCCCGTGAAGTCCGTATCCCGGAAGCCGAGCCCTGCCAGAACGCTCCAGTTGTCCGACAGGTTGTGCTGGATCTCGAACTGATGTCCGACGACCTCGGTCTCGATGGGACCGTCGCCCGGTTCACCGACGAAGGTTCGACGCGGCGTAAAGCCCGATGCCGGTGTGAAGGCAACCCCACGATCGAACGGAATCTCCTGGTCGGTGTACTCGAGCTCGTACGTCGCCCGCGTGCTGTCCGTCACTTGCCAGGTGATCGACGGATAGAATCCGAGCTTTTCGGTCTCCACGGTACGCCGAAAACTCTCGGCGTCTTCGTAGAACCCCACGAACCGCACGCCGATGTTGTCGTCGGCGCCAAGCGTTGTCTGCGCATCGCCCTCGAGGCGCAGCTGACTCCAGCTGCCGAACGTCAAACGGGCGTCGCCACCCGTTCGAAAATCAGGACGTTTGGTAACCAGGTTGACGGTACCGCCCGGTTCGCCGCGTCCGAACAGTGCCGCCCTCGGCCCCTTCAGGACCTCGACGGATTGAATGCCGACGATATCCCGCGGACCCGCGAAGCCGCGACCGGCGTTGAAGCCGTTAACCAGGAAGCCGCTCGGCAGGTTGATGTCGCCGGAGAAGCCTCGAATCGAGAAGCTGTTCCAGAGGCCGCCGAAGTTGTTCTGGCGAGCGACGGATGCGGACAGGTCGAGCGCGTCATTGAGATTCAGAGCGCCGACGTCCGTCAGCAGCTCCA
>CAZMEA010000190.1:0-4932 GCA_964565135.1 uncultured Woeseiaceae bacterium
TGGGAGTTTCTGCGCTAGGCGTCGTCCGGCGCGTGGCCCACGGTCACGCGCGACAATCCGGCGAGGTCGAGAATGCCGCGAACTCCGGTCCAGCCAGCGTCATTGAACAGTCCCGCCACCGGTTCGCCCTGATCTGACCCGTGCTCGATCAATAAGGCGCCGCCCGGGGCTGACGCAGCTTTTGCGTCTGTGACGATGCGCCGAATGTCATCCAGGCCGTCATCGCCTGAGACGAGCGCGCCGCGCGGTTCAGCGTGCAGTGCCGCGAGTGCCGGGTCGTCGGCACGCACGTACGGCGGGTTGCTAACGATCACGTCAAACGTCTTGCCGGCAACCGCGTCCAGCCAGTCGCCGGCCGTAAAGGTGATGTTCGGAATGTCGTGTGCGCGCGCATTGTGGCGTGCGACGTCCAGAGCTTCTTCGCTGACGTCCGTTGCAACGACGTCACTGAGCGGACGTTCCCTGGCGATGGCCAAGGCAATTGCGCCACTGCCCGTACCAAGATCCAGTACCCGCGACGGCTCTCTGCGCGAGACATAGCCGATGGCATGCTCGACTAACAGCTCGGTTTCCGGGCGGGGTACCAGGGTGGCGGGAGTCACCTTGAGATCGAGTGACCAGAATTCCTTTTCACCAGTGATGTAGGCGATTGGCTGGCCGGACGCTCGCATGTCGATGGCATCGGAAAACCGGCGCACGGCGTCGTCGTCGGGTTCGTCCTCGGGGTGGGCAATCAGGTAACTGCGAGGCGTATCGATCGCGCGCGCAAGCAAGAGCTCCGCATCCAGACGCGGACTGTCGCTAACAGCTTCGAGTTGCTGCGAGGCGTCGGCAAGCAGCTCGGCGATGCTCAGAAACTCGTTCAATGAGGCGGGCCCTTGGCGTAACATCACAGGCGGTTTCGAACGTAACTGATAGGGCGATGGACGTCTATTCCAATATCCTCGACATGGTCGGCAAGACGCCGATGCTCGAAGTCACGAACATCGATACCGGCCCGTGCCGGCTTTTCCTCAAGCTGGAGCTCATGAACCCCGCCGGGTCCATCAAGGATCGCATCGGCATCTCGATGATCGAGGAGGCGGAACGGCGCGGTGATCTCAAGCCCGGTGACACGATTGTTGAAGCAACCGCAGGCAACACCGGCCTCGGGCTCGCGCTCGTGGCGGCCAGGAAGGGTTATCCCCTGATACTCGTGCTGCCGGACAAGATGAGCCAGGAAAAGATCTTCAACCTGCGCGCGATGGGGGCTGAAGTGGTGCTGACGCGCTCGGACGTCGCTAAAGGGCATCCGGAGTATTACCAGGATCTGGGCAAGCGCATTGCCGAAGAGCGGGGTGCGTACTTCATCAATCAGTTCGGTAATCCGGACAACCCGCTCGCGCACGAGAGAACAACGGCGCCGGAGATTCTTTCGCAGCTGGACGGGAACGTTGATGCAGTGGTCGTCGGCGTCGGCTCCAGTGGCACGGTCAGCGGGATGAGCCGTTACTTTGCCGAACACGCACCGGATCTCGAACTGGTGCTGGCGGATCCGGTCGGTTCGATTCTCGCGGACTACATCAACGAGGGTGAGCTGCACGAGAAGAATGCCGGCTGGCTTGTCGAAGGCATCGGCGAGGACTTCATTCCCCCTATTGCTGACTTCAGCCGGGTCAAGAAGGCGTACAGCATCACCGACGCGGAATCCTTCAGTGCGGCGCGCGAGCTCCTGCGTAAAGAAGGTTTGCTTGCCGGGTCGTCCAGCGGCACCTTGCTGAGCGCGGCACTCAAGTACTGCCACGATCAGACGGAGGCGAAGAACGTCGTAGCGTTCGCCTGCGATACGGGCAATAAGTACCTCTCGAAGCTCTACAACGACTTCTGGCTGGAGGACCAGGGATTCCTGCAGCGGGAAGGTCACGGGGATCTTCGCGACCTGATTGGCAGGCGGCACGACGAACAGGCGACGATCACGGTCGGTCCGGGTGACGTGCTGACGACAGCGCACAACCGCTTGCGTAACGCCGGCATCTCTCAGCTCCCGGTCATGAAGGACGGGAGCCTGGTCGGAATCGTCGATGAGGACGCCATCATCCAGCACGTTTTCGGCGACCCTGAGCTGATGAACGCACCGGTCCGTGATGCGATGCAGAGCGCCTTCATCCGCCTGGACAAGGACACATCCATCAACAACCTCGTGGCGATGCTGCATGTCCAGCCCTACGCGGCGATCATGGAAGGCGATACGTTTCTCGGGCTAATCACCCGAGCGGATGTGCTCAATCACCTCCGAAAACAGCTGTAGCACGTTCCGGGACCGCGTTTCGGCTCGCCGGGGCCGCCGGCAAGGCCCGTATTCGGACGAGATTTCCGTTCTGTTTCAAAAACCTGCGGGTAAATCCACGTACTTATACCTATTGCGGACCCACCTCTCGCATGTATTATTGAGAATCATTATCATTTCGGTTCCGATTTGGGGCCAGCACGGACGAGAGGGCCGATGTTCCACCAGAATACCTACAAGAATCGGGGTGCTTCGGCGCTACTGATCGCGATTGTTGTTTCGTCGACGTCACTGGCGCAGACAGCGGATGAAGAGACGGTCGACGAAATCGTCGTCAAGGGCCGCTACCTGTCGATCGACAAGCTGAACTCGGTCAAGACTCCGACGCCGGTCGTCGACGTGCCGCAAAGTCTGTCGATCGTGACCAGCGAGCAGATTCAGGAACAGGCCTTCCAGAACCTGGGCGATGTGCTTCGTTACACGCCAGGACTGTCGATCAGCCAGGGTGAGGGTCACCGCGATGCCATCATCATTCGCGGCATCCAGACGACCGCCGACTTTTTCGTCGACGGCGTTCGCGACGACGTGCAGTACTACAGGCCGCTGTACAACGTGGAGCAGGTCGAAATCCTGCGTGGTTCGAATGCCTTGCTGTTCGGCCGCGGCGGTGGCGGCGGCGTCATCAACCGCGTACAGAAACGCGCGGTTGTCGGTGAGCAATTCAACACCCTGAACGCGAGCGTCGATTCGTTCGGGGCCTATTCCGGCATCGTCGATACGAACTTCTCGACGGGTGATCGCTCGGCTCTCCGCGTCAACGCGTTTTACCAGGGCCTCGACAACCATCGTGACTTCTACGACGGCAACACGGTCGCCATCAACCCGACGTTCACATTCGAGTTGGCTCCGGCGACGACCGCAACCTTGTCGTATGAGTACATCGACGATGACCGCGTCGTTGATCGCGGCGTGCCGTCGAGGAACGTCGACGACGGACCAGATGTACCGCTGTCCGGCTACGAGGACACGTTCTTTGGCTCGCCCGATGCGAACTTTACGACGTTCGAGGCGAATATCATCCGGGCCCGTATTGACCACGAGTTCTCCGATGCCATTCGCGGCAACTTCACCGCGCAGTACGCGGACTACGACAAGCTCTACCAGAACCTGTATCCGAGCGAAGAAGTCCTGGTGACCAATGGCATCATTCCGGAGGTTGAGCTGGACGGCTACCTCGATACGACCGACCGTCAAAATCTCATCTTCCAGGCGAATCTGGTCGCCGAGTTCGAAACCGGCCGGATCGGGCATACGCTTCTGTTCGGCGCGGAGTTCGGTGACCAGCAAACGGCGAACGCGCGGCAGGACAACGTGTTCGCGGAGAACGGGGCTGACCAGTTGTTCATTCCCTTCAGCGATCCGCTGAATATCCCGGAGTTTGCCTTTTCGAACCCGGTTCGTGATCGGGAATCCGATGTGCAGTTCACCTCGGTGTACCTGCAGGACCAAGTGGACCTGACCGAGCAGCTCAAGGTGGTCGTTGGTTTCCGCCTGGACGAGTTCGACATCGACGTCCTCGACGTCATCGAGCAGAACAACGGTGACGCCGTCGACGGAGATTTCCAGCGCAATGACTCGGAGGTCACGCCTCGATACGGCCTGATCTACAAACCGGCCGAGAACATGTCGGTCTACGCCAGCTACTCGGAGACCTTCCTGCCTCGCTCCGGCGATCAGTTCCTGACGCTCAATCTGGACTCCGAGAGCACGCGGCCGCAGTTCTTCGAGAACCGCGAGATCGGCTTCAAGTGGGATTTCAACAGCAACCTTAGTTTCTCCGCTGCGGCGTTTGAGCTCGATCGGGAAAGCTACACCTCGGTAGACCCGGAAGATCCGGATCAGCTGATCGTGATTGAAGGGTCGGAGACCCGTGGATTCGAACTGGAGCTGGTTGGCGATGTAACCGAGAACTGGTCGATTTCAGCGGGCTACGCAAATCTCGATGGCGTGGTCGTTCGAGTCGATGGCAGCGGGCCGAACGGCAACGTTACCCGCCAGACACCGGACAACATGCTCTCTCTGTGGAACTACTTTCGCGTCAACGAGACGTTCGCGTTCAGCGTGGGCGCAACCTATCAGGACAGCTTCTTCGTGCGGGAAGACAACTCGGTGGAAGTACCGAGCTTTACGCGCGTAGACGCAGCTGCGTTCTATCGTCTGAGCGACAACGTCCAGCTGCAGCTGAATGTTGAAAACCTGCTTGATGAAACGTATTTCCCGGACGCCCACGCAAACGACAACATCACGACGGGCGAGCCTCTGAACGCTCGCTTGACCGCGGTCATCCAGTTCTAGCAGCGGGAAATCGGCTGGGCGCGACGTGTCGTCGCGCCCTTGCTGTTCCAACTGATCGTCGGGTAACTCTCAGGCGACGCTACGGCGCCGGGTACTCGTAGCTTGCCAGGAAGCCAAGCGGCAGACCTGCCGCCCAATAGAGCATCAGGAAGATCGTCCACGCGATGAGGAACGTGACCGAGTAGGGGAGCATCATTGCTGTGACCGTACCAATGCCCGTTTTGGTCACGTAGCGTTGTGCGAACACGACGACCAACGGGAAGTACGGCATCAGCGGCGTAATGATGTTCGTGCTCGAGTCACCGATGCGG
>CAZMEA010000191.1:0-4930 GCA_964565135.1 uncultured Woeseiaceae bacterium
TTCATGGCGCTCCTGGTCGCGTGACCCACTAAACAGAGAGAAGCACATGCTTGCACCCAGGATTGCGGTTTTTGCCGCTGCGCTGCTGACGGCGTTTGTCGCCACGGCGGACGTCGTTCGCACGACAGCCAACAATGGCCAGCTGGTCATGGAGGACGTGCCGTCCATTCCGGACGACATTGTCGACGACCTGAATCAGTATCTGAACGTGCGGTCCGCCTCGGTGCGGGAGTGGACGCCGGACAGCCGCGGACTCTTCATCACGACGCGCTTCGGCGACGTCTCGCAGCTCCATCGGGTGGACATGCCGGGCGGCGCACGCAAGCAGCTGACCTTTTACGACGAGCCGATCGGCGGTGTCGCGCGACAGCCGGGCGGCTCCACAATTCTGTTTACACAGGACGCGGGCGGCAGCGAGTTCGCCCAGATCTTCGGTCTCGATCCCGACTCCGGCCGGGCGACGATGCTGACCGACGGCGAGTCCCGAAACGGTGCGCTGGAATGGGATCGGGACGGCCGCCAGGTCGCCTACCAGAGCACGGCCCGCAACGGCGCATCGAACGACGTCTGGGTGATGGACCCTGCTGAGCCGGCGAGCGCGCGGGTCGTCCTCGAGTCTCCGGACGGCAGCTGGTGGGGTCCGGCCGAGTTTTCCGAGTCGGGCAGCAAGCTACTCGTACAGAACTACGTCAGCATTACGGATTCACGGGTGCACCTGGTGGATCTCGACACAGGTGCGAGGGAGCTTCTGACCGGTGGCGACATCCGGGGCGGTGCCAACGACCCGATCGCGTTTGACCGTGATGGCTCCGGCTACTGGCTCGTCACCGACCAGGCGGGTGAGTTCAAGCAGCTCGCCTGGCAGCCTCTCGAGGCGGGCGCGCCCCCGGAAATTGTGACGTCCGACATTCCGTGGGATATCTCGTCTGCCGAACTGAGCCACGATCGTAAACGCATGGTTTTTGCGGCCAACGAAAACGGCATGTCGCGCGTGTACCTGATGGATACCGAATCGCGCCGATACCGCCCCGTCCGCGGCATTCCGACCGGCGTTGCGTACGGATTCAAGTTCAGTCCGAATGACCGACGTCTGGCAATGACGATCAACACGCCGCAGACGCCCGCTGACACCTACGTCCTCGATCTGGGACGGGATCCGCAGGATCACGGCGCGCTGGTCCGTTGGACGTTCAGCGAGGTGGGCGGACTCGATA
The DNA here is from genome assembly GCA_964565135.1 of uncultured Woeseiaceae bacterium. Lineage (GTDB taxonomy): Bacteria > Pseudomonadota > Gammaproteobacteria > Steroidobacterales > Woeseiaceae > JBFGFX01. The sequence continues at coordinate 1,215 of CAZMEA010000191.1, forward strand.
CAACGGCGTTCCCGGTGCCCGAACTCGTCGAGTATCCGACCTTCGACGAGGTGGATGGCAAGGCGCGGCAGATACCGGCGTGGGTCTACAAGCCGACCGGCAAAGGGCCGTTTCCGGTGGTGGTACAGATTCACGGCGGGCCGGAGGGCCAGTCTCGTCCGTTCTTTTCCAGCACGTATCAGATGTGGCTGCAGGAGCTCGGTGTCGCCGTGATCCGCCCGAACGTGCGCGGTTCAGCCGGCTACGGAAAGACGTACCTCGGCCTCGACAATGGCTTTAAGCGTGAGGATTCCGTCAAGGATATCGGCGCACTGCTCGACTGGATTGAAACCCAGCCGGACCTCGATGCATCTCGGGTGGCCGTGTTCGGTGGCAGCTACGGCGGCTACATGGTTCTGGCCAGCGCTGTGCACTTCAGTGACCGGCTCAAAGCCGCTATCGACGTGGTCGGAATTTCGAGCTTCGTCACCTTCCTGGAAAACACCCAGGATTATCGTCGCGACCTGCGCAGAGTCGAGTATGGCGACGAGCGCGATCCCGCTATGCGCGCGCACCTCGAAAAGATCAGCCCGGTCAACAACGTCGACAAGATCACGGTACCGATGTTCATCATCCAGGGTGAGAACGATCCGCGGGTGCCGGTGACGGAGTCGGCACAGATGGTTCGCGCGCTGCGCGATCAGGGCAACTCGGTCTGGTACATGAACGCGCTGAACGAGGGTCACGGCTACCGCAAGAAAGAGAACCGTGACGTCTACATGCAGGCCGTTGCCCTGTTCCTGCGTCAGCATTTGTTGGGAGACGCTGCAGCGGTCGCTGATCTGCAGTGACCGGCAACGCGTTGCTGTCGTCGATCGAGGCTGGCGTCGCCGGTCTCGGCCAATCGCTCCCGGACGGCGCCAGCGAGCAGTTGGTGACCCTGCTCGAGGAGCTCGAGCGCTGGAATCGACGCATGAACCTGACGGCGATCAAGGCGGCCGGCGATATGGTGGCGCCACATGTCGTGGACAGCCTGTCGGTTCGGCCGCACCTCGCAGGCGCCGGCATCCTCGACATTGGCACCGGTGCAGGCTTTCCCGGCCTGCCGCTGGCCATCGCCGAGCCGGAACGCACCTTCACCCTGCTGGACAGTAATGCGCGCAAGATCGGTTTTGTGCAGCACATAATCGGCGTGCTGCGCTTATCGAACGTGACAGCCGTGCGCGCCCGGGCCGAGGACTATGCACCCGGGTACGGCTTTGATACGGTCATCGCCCGGGCAGTGACTACTGTGGCAGGTCTGATCGACCTGAGCGCACACCTGATAGATGAGGGGGGTGTGCTGCTGGCGCTCAAAGGCAAGCGCCCCGACGAAGAACTCGAAGCACTGCCTGCAGACTGGACATACCGCGTGACGAAACTCCAAGTACCGGGGCTTGACGATCACGCGCGCCACGTCGTCGCCGTCTCCAGGAGGCCGCGGTCGTGACGCGCGTCATTGCCATTGCCAATCAGAAAGGCGGCGTGGGCAAAACCACCACGTGCGTAAATCTCGCGGCGTCGCTCGCGGCAACGCATCGTCGTGTGCTGATGGTGGATATGGATCCGCAGGGCAACGCGACGATGGGCAGCGGCATCGACAAACGCGAACTGGAAGCGAGCGTCTGCGATGTGCTGCTCGGCGACGTCAGCGCGGCCGACGCCATCATCTCTTCGCCCTCGGGGGATTTCGCGATTCTGCCCGGCAACGAGGATCTGACTCTCGCCGAAGTGCAGCTTCTGCAAGAGATCGGTCGCGAGTTGAAGCTTCGCAAGGCGCTGGAGCCTGTGAAGGGACTCTACGATTTCATCCTCATCGACTGTCCGCCGTCGATCAACATGCTGACGGTGAATGCGCTGACGGCCGCCGACGGCGTGCTGATACCGATGCAGTGCGAGTATTACGCGCTCGAAGGTCTGAGCTCGCTTCTGAACACTGTCGAGAGCGTGCGCGCAACCGTAAATCCGCAGCTGGAAATCTACGGCCTCCTGCGCACGATGGTCGACCCGCGAATCAACCTGTCGAACGAGGTTTCGGAGCAGTTGATCGAGCACTTTGGCGACAAGGTGTTTCGCACCATGGTGCCGCGTAATGTGACGCTTGCCGAGGCACCGAGCTTTGGCAAGCCGGTGCTGTATCATGACCGGCGCTCGCGTGGCGCACTCGCCTACCTGGCTCTTGCCGGCGAGGTCCTGCGACGCGAAGACGCCCGCACCGGCCTGCACTAGCCTGGCCGTCGACCACGGAATTTTCGAGCATGACGAAGAAAAAACGCCTGGGCCGGGGTCTCGACGCCCTCCTTAGCAAACCCGCAGCCGCGGCGACCGCAGCGGTGGCCGCGCCACAGCCCGCCGTCGAGGCGCCGCAACCGGGCGACATACTCAAGAAGGTTCCCATCGAGCAGCTGCAGCGTGGCGAGTATCAGCCTCGTATGGACATGCGGCAGGACAGCCTCGAGGACCTGGCCCGGTCGATCGAAGCCCAGGGCGTGGTGCAACCGATCGTCGCCCGCCCCGTCGAGGCGGCCGACGGCAGCGCCGTACGTTACGAAATCATCGCGGGCGAACGCCGCTGGCGTGCCGCCCAGTTAGCCGGTCTGGACGAGATACCGGCCGTCATTCGCGACGTCGAAGACAACGCCGCGATCGCGATGGCGCTCATCGAGAACATTCAGCGAGAGAATCTGAATCCGCTGGAAGAAGCCAGCGCGCTGAACCGCCTGATTGACGAGTTCGACCTGACGCACGCCGAGGCGGCGGAAGCGGTCGGCCGGTCACGCGCGTCGGTCAGCAACCTGCTGCGCCTGCTCGATCTGTCGGACAAGGTGAAGCCGTTGCTTGAATCGCGCGAACTCGAAATGGGCCATGCCCGGGCGCTGCTGGCGTTGTCGGACGCCGGCAAGCAGCTCGAAGCTGCCCGGGAAGTCGTTCGCAAGGGTTTATCCGTCCGCGCGACGGAGGCGCTCGTCAAAAAACTGCAGAGTGGCCGGCCGGCGAAGAAAGCGCCGGCATCCTCGGCCAATGCGGACATTCGCCGGCTCGAGACGGAGATGTCGGACAAACTGGGCGCGCGCGTAAAGATCGACCATTCGTTGAAGGGATTCGGCAAGCTGGTCATCAGCTACAACAACCTCGATGAGCTCGACGGCATCCTGAAGCACATCAAGTAGTCGCGCTCGCGATCACCTCGAACGAGCGACGCGACACGATGACGGACCCGGACGAGAATCAAAACGACAAAACGGAGTCGGTCCCGGACGACGTTGCCGACGGTGCGGCCCTGATGCAGCACGATCACCCGATCGTTCGGCTGACTCGCTGGCAGACCGTACTTTCGGTCATCAGTATCTTTATTGCGCTGATCGCGCTGTACGCCGCTTTGAGCGAGTCCGCTGCGGTTCGACAGCAGACCGCAGCCTCTGTCTGGCCGCTCCTGCAGCTCTCCGTGCAGGATTCGGACGACGGGTCCCAGGCGAAAATCGCAATGAGCGTGACCAATGCCGGCGTCGGTCCGGCGCGGATTCAGAGTTTCAGGCTGCAGATCGAAGGAGACGTGGTGTCCTCGTGGGCTGACGCGGTCGAAAGGCTCGATGGCGAGATCACCAGCCGGGTGTCGCGAAACTTTATCGTCGGCCGAGTTGTACGTGCCGATGAGACGGTCACGCTGTTCAGTACCGTAGACACGAGCCTCGCCCGTC
>CAZMEA010000192.1:0-4927 GCA_964565135.1 uncultured Woeseiaceae bacterium
ACATGCCGCGCGTCATGAAACAGCTGGCTGTCGTGCAGTTCTTTTCCTGGTTCGCACTGTTTGCGATGTGGATCTACGGAACCGCCGCGGTAACCAGCCATCACTTCGGCACGACCGACGTCACGTCCTCAGCCTACAACGACGGTGCCGACTGGAACGGTATCCTCTTTGCTGCGTACAACGGGTTTGCGGCGCTCGCCGCCATCGCTATTCCCTACGTGGCGGACCGACTGGGTTGCCGGGTATGTCACCTCGTCAATATGACCCTCGGCGGAATCGGCCTGATCAGTTTTTACTTCATCAAGGATCCGGTGTACCTGCTCGTGCCCATGATCGGCGTCGGCGTCGCCTGGGCATCGGTGCTGTCCTTGCCGTATGCGCTGTTGTCCAACAACCTGCCGTCGAACAAGATGGGCATCTACATGGGCATCTTCAACTTTTTCATTGTGATACCCCAGCTCGTTGCCGCCAGCATACTCGGCCTGTTGCTGCGGGAATTTTTCGGTTTGCAAAGCATCTTCGGCCTTGTGATCGGCGGCGCGCTGATGATCGTCGCCGGTATCGCAACGATGCTCGTCGACCGGGATGCCGAGCCGGCGTGAAGACCGGGACATATACAGGCCTCGCGGCGGCGATCCTTCTCGCAGCGTGCGCTGCGCCGGTCCGCGATGTCGCAGAGAGCTTTCACGGAACCCTGGAACCGTTTGCCAGCGAAGCGGTGTACTTCGTTGTCACCGATCGTTTTGTCGACGGCGATCCGGCCAATAACCACGTCGATCAGGGGGAGGGCGACACAGCGACCTTCGATCGGCCGATTCATCTCGATGGCCAGGACGAAGCGAACATTGGTTACCTTGGCGGTGACTTCAAGGGCATCGTAGACAACGCCGGGTACATTGCGGACATGGGTTTCACGGCGCTGTGGATCACACCCATCGTCGACAATCCTGATGAAGCGTTTCTCGGCAGTACGCCACCGGGGGAAGGTGCCTTTACGGACAAAGGCAAGACCGGCTACCACGGCTATTGGGGCGTCAACTTTTTCGTCGTCGATGAGCATCTGGAGTCGGCGGATCTGTCCTTTGCCGACCTGACCAAGACACTGCAGCAGGATCACGGTATCAAGACGGTGCTCGACATCGTCGGCAATCACGGTTCGCCGGCCTTCACGAATCCGGTGGAGCAACCAAAGTTTGGTGAGATCTATGCCGCTGACGGGACGCTGATTGCCGATCATCAGAACCTGCATCCCAACGATCTCGATCCCGACAACCCACTGCACGCCTTCTTCAGCAACGAACCGGATCTCGCGCAGCTGGCCGATGTCGACCCGGACAACCCCGATGTTCTCGAATACTTCGCAGCGGCCTACAGCCAATGGATCTCGCAGGGCGCCGCGGCGTTTCGCGTCGATACGATCCGGCATATGCCGCATCGCTTCTGGAAGGCGTTCAGCGATCGCATCCGGTCAGAGCACCCGGGCTTCTTCATGTTCGGCGAGAGTTTCGAGTACGACGCGGCGAAGATCGCGGAGCATACCTGGCCCGAAAACGGTGGCATCAGCGTGCTCGACTTCCCCGGACAGGAGGCTATGAACGAGGTGTTCGCCGGCTCAGCGCCGTACTCTAGGTTGCTGGACTATCTGCACCTCGAGTCCGGGATTTACCAGAATCCCTACGAGCTGATGACCTTCTACGATAATCACGATATGGCGCGCATGAACGCGGATGCGAGCGGCTTTGTCGATGCCAACAACTGGTTGTTCACGAGCCGGGGTATTCCTGTCGTTTACTACGGCTCTGAAGTTGCGTTCCAGGCCGGTGCCCGCGAGCACGGCGGCAATCGGAACTACTTCGGCCAGGCTCGGGTGGATGCGGCTATCGGCCATCCCGTGCGCAACGCGCTGTCGGAGATTGCGGATCTGCGAAAACGCCTGCCATCCCTGCAGCGGGGCCTGCAGGTCAATCTCGAGTTCACGAAAAACACCGCAGGCTTCTACCGTGTCTACCAGCACGATGATCAGGCGCAAACGTCCCTGGTGCTGTTGAATAAGGGTGACGATGCAGCGACGTTCCCGGCTGTCTGGCTTGGCAATACGCGTTGGCGGGACGAGCTGACCGGAACGATGCTCGACGCTGGTGAGGCACCGCGTGTCGAGGCTCACGGCGTCAAGGTGCTGACCGTCGATGCGCTGCCCGATGTGATCGACACAGCAACGCTCCGCGCACTGCACAGCGCGGCCCGGCGCAGTGGAGGTTAGGCAGCCTTCAGTCTTTGAGCTGCGAGCCGCAGGATTCGCGGACAATCAGTTCCGGAGCAATCAGCTTTGAATCGACCGATTGGCCTTCGATCAGCCTGACGATGCTATTCACCAGCCCTTCGCCGGCGATGTGGGTGTTCTGTCGTACTGTCGTCAATGGCGGGCTGATGTAAGCAGCCAGGTCGATATCGTCAAAGCCGACAACCCGAACGTCTTCTGGCACGCGCTGGCCGCGTTCCTGCAGCGCCCGTATGGCGCCGATCGCCAGCAGATCGGTAACTGCAAAGACCGCGTCGAACTCGACGCCATCATCCAGTAACTGGCTTGCTGCCCGAAAACCAAGGTCCTCGGAGTTTACGGTCTTGACGATGAGTTCTTCCCGGTAGGGTTGTTCGGCCTCATCAAGGGCCTTGCAGTAACCGGTATGGCGATCCTCGAACTCCGGGTTGTGCCGCGTCGTGTCGCCGATGAACGCAATCCGCCGGCAGCCCAGTTCGAGCAGATGCCGTGTAGCCTGGTAGCCACCACTTTCGTTATCGCAGCCGAACGAGTGCCCCGGCTGTCCGTCCACCAGCGGGCCCCAGATGACGAAGCGTGTGTTGGTTTCGGCCAGTGCGGACAGCTTCGGTCGATAACTTTCATAGTCGCCGTAGCCCAGCAGGATGAGTCCATCGGCCCGATAGCTGGCCTGATACTCGATTTGCCAGTCGGCGGAGAGTTTTTGCAGCGAGACCAGCACGTCATAGCCATGTTCGGATGCGGCCTGACTAATGTGTCCGAGCATCGACAGATAGAACGGATTGACGAACGCAGTCGAACCGTCTTCGCCGGCTTCGTTAAACAGCAGTAACGCGATGGTGTTGCTCGACTGACTGCGCAAGCCGGCGGCGTTGCGGTTAACCGTGTAGTTCAGTTCCTGCGCAATCTTCTGAATGTGCTCGCGGGTTTCCTTGCGAACCAGCGGGCTGTCACGCAGTGCCCGAGACACCGTTGCCTGCGAGACGCCGGCGGCGTCCGCAATGTCACGTGACGTAGGATTGCTCGGCTTCATCGAGGCATAGTATTACATCCGGGCAGGACCGGCGCGCCGGGCGACTGGGGTACGGGCGATGGAGCGGCCGCACCCGCTTGCATCCCGACGATCGCCCGTTCATCCTCAATCGTTCGCGCGACCGCGCCTTGCCAGGCCCCGGTCGCCGCATTGCGAGGGTGGGGCATGACAGCAAAAGCGGAACCGCGCATTCGGTTAGGCATGGTTGGCGGTGGCCAGGGGGCGCTCATCGGCGATGTGCACAGGACCGCGGCGCGCCTTGATGACGCCTATGAACTTTGCGCGGGCGCGTTGTCGTCCGATCCGGACAGAGCCGCGTCGTCGGGGCGTGAGCTTGGGCTCGCAGAAGACCGAATCTATGCCAGCTACGAGGCAATGGCGACGGCAGAAGCCGAGCGCGACGATGGCATCGACGTCGTCGCGGTTGTCACGCCGAATCACCTGCATTACCCGATCACCAAAACGTTTCTGGAGCGCGGGTTCCATGTCATCTGTGACAAACCCTTCACGATCACCAGTGAGCAGTCACGGGAGTTGATCGCGCTGGCAAAACAGCGGGACCGCGTTCTCGCCGTCACCTACAACTACACCGGCTATCCATTGGTCCGTCATGCCCGCGCCATGGTGGCACGCGGCGATCTCGGCAATATTCGCGTCGTCAACGTTGAATACGCACAGGACTGGCTTGCATCTCCGCTCGAACAATCCGGGCAGAAACAGGCAGAGTGGCGGACCGATCCGGAGCGTTCCGGAGCCGGCGGGTCCGTTGGTGACATCGGTACACACGCGTTCCACCTTGCCGGTTTCGTTACGGGTTTGAAGCCGGTTGCCCTGTGCGCCGATCTGTCGACGGCCGTCGAAGGCCGGCGTCTGGATGACAACGTGCATCTCATGCTGCGATACGCCAACGGAGCACGGGGGCTCCTCTGGGCGAGCCAGGTTGCCGTCGGTAACGAGAACAACCTCCGGTTACGCGTCTATGGCGACAAAGGCGGACTGTCGTGGCGCCAGGAGTCCCCGAACGAGCTGGAGTTCTCGCGCCTTGGTGAAGTACCCGAGAGAATCACTCGCGGCAGCCCCGGCGTTTCGATCGCCGGGTCCCGCGTCACGCGGATTCCGGCGGGTCATCCGGAAGGCTACCTGGAGGCGTTCGCTACGATCTATACCGATGTCGCTGCCGCAATTCGTGCGCACGATGCGGGACAGACCCTCGATGAGAACGTTGCTTTTCCGACGGGCGAGGACGGTCTCTCCGGTGTGGAGTTGATTGAGGCCGCCGTGCGCTCCAGCGCGTCCGACGCCGCCTGGGTCGACCTGGACTGAGCCCCGGCGCGTCTTCGGCCCGGCATGCGAACACGACAGGATGAACGTATGACGCAGGAGCGGGCCAGTCTGACCCGACGCGAGGCGATTCGCCGCGCCGTACTGCTCGTCGGTGGGGTCGCTTCGGCGGCGCAGATCACGGCAATCGAGCACGTGTTTGCCGCGGACGCGACGGATTCGACGCCGACGTTTCTGAGTGACGATCACCTGGCGATGCTGGCGCGAATCGCTGACCTCATCATTCCCGAAACCGACACTCCCGGGGCGGTGTCAGCCGGAGTGCCCGGATTCAT
>CAZMEA010000193.1:0-4920 GCA_964565135.1 uncultured Woeseiaceae bacterium
GCAATCGCGCTGCGCGCGATAGTGCTCCCCTCGTCGCTCCGCGCCTCGGGTCCGGCCACTCGCCTCTCGGCTCGCGGCGTTCGCGCCTGGCCGAGCAATGCTCGGCCTCGCCTACGGCGACCCGCGCTCACCCAACTGAGCTACCGGGGCTGAGTAAAGTGCAATTTTCAACGACTTCTTTGCGTTGAGCAATCGCGCTGCGCGCGATAGTGCTCCCCTCGTCGCCTGTCGACATCCCTTGCGCCGAGCCACCAAAGATTCTGCGCAGGAATCGAAGCGCGATTGTCGGCAATCCTTACGGCACCGGCAATCGCACAACCCGTTATTTTCAATACAACTTTCTTCACGCCAATCCCTCCCCTGCCGATTCAATGGCGGCCCAGCTCTCGGGATCCACGGCCAGCATATGCCAGCTGGTGTATAGTAAATGCGAAAGCACCTGTAACACCGTATCGGGCACGTGCCGGGGGGGCGCAGCATGTCAGGTGAATCGATCGATCGACGCGCGTTTATCACGCGACTTGGCGGTACCGCCGCTTTATCGACCTTGAGCGCTTCAGCGCTCGCCGATGAACTCGAGGATGCCCAACTCGAGGCATCCCTCAAGAAGCCAGAGAAGCCCGAGCGAAAGCCGCGGCCACGGGCCAACGTACGGCGCGGCTCGGGAAGCGTGTTCGACAAGGTGCGGACGCCTGAACTGGAACCGTTACCTGAACAGCCGACCCTGGTGGACTTCTTTCGACACCGTTTTGCGGGCTTTGGCGTACACGGGCTCCGCTCAGCGCAGCACGCGCTCGACAGCGGACAGGACGAAATTCACATCATGGCGGCGCTGGTGCATGACGTCGTCCAGGCGCTCGTGCGTTCTGATCACGGCTACTGGGGCGCCGACCTGCTGGCACCGTATGTCGACGAGAAAATCGCCTGGGGCATCCGCTACCACCAGGCACTGCGATTCTTTCCGGACGAGTCCGTCGGTTACGAGTACCCCGAGCTTTACGTACGCATGTTCGGCGAGGATTTCGTACCCGAGCCTTACGTTCAGGCGGCGTACGCCGATGCGCGCAAGCATCGCTGGTATATGCACGCCCGCATGATCACGGTAAACGACACTTACGGTTTCGACGAAACGGTCAATCCGTCGATCGACGAATTCACCGACATTATCGGGCGCAATTTTCGCCAGCCCAAAGAAGGCCTCGGCCACGACAACAGCGCGTCTGCGCATATGTGGCGGACATTGATCAATCCTGCACGGCCATTGTAGAAAAAACCGTCAGGTCGGGGCGAACGCGGCATAATACCGAACTTTTGCAGCGAACCGATTTCGGCGCGACCGAATCGGGCTTACGACCATGCCAATCACAGTTCGACGAGCAACGCCGGAAGACGCAGAGTTCATCGCCGCCGGCAACGCCGCGATGGCGCTCGAAACAGAAAACAAAACCCTGGATCTGGACGTGCTCTTGCCTGGGGTACGTGCGGTCCTTGAAGACGCCGGCAAAGGCATTTACTGGATCGCGGACGTGGACGGTACGCGAGCCGGACAGCTCATGATCACGTGGGAATGGAGCGACTGGCGAAACTGCATGATGTGGTGGATTCAGAGTGTCTTCATCGTCAGTGATTTTCGCAGGCGCGGCGTGTATTCCGCGCTCTATCGACACATTCAAACGCTGGCCCGCGCCGACTCGGAATGCGGCGGCATCCGGCTCTACGTCGAAACAGAGAACACGCGCGCACAGCAAACCTACGCTGCGCTCGGCATGTACCGACCCGGCTACCTGGTCATGGAAGAAGACCTTCGTCAGAAGGAGGATGAATAGGAATGTTGAAAGCAGGCAACAAGGCACCCGATTTTGAGCTACCCGATGAGACCGGCAGCCCTGTACGGCTCAGCACGTTGCTGCAGGACGGACCGCTTATCCTTTACTTCTACCCGGCAGACTTCACGCCGGGCTGCACGAAAGAAGCCTGCTCGATTCGCGACATCCATAGCGACCTGGTGAGCGTCGGCTTACAGGTTGTCGGCGTGAGCCCGCAGGATGGTGACAGCCATGCCCGTTTCCAGAAACAGTACGAGTTGCCTTTCAAGCTGCTGAGCGACGTCGACAAGACCGCCGTACAGGCGTACGACGTCGACGGGCCGTTTGGCGTCGGTGTCCGGCGCGTGACCTACCTGATCGGGGAAAACGGCGTGATCGAAGACGCGCTCCAGGCCGACGTTCTGGTCGGCAAGCACACCGATTTCATCGAAAACGCCATTCGTCTGCGACAAGCGGCGAAGTAGCCCTCACTCACCCTGCAGCGTCGCGATGACTCTCCGCGTGTGCGGCGCGTAGCGATGCTCGTACAGATAGATGCCCTGCCACGTTCCGAGGGCACAACGAGCACCGGCTATCGGCAGGTTCAAGTCGGACTGCGTGAGCACGCTCCTGATATGCGCCGGCATATCGTCGGGCCCTTCAGCCGTGTGCGTAAACATCGGATCGCCGTCCGGTGCCTGCCGTGACATGAACGTCTCCAGGTCGCGCATCACCGCGGGATCAGCGTTCTCGCACAACATGAGGGACGCGCTTGTATGGCAGATAAAAAGGTTACAAAGCCCGGTATCAATGCCGGTCTCAGCAACAATTCGCTGAACATCACGCGTCAGATCGTAGGTTCCACGACCATCGGTGTTAACGGTGATTGTCGACTGCCGGTACACGACCGCAACGCCTGCTAGATACGCTCGTCCGGATCACTGTTTTCCGACACCGTCTCGGCGGGTGCCTCCGGATTCGACAAACCGCGGTAGGGCTCGCCGAACCGCACACGAATTGTCTTGGTCTTGCCAAACCACGGGATGGAAACGATGTACAGATTGTCGTGCTCACCGTGGGCGATCTCGGGTACGTTCTTGCTCGCGCCGAGATCCGCGATCAGCTGAGGCAGCGTGTTGCTGTGGCCAACGACGAGAATGATCTCGCCTTTGTGCGCGTTGAGCATCCGGTCCAGAACGTCTTCATTGTCGATCGGATCAAACTCGTAGACCTGCACGTCAAGCCCGAGGCGCCGTGCAACCGGTTCGGCGGTTTCAATGGCACGTCGATAACGGCTCGCGTAGACCGCATCGATGCCGCCAATAACGTCGGCATCGGCCAGTTGACGAGTGAGTTCGGCAACGCGGCGTTGCCCTGCCGGCGAAAGCCCGGGATCGTCAGCCGGGTCGACCGCGGCTTCCGCGTGGCGAACGAAAATCATGGTGGTGGTGGCCTGTGATTCGAAGAACCAGGCCAGACCGACGGCAATCGCGGTGTAGATAACAACGATCTGGAGTCGCCGACGTCGACGGCGGCGTTTGCGCTCCTGATCTGACAGATTACGTGCCATGGAACAGCAGCTTACGGTGTTTTAGTCGAAATGACTACGGTTGACGACGGTCTCTCGAGACGTCCCGATACTCGCCTTCGATCACGTGAATACGAACGCGACCGTCGTCGGGCGGCACGTCGCCACGGCGGGCGCGGAAAGCAAGCTTGCGGTTTAGCCACCAGACGCGGATTCCGACGATCGCGGCAAGCACCAGGAGGATGCTGCCCAGCGCGATGAACGCCAGAAAGCCGAGAACCACCGACGCACCAATGGCCAGGGCGCCAACGAGCACAACGAGCGCATTCGCGACCGGGTTGCCGAACGGGAATCGACGCCCGGGTCCACCGCTCGAATTGTAATAATAGTTAACCAAGTGTCCGTCTCGTTACTGGTCGCTGGTCTGTCGAGTATAGAGCCCCTCGAACCAGGGCGCCCAAGTTTCTCCGTCATCGCTGGATTGTTCGAAGAATTGCCGTACGCGGCCATCCTCTAACAGTGTCCAAAGACCCCGAAAGGAGACCGTCGTGCCGGCGGCAACGTTATGCAGGTGGCCGCTCATGGCCATGCCGTCGTCGGTAAGCCCGCCACGAATGGATATCTGGGCACCATTCTCGGAATTCCAGACCTGAACCCATTCACCCGTCGACTTATCAACATAATTCACGCTCGAGCCCGTGCTTTCACCTGCGCCGGTCCAGCGCTCGATGATCACGCAGCCGGCTTCTTCGCGCCGGATTGAGTTCGTGCCCGCGAACTGGCCATCCGGAGTATGAACATCCCACTCGCCCAACCAGAAGTCGAACTCCTGAAAGACCGGGTCACTCAGGCACGGGAATGCCGCTTCGTTCATTTCAGCAACCAGCGAATCAAACGCGGGGATTCCCTCCAGGCGCGAGAGCAACGCATCACCCGATACAAGCCGTACCGATCGGAAGCCGTTGTCGTACATCCGCACCAGTTGAGCGATCGCGGCGTCAGAGTTGCCACGGCCGGCCTCAATGCGCGCGCGTTCGAGGCTTGTCCGCTGCGACGACAACGTCGTGTCTGCCATATCGAGAGCCTGGCCGGCCGTCCGGTAGTCGCCCGCCTCGCGAGCCCGAACCGCCAATGCCAGCCAGTCATTGCCGCTCACGTCCTCTGCGGACGACAAGCTGACGAACTCTGCCGACAGGTCCGTGCCCTGGCCGAATGACGGCGAAGCGAGCATCAGCGTAACGCCGGCCGCAACAACAGCCCCAAACTGCCTGAAGGCATCTGATCGCCCCATCTCGCTCTCCCCTCGCGCCCCTGACACCAGTAGGACACCCGCCGACTGGAGAGGTTCGTCCCGATCAGCACCCGGAAAGTTGCAAGCCGGTGGCGCCCGCCTCACAATCCCTTCCGCACAACCAGCAGCACCGGAGAGGTGGCAGAGCGGTTGAATGCACTGGTCTTGAAAACCAGCAAGGGTTAGCGCCCTTCGTGGGTTCGAATCCCACCCTCTCCGCCAGAAAAACAGAAAGGGCCCCTTGCGGGCCCTTTCGGTTTTTTGGAGAGAGGGTGTTGGATGAGAACCCATCGGTT
>CAZMEA010000194.1:0-4920 GCA_964565135.1 uncultured Woeseiaceae bacterium
TTTCAGGCCAGGCTGCAGCGCGTCCCAGTCGTGCACGACGAGTGAAGACTCGTCCTCAAGGACTGCCTCGACGTTGGCGGCCACGGCATCGACAGCGGACAGCGTCTCGGTCGATACCACGATCTGGTGACCTGCGCCTTCCATGTAGAACATGTCCTGGAAGTACGTCAGCGGCAGATACGCGATGCCCCGATCGAAGTCTGCAACGCCGCTGTCGAAGATGCCCTTGATCCGAACGACGGCAGCGGCAAACGACCCATCGAGTCCGCTGCCGATCAAGGTCAGCTCATCACCCACCGAAACCTTTAGATTCCGCGCCATGACGCGGCCGATGACGATCGCCTCGGTATCGCCATCAATGAGGTATCGGCCTTCGGTGATAAGCCCGGGCACGCTGGATACGAGTGGCTCGCGGTCGGCATCCACACCGACCAGTTGCATACCGAAACTGCGGTCGTCGCTCGAGGCCAGCGCGAAGGCAAGGCCGCGCGGGCTGACCGCGTCGATCCCGAGTTCCCCGCGCAGTTCGTCGGCGAGTGGTATTACGTTGTCGACAACCTGGCGCATCTTGCCGTCGTCCTTGTATCCAGGAGCCTGCACCTGCAGCGAACCGGTAAACACCTGCAGCGTGTTCTCGATCATCAGTCCGTACATACCGACCTGCAGCGAGATCATGAAAACGAGCAGAACATTGGAGAACACCATTGCGCCCAGCGTCAGCCAGGTGCGGCGCGGATGCCGCCAGAGGTTTCGCCATGCGAGCCGCAGAGTGATACTCACGGGTCTCTACGCTAGTTCCTGGGATTACGCAGGTTGGACAAGGTGAACACGCTCGGTGCGTGATTCGCATCGTAGTCGACCGCCGACACGCTGATCTCGGTCCATTCGTCTTCGATATCGGTTTTCGCCATGCGCTGTCGCAGCGCAACCATGCGGCCACCCATTTCGCCAATCTCCAGCGACGTGAGCGACTTCACCAGCTCCCCGCCCTGATCGTAGAAGTGATGGGCTTGCAAAACGTGATCACTGCGAATCTCCAGCACTTCACGGCCCCAGACCACTGCGGCATCCTCATGCGGGATGGCTTCAACCTTGTAAACGACCAGACCGTCGATATCTGCCTGGCCGAGCAAACGGTGTTCGTAGAGATCGATGATGTCATCAGCCCTGGACACGTCTTTGTTCGAAAAGTCGGAACCCATCCAGCTTTGGTTCATCATCGAGGACGGCACCTTGATGACCCGATTTATTTTCGGCGAATAGGTCCACATCCGGTTGTCGTCCATCAGCGTTCCGTTGCCACGATCCCTCGCGGGCTCGGTGACACGCACCAGCGAACGATCGTCGCCCTCGGTCCAGGCACGCATCGACATCGTCCGCTCCCAGTCCGGTCTGTGGATTGTCATCGTCATTTCGCTGTAGGACGAAAGACCCCGCCAGTGCTGGACGGCGGCACGCACGATATCCGTTGCGGCTTCATCCGCAACAGCGCTGGAAGCAAAAACGGTCAATAGCAACAGCAAACGGAGCTTGGCGGCCATCGGGCAATTCCGGTGATGGAATACGGTCAGTATTTCACAGGCATAGGTGGCGGCGTATGCAGGATTCTACGTAAGGCTGCTGTGGCTGGCGTGTTATTGGCACCGGGTATACCCTCACGCGATGAGCACGTCGGCGGTTCACATCAAGACGCTTGGCAGAAAGGACATCGTTCTGTTTACGGTGTCCGCCATCGTCCTTCAGGATACGCTTGCCGGCAGCGCCAGCGTTGGCGCATCCGCCGTCTTCTGGTGGCTGTTTCTGGGCATCGTATTCTTCGTACCCTACGCACTAATCTGCGCCGAACTCGGCACGACCTACCCCGAACAGGGCGGTGTGTACGCCTGGGTCCGGGACGCCTTCGGGCGGCGCTGGGCATCACGCGCCACCTGGGCCTACTGGGTGAACACCGCCGTATGGATTCCCGCGAACGTCATGCTGTTCGCCGGCATCTTCAAACAGATGTTCATGCCGGACATGAATCTGACCACGCAAATCGCGATCGGAATTTTTCTGACGTGGGTCACGGTCGGCATTAATGCGATAACGCTCAGCGTCGGCAAATGGGTACCCAACCTGGGCGCACTGATCAAGATCGTTGTCATTGTCGCCATCATCCTTGGCGCCGTGGGCTACGTGCAAACTAACGGCATGGCCAACGCGCTCACGCTCGAAACCATGCGACCGCGCTTTGACACGAGCCTCGAGTACTTCTCGGTCATCATTTACGGCATGCTCGGTTTCGAACTCGCAAGCGCCGGCAGCGAAGAGATGAAAGATCCGGCGCGCGATGTACCGTTCTCAATACTCGTCTCGGGGGTGAGCATCATCCTGCTCTACACCTGCGCCACGATCGCGATCCTCGCGGCGATTCCTGCCGACAGCATCGATCTCGTCCAGGGACTGATGGACACGCTGTACCTGTTCTTCGGCGACACCGGTCCGGGCCGTACGCTGGCGGCTGCACTGGGGGTCGGTGCGCTCTACTCGTTCTTCTCCAACAGCGTTACCTGGTCGCTCGGCTGCAACCGGGCAATCGCGGAAGCGGCCGCCGAGCGCGAGTTTCCGGCGGTGTTTGCGTATGAGCACCCGAGGCTTGGAACACCGATTGGCGCGGCCGCCATGATGGGCGTGGTGAGCACCGCGTCGCTGGTGATCTACGGATTCATCGCTGAGTCGAACGCCGACCTGTTCTGGTCACTGTTCGCGTTCAGCGCCGCCATATTTTTCGTTCCCTACGTGCTGCTCGTCTTCGCATTTGCGAAGCTGCGCAGCTCGGATGCGGACCGACCACGACCCTATCGCGTACCGGGCGGAGACGGCTTTGGCAATCTGATCGCGATTGTCTGCGGGGTGGCGTTGCTGGCTGCCCTGGTGCTGCTCATCTATACGCCAGGCATCGGTATCGACCGGCCGGTCCTGATCGGCTTCCTGACCACCATGCTCGGCGGCGAGATCATCATCCGCATCACCGAGAAATCGCGTCACGCGGACCCTGCGTCGCGCAGCGAGGGGTAGTGAGAGCGCCGAGGCCGGAGCGCAAACCGGCAGCTCGGCGCCCCCGGGTTCAGAACGTCAGCGTCGCGCCCAGCGTTATCGTGCGCTCGGCTCCGAACAAGCGCTGACCTGCAGGGAGATCTACATTGCGAACCCGGTTCACGCCGGCAAGATGATCCTGGTAGCTCTCGTTGAACAGGTTGATTGCCTGCACATCGATCCGCATCGACTGGGTCAGGTTCCACGCCAGCAGCGCGTTCACCATTGCGTAGCCGGGTGTCTTCTGTTCGCCGTTGTAGGCAGAGACCTTGTCCTGTCGATCGTACGCAATGACCTCTGTACGCACCGTCCAACGATCCCGTACATAGCTCAATGCGAAGCTGGCGTTCAGCGGCGGCAATCGATAGAGGTTGTCGCTCAGGTCCGTACGCCGGCCACGCGAGTAGCTCGCCATGCCGTCGAGACGCAGACTGTCACCAATGATGTAGTGCCAGCCCAGATCGAGGCCGTAGATCTCCGCATCCACATTGGCAAACTGCAGTGCACCGTTGCCTGACATCATCGATGCCAGCATATTCGCTGGCATGACCGTTGCCGGTACGCCCTGGATGTAGTCGCCGACATCCTTGAAGTACACCTGCGGGCTGACGCCGAAGGTATCGGTCGACCAGTCAAGCCCAATGGAAATCTCGTTGCTGCGCTCGGCATCCAGATCGAGATTGCCGATGTAGTTGCGACCGTCAGCCAGCCCACCCGTCGCCTGCAGCGGCAGCCAAAGGTACAGCTCCTGGTACGAGGGTGCCCGGACTTTGCTGCCGACGTCGACACTCAATGCGAGCTCGTCCGAGAACCGCTGCGTGTACTTGAACACGGCCTCGACGTTGCCGAACGACAGGCTGCGATCGGACGCATTGAACGCACTGGCTAACATACCGGCGTTCATCCCCATCATGCCCATCATCCCCGAGGTACCCACCTCGCCGGCATCGGTCTGCACATCGTTGTAGCGCACACCCAGCTGCCAGGCCGAACGGTCCGAATCACGCTCCACCATCACGAAGGCACCGATGAGGTCGCGGCTGACGTCGTTGAAGTTGCTGATCGAGAACATCGCATTGTTCGGATTGGTGATCACCGAATCGTGCGTCGCCGTGCGGCCGTCGATGCCCGCGGTCAGGGTGTAGCGATCGAGATCCATCTCGGCAGAAAACGCGAAGTTCGTGCCGTCGCCGGTGGCACGGTTTTGCCGAAAGCGCATCGGCGAATCCGGTTCCGACCGCAGCGCGAAGTTGTTCATCAGGTGATCGACGTCGTTGTAGCCGACGTTTGCACGCAACGTGAGGCCGGACTCGAACGTGTGTCGCCACTTCAGGCCGTACAGTGCGGTTTCGATGAACAGGATGTCCATGGCCAGCGCCGGTGTGCCGGTATCTTCGGTGTCCAGCCGCCCGGCGAACACCAGCAGATCGCTGTTCTTGGTCCTGAAGCCGTAACTCACGTCGTAGCGGTCGCGTGTGAGTCCGGAGGGCAGAATCGTGCCTTCCGGCGTATCGATATCGTCGCCCCGATCGAGCTGGGCGAGAGCGGTAAATCGATGCGTATCGTTCGCGCCCGTCACCCGTGCGGCGCTGGACAGCGCGTTTGCGTTGTCCGAGTAACGCGCGCCGGCCATACCGGCGAGTCCGAACTCACCGTCCTCCATGAAGTGGCCGCGATCGATAACCGCATCGACGTGGCCGCCGATCGTTTCCGGCGCGCGGTCGACGCCGACGACGCCGCGTTCAACGGTCATCTGTTCCGTGATCATTGGGGATACGTAAGACAGCGGAGCATCCATCGCGTTGGGGCCGCCACTAATCAGGCCGATACCGTCAACGGCAACCG
>CAZMEA010000195.1:0-4903 GCA_964565135.1 uncultured Woeseiaceae bacterium
ACCCCCACTAGCACCTGAAGCTAGCGCGTCTACCAATTCCGCCACCTCGGCAAGGACGAACCGCGTATCATACGGCCCGGCGGGTGGCGAACTCTACTCAAACGCGAGTTCATCTGTCAATCCGCTCCCCACAAACGGACGACAAACGCTTGGCAAACAAGAAGAAATCGACTCGACGGAAGTCTGCGAGCAAGAAGAAATACACGCATCCCGTACCGGCAAGGAATGCATTACTGGAACATCTGCAGAAGGCGGGTCGACCCTTACCAGAGTCGGATATCCTGCAGGCCTTCGCGATTCGTGGCGCAAAGCAGCGAAGGGCTCTGACCGATCAGCTGAAGGGGATGGTTCGCGCCGGGCAGATTCATCGGAACCGACAGGGTGACTACTGCCTGTCGGACAAGCTCGAACTGCTGTTCGGCGCAGTACGCGGTCATCCCGACGGTTTCGGATTCGTGGTTCCCGACGACGGCAGCGCGCGTGTTCATCTATCCGCGCGCGAGATGCGTGCGCTCCTGGACGGTGATCGGGTGGCGGCAAAGGTCGAGGGAGAGGATCGTCGGGGCCGGCCGTACGGGAGGGTCGTCGACATTCTCGAGCGCGGTGCCACCGAGATTGCCGGGCAGTTCATCCGTGAACGGGGCATTGCGCTGGTCATCCCAGACAATCCCAAGATCTCCCACCGTATATTGATTCCGAAGGGTGAGACCAACGGTGCCCGACCGGGTCAGATCGTCGTGGCCCGCATTCTCGACTACCCGTCCGAGTGGCAGCAGGCGACGGGCACGGTTGAACAGATCCTGGGCGACCCTTCTCAAAAAGGCATTGCGACCGATATCGCCATTCACTCGCACGGGATACCGGTGCGTTGGCCCAAGGCGGTGCGCGATCAGGCGAAGGCTTTTGGTCCCAACGTGCCGACCGCCGCGAAGAAGGGGAGAGAAGATCTTCGCGCCCTCGACCTGATTACCATCGACGGGGCCGATGCGCGGGACTTCGATGACGCCGTCTTCTGCGAGCCCACGGCCAATGGCTGGCGACTGCTCGTCGCGATTGCGGACGTGGCTCACTACGTGTCAGTTGACTCGCCCCTCGACAAAGAGGCGACGCGTCGTGGAACGTCCGTCTACTTTCCCGATCGGGTCGTGCCGATGCTGCCTGAGGCGCTGTCGAACGGCCTGTGCTCGTTGAATCCGAAGGTCGACCGCTTGTGCATGGTGTGTGACATGCGCATCAACCGGGAGGGAAAGGTTACGCGCTCCCGATTCTTCGACGCTGTGATGCGTTCGTCGGCCCGCCTGACCTATTCGACGGTGAACGCGTTTCTCGAGGGCTACACGAAACATCAGGTGCCGAAGGATGTGCAGCCGGTTGTTCGAAACCTGCATGATCTGTATCGCGTGTTTGCCCGTCGACGGCAAAAACGGGGCGCCATCGAGCTGGATATTCCGCAGACGCGCATCCGTATGGATGACGAGGGCGGCGTTGCGGACATCAAAGCCGTCGAACGAAACGATGCGCACAAGCTCATCGAGGAATGCATGATTGCGGCGAACGTACAGGCTGCCAAGTTCCTGCGAAGGCACCGAATGCAGGGCCTGTATCGCGTACATGCCAAGCCGGATCCGGACAGCTTCGCCGAACTCCGGGAGTTCCTGGCCGGTCTCGGTTTCAAGGTGCCGCATCCCGAGCACGTCAAGCCCAAAGACTTCAATCGCTTGCTGCGTGATGCACGAGGCCGGGTGGACAGCTCCGCCATCTCGATGACGATGCTTCGATCGCTGCCGCACGCCGAATACACGCCGGAGAACATTGGTCACTTCGGGCTCGCGCTCGATGCCTATGCACATTTCACCTCACCGATACGTCGCTATCCGGATCTGCTGGTGCACCGGGCGATTCGGCACATCACCGGAGGCGGCAAGCCGGGTCGCTATCACTACTCCCGCGATTCGATGGAGCGCCTGGGCTCGATCACGTCGGCGCATGAGCGTCGTGCCGAGGAGGCGACGCGCGAGGTGGAGGCACTCCTCAAGTGCCAATACATGGAGGACAAACTGGGCGAGGGCTTCAGCGGCATGATCACCGGCGTGACGAACTTTGGCGTCTTTGTGCAGGTGGACGACGTGATGGTGGACGGCCTCATTCACGTGTCGAGCCTCGACAATGACTACTACCACTTCGACAGCGCCGGAATGCGCTTGGTGGGAGAGCGTAGCGGGCGAGTGTTTGCGCTTGGAGACAGGCTGGACATCGAAGTGCATCGCGTCGATCTCGAGACCCGCCGCATCGACTTCCGCCTCGCCGAGAAGCCTGAACCTCGTGGCCGGACCCGGCGCGTAAAGATTCGCCGATGAGGACTCGATGAGTCGCCCACACTACATCACAGGGCTGCGCGCCGTAGAGCAGCTGCTCGCTGGCACGGAAGCGGAGGTGCGACGGATATATGCCGAGTATCGATCCGCCAATCCACGCGTGCAGGCAGTGGTGCATGCCGCCCGGCAGCAAGGCATCGACGTTCAGTCGGCGAACCGCGCACGCCTGACGCAGATGAGTGGTGAGGCACGACATCAGGGTGTTGTCGCCGAAGTGCGTCGTTCGACGGTGCTGGACGAAGCCGGCCTGCGGGACCTCGTAGAGCAGCGGCTCACCGAGGAAAGTACGCGCGATCTTCTGTTGCTGATACTCGATGGCGTACAGGATCCACATAACTTGGGTGCCTGCCTGAGAACAGCGGATGCGGTCGGCGTGGATGCCGTGATTGCACCGCGCCGTGGGGCCGCAGGACTCGGTCCGACGGTCAGCAAGGTGGCGGCCGGCGCGGCCGAAACCATGCCCTTTGCCGGGGTGGCAAGCCTTGCCCGGGTCCTCGATTGGCTCGGTGATTACGGCGTGCTGCGTGTCGCGACGTCCGACAAGGCCGATGGCAGCGTCTTCGACGCGAACCTGTGTGGCCCGGTCGCACTGATCATGGGCAAAGAGCAGGTCGGCGTCGCGCCGGCGCTGATCGATCGCTGCGACCTACTCGTAAGCCTGCCGATGCTCGGTGCCGTCTCGAGCCTGAACGTTTCTGTGGCGACCGGCGTCACGCTCTACGAGGTCCTGCGTCAGCGCCGGGCGGCGGCGGCCGTGGACGACCGAAAACACTGATTCTCAGGCGATTTCTCGCCAAAATCTTCCCGGGTCGTCTTGCCAACCGGGGTAACCTTGGTTAGAGTGCGCGTCCCCGTCACAAGGGCGGGGAGCCCGACAGGGCTTGCCTCTTGCTTCACCGGCCACGGCCGGGAGGCATTTATCCACAAGGGGATACAATGAGACACTACGAAATCGTGTTTCTGGTCCATCCGGACCAGAGCGAGCAAGTACCTGCGATGGTGGAACGCTACCAGAGCATGGTCACCGCCGCAGACGGCCAGATCCATCGCACCGAAGATTGGGGCCGTCGTCAGCTGGCACATCCGATCAACAAGGTTCACAAGGCGCACTACGTTCTGATGAACGTCGAGTGCCCCAAGTCCGCGCTCGACGAGATCACGGGCGCGTTCAAGTTCAATGATGCTGTGCTCCGTCACATGGTTGTTTCCCGCAAGGAAGCGATCACCGAAGCATCGCCGATGGCCATCGCCGTCGAGGAAGAGAAGGCCAAGGAAAAAGAGGCGCAGCGTCGTCGGGATGCGAAAGCAGCCGCCGAAGCCGCTATGACCGCGAAGGCCGCCGATACGGCCGAGGAGGCAGACGAGAAGCCTGCCGCCGAAGCGTCTGCCGATCAGACTGAGGCTGACGCAGCCGCAGAAGCACCGGCCGAAGATGCCGCTGCGAAGACCGCCTGAAGGAGCATAGGACTATGAGTCGTTATTCACGTCGTCGGAAGTATTGCCGCTTTACGGCCGAGGGAATCAAGGAGATTGACTACAAGGATCTCAATCTCCTTAAAGCGTATGTAACGGAAACGGGCAAGATCGTCCCGAGCAGGATCACCGGCACCAAAGCGCACTATCAGCGTCAGCTGTCGACCGCTGTGAAGCGCGCGCGTTACCTGGCGCTCCTGCCGTACACCGACAGACACTAATTGCATGCAGGGTCCGCGGCCTTTGGCTGCGTGGCTGGTCGAGAAACCGTTTCATTCGGTGCTCGGCCTGGCGTTGACGCTGTTGTTGCCGTTCGCCCAGATCCTCACGGGTGCGGCCATGACGGTAATCGTGCTGGCACTGGGTCTCGGCAAGTCTGTCCAGATAGCGCTGATTGCAGCCGCCGTTGTCGGCGTGATGTCGGCAGTTACCGGCGCTGATGTAACGACAATACTCGCCAATGCAGCGATGTTCTGGCTGCCGGCGGGGTTGGTGGCCGCATTGCTGAGGCGGACCCGGTCGCTACCGCTGACGCTGCAGGTAACGGCGATAGCGGGACTGCTGGGCACGGTTTTGACGCACGTCGCGATAGCCGACCCGGTCGCGTTCTGGAAGGAACAGCTGGCGGCGATGTCGACAGCGTTTATGAACATGGGTTTTGAGCAGCAGGCTAATCTGCTGCTCGCCCAGCAGGACATGCTCGCGCCGCAGATGACGGTGCTGTTTGTGCTGACAACCTGGTCGCTGATCTCGCTGGTGCTGGCGCTCGGTTACTGGGTGTATCAGTCACTGCCGGAGAAGGCTGCCGGATTCGGTCGGTTTTGCGATCTTAACTTTGGCCGTATTCTGGCGATTGTGACGATAGTGGCGTCAGTGCTCGCGGTCGTGACCGGGGTCAACTGGCTTGAGAATCTGGCCTTTGTCGGATTCGGTATTTTCTGGGTGCAGGGCTTGGCGCTACTGCACTGGCTGCGGGTTGATGGCCCGTTGCCGCTCGCGGCGCTGATCGTACTTTACGGTTTGCTGCCGGTTTTGAACGTGCTGCTAATGGCTGG
>CAZMEA010000196.1:0-4898 GCA_964565135.1 uncultured Woeseiaceae bacterium
TACCTGCTCCGGGCGCACGCCGACAATGTCCGGCACACCGAAATTTTCTTCGATCCGCAGACGCACACCGATCGCGGCGTCCCTTTCAAGGCAGTCATAGACGGCATTCATCAGGCCTTGATGGCTGCAGAAACCGAGCTTGGCATGTCGACTCGGCTGATCATGTGTTTTTTGCGCCACCTGAGCGCCGACGCCGCGATGGCGACGCTCGAACAGGCGCTGCCGTTCAAGGACCGAATAGTCGCCGTCGGGCTCGACTCCTCGGAGCGCGGCCACCCGCCCTCGAAGTTCACCGACGTTTTCGATAGAGCCCGCGCCGAAGGGTTTCTGACCGTCGCGCATGCCGGTGAAGAAGGTCCGCCTGCTTACATACGCGAGGCCCTGGATCTACTTGGCGTGAAACGCATCGACCATGGCGTACGTTGCGTCGAGGATCCGGACCTGGTGGCCCGTTTGCGGACCGAGGCGATGCCGCTCACCGTGTGTCCACTTTCCAATGTGAAGCTGTGTGTGTTCGACACCATGGCCGACCACAATCTCGGAGATCTTCTGGAACTGGGTCTCGCGGCAACCGTGAACTCTGACGATCCGGCCTATTTCGGCGGCTACATGACCGACAACCTCCTCGCTGTGCACCGCGCGCTTGGATTGTCCCGTGAGCAGTACATCACCCTCACCGAAAACGCCATCGCGGCCAGTTTCATCAATGACGAGCGCAAGACCGCCTTGCGTGCCGAGCTTGAAGCCTACGTATCGTCCGGGGCGTAATCGAGCAGGTCCTTGGACCGCTGGACGTCGCGACGAGCAATGGTCGATATGCTCTGACGCCACCGTGGCGCAGATCAGCGAACGAAGTCTTCATGGCGTCGCTCCGGCGCTCACGTTTCGAATTCCCGTCGGTCTCCCGATCAACGATCGCAGTTGACCTATACTCCTGAGAATCCGGTTGCGTACTGGGCGTTGACCCGATGGCACGAATGACGACGGGAACAACCACGGAAAATCCATCGATCTACTTCGAGGACATCGGTGACGGGTTGCCGATCGTTCTCGGCCACAGCTTCCTCTGCAACGGCGCCATGTGGGCAGGGCAGGTAAACGGACTCGCCGACCGGTACCGATTGATCAATCTCGATTTCCGCGGTCATGGCCGCTCGGGACCTGCCGACAGGCTGTTCACTTTGCACGATGCTGTTGACGACGTGATCGGCGTGCTCGATCAGCTCGGCATCGAGAAGGCCGTCTGGTGCGGTCTATCGATTGGCGGAATGGTGGCCCTGCGCGCTGCCGTGTCGCGGCCGGATCGCGTGGACAAACTCATCATCATGGACTCGGACGCGGGGGCAGAGCGACTGGGAAGACGCATACGCTATCGCCTCATGGGGTTCGCGGCGCAGCGCGTCGGTACAGGCCCCTTCCTGAACGAGATTTCGCGACTGATGTTCGGAGCATCGACCCGGCGGGATAAACCTGAACTTGTCGAAGAGTGGCGGGGCATCTTTGCTCGCGTGGATATTCCGTCGACGATCATGTGTCTCAACTCACTGATCAACAGAGACTCAATGCTTGAGTTGCTACAGGCTGTCGATATCCCCAGTCTCATCATGGTGGGTGACGAAGATGTGTCGCTGCCACCCGTCGTGTCGATGAAAATTCATAACGTGCTGCCAAACTCCAAATACGTGGAGATTCCCAAGGCCGGTCATCTATCAGCACTGGAACAGCCGGAGTTTGTGAACAAGGCGATTGCCGGTTTTCTCGGGTGACGACGTTCAGGCGGCGAATTCATCCCACGTCCGGCACTCAGGGACGACTGTTGGATAGCGTCACGCGACAGACGCCACAAATCTCGAATCGGGTAGACTATTGAGCCGATTGGATAGTCCGGCGGCGTTACAAGGTTAATCGTTGTCCGCGATACTCTGACAGCGCCTGAAAGTCGGCCCGGTACCGCAATGGCTTCACTCTGGAATGAACTGAAACGACGGAACGTTGTGCGAGTGGGCATAGCCTACGCCATCGTCGCCTGGCTACTGGTTCAGATTGTTGTCTCGATTGAGGAGCCACTGAGCCTGCCGTCGTGGACCGATACGTTGGTCATCGTTCTTCTCGGCCTGGGGTTCGTCGTCGCGTTGATTCTGGCGTGGGCGTACGAGCTTACGCCCCAGGGTGTTGCCCGAACCAAATCCGTCCCTTTGTCCGACAGCGTGGCGCGTCTGACCGGCCGCCGGCTGGACTTCGCCATAATCGGGCTGCTTCTCACAGCAGTTGTTGTGCTTTTGCTGGACGGCAACATCGATCGCGGCAGCGCGCCGCCTGCAGAAGCCCCGTCGATCGCAGTGCTGCCCTTCGTGGATATGAGCCCCGAGGGCGATCAGGAGTACTTTGGCGACGGAATTGCGGAGGAACTGCTAAACGAGCTCGTTGCCCTGGAAGGACTTCGTGTAGCCGGTCGCACGTCGTCATTCTCGTTCAAGGGCAGTAACGAAGATATTCGCAGCATCGGCGAAGCGCTCAGTGTTGGCACTATTCTTGAGGGCAGCGTTCGTAAAGATCGCGACCGAATACGTATCACCGCCCAGCTCATCGATGTATCCGATGGCTATCACATCTGGTCCGAGACGTTCGATCGACAACTCGAAGACGTGTTCGCCATACAGTATGAAATTGCCTCGGCCGTAACGGGCGCTCTCGGTGTGCGATTGGGCGTTGGTGGAGTAAATGCCTTTCACGGTGCCGGTACGGCCAAAGTGGGTGCGTACGAGGTGTATCTTCGAGCGATGGCCAGTCGCGGAGTTGAGCGCGTACGCCTGCTTGAGCAAGCAACTCGGCTGGATCCGGAATATTCTGCTGCCTGGTCAAAGCTCGGTTTGGCAGTTGCTGGAAGTCAATGGGATGCGACCCCGGAAGAGGCGCCCGCACTGAAAGTACGGGGATATGAACTCGTGTTGCAGGCGTTAGAACTCGACGAGACTTCGGCGCAATCGCACTCATTACACGGGACGATGCTCTACAGCCAGAGAGATTGGATCGGAGGCGAGGCGGCCCACCGCACGGCAATGTCTCTGCGTCCAGACCGGGAAACTCTTAGCCAGTACGGCCACTTGTTGATGCGCTCAGGTCGGCTCACAGACGCCAAAGCACAGTATGACAAAGCAGAAATGGCAGAGCCTGTATTCGAAGGGGAAGGATTTCGCGTGTATATCGCCCTCGCGGAGGGACGCCCAGCCGATGCAAGAGAGGCATTGCGGTGGGCACCGGAAAACAGACGTCGCGAAAGGGAGCTTCTCATACACCTGAGTGCGCGCGATACAGACGGGTTTGCGGAGTGGATTGCGAATGGCCCGCCAACATCGATCGAGGTGAGTACGCTTTTTTCCAGAATCCTTTCGGTGCTTGATTCGCCGGAGGCGGCGGTCTCGATACTGAGAGAGGTCTATGCGGATCAAACTGCTCTTTGGCCAAGCAAGTTACATGACGTCGCGGTCCTGGCGGCTTTCTTCGGCGCCCCGGAGTTTGCTTTGCAAGTCGTGGGTGAAGAAGTGCGATTCACGAGCGTCCGTCAGGGGTCACTTTGGCTGCCGGTAATGTCGGACGTCAGGCGGTTGCCTGGCTTCAAGGAACTTGTGACGGATTTGAATCTTGTGGAATTCTGGCGAGCCAGCGGGTGGGCTGACGCGTGCCGCCCCATCGGTGAAAACGACTTCGAGTGTGTCTGAATCTGCTACGCGGATTCGAGAAAGAAAGGGAAGGTGACAGGTCATGCGCAGCCTATTGGTTATCAGTGTCCTCATGCTCGTCGGCTGCAGCCAGCCGTCTGAAAGCGTTACCAAGGTCGACCTGCTGATTTCAGGTGGCCTGGTCTATGACGGATCGGGGTCTGTTCCGATCGTAACGGACGTGGCCGTCGATGACGGGCGAATTGTGTTCATCGGTGACGCGGCCGCAGAGGGGATCGGTTCGGACGACGTCGTCGATGCTGACGGACTGTGGGTCGCACCGGGCTTTGTTGATGCGCACAGCCATGCCGTCCTCGATGAAGATTACGGCCGTGACGCTATTCCGTTCCTCAAACAGGGCATTACCACGGTCGTGCTTGGCATGGACGGCATCGGCACCAGCGACGTCCAGGAGCGGCTGGATGCCTGGGACGAGAACGGCATTGGCGTCAACGGTATCCACTTTGTCGGTCACGGCTATGTTCGCAACGCTGTGATGGGCCACGAAGACCGCGCTCCGTCAGACGACGAACTCGAAGCCATGCGCCAGCTCGTTCGCAAGGGCATGCAGGAAGGTGCGTTCGGTTTGTCGACAGGCCTCTTCTACGTGCCGGGCACCTACGCCTCTACCGAGGAAGTGATCGAGCTGGGCAAGGTCGCGGCCGAATTCGATAACGCTATCTACGACACGCATGATCGCGACCTCGGCGCTGTCTACCAGGGCGTCGGGTACGAGGCTTCAGTCAGGGAAGCGATACGAATAACCGAAGAAGCGGGGCTCCGCGGCATTTTCAGTCACTACAACCTGCAGGGTGCGCACAACTACGGTCGTGCGGAACTCGGCGCGAAACTCATCAACGATGCCCGTGATAGAGGCGTTGATATCTGGGCCGCCCATCATCCCTATACCGCGACGATGACCAATCTGCGCGCCTACACGATTCCCTACTGGGCGTCTGCTGGCGGCGAGGAGGAAATGGTGTCGCGCTTCGATGACGAAGCCGTCTCCGCCGAGATCAGATCCGATACCGATGCCATGCTGCAGATACGTGGCGGTGCGGAAAAGATCATGTTCGTCGATTCGCGGCCCGACCTGAATGGCAAGACGCTCGCCCAGGTCTCCTCAGAACGCGAGCTGAGCCCGGCCGAGACCGTGCAGTGGATCTTGCGGGATGGCAA
>CAZMEA010000197.1:0-4890 GCA_964565135.1 uncultured Woeseiaceae bacterium
ACGATGCGGCGCTCGATTTCGTACGCGGGAAACGGGAAGTCCTCGTCATCGAGGAGAAACGCGGCATTATCGAAAGCCAGTTCAAGGAGTACTTCTACGACTACCCCGGGCGGAAACCCGAGCGAATGGTCGGCAAGGAAGACGAGAACGGACATCCGCTTGTACCCTGGGTGGGCGAGCTTTCGCCACTGCAGCTGGCCGGAATCGTTGCCCGCCGCCTCGACGCCACGGGCATGACGACGGGCCTTACCGAGAAAGCGGACGCGCTTCGTCATCCGGAGCCGCAGCTGATCGACATCGCCGGTGCGGAGCGTAAACCCTATTTCTGCTCGGGCTGCCCGCACAACTCGTCAACAAAGATACCGGAAGGCTCGTCCGCACTCGCAGGGATTGGCTGCCACTTCATGGCGAGCTGGATGGATCGCGACACCGAAGGGTTGATCCAGATGGGCGGCGAAGGCGTCAACTGGATTACCCGATCGATGTTCAACGGCGGTCGTCACACCTTCCAGAATCTCGGGGACGGCACGTACTACCACTCGGGCTCGCTGGCGATCCGCCAGGCCCTGGCCGCGAAGACGAACATCACGTTCAAAATTCTTTTCAATGATGCGGTGGCGATGACCGGAGGACAGCCGGTTGACGGCCCGTTGAGCGTGCACGCGATCGCGCATTCGGTACGGGCTGAAGGCGTCGAGCGAATCGCCCTTGTGTCGGACGAGCCGGAGCTCTACTCGCCCGGCGACCTGCCGACCGGTACAACGATCAATCACCGACGCGACCTCGATGCCGTACAGCGCGAGCTGCGCGACATTCCGGGCGTCACGATTTTGATCTATGCGCAAACCTGCGCGACCGAGAAACGGCGTCGGCGCAAGCGCGGCACTCTGGAAGATCCGAAGAAGTTCGCCGTGATCAACGATCTCGTGTGTGAAGGCTGCGGCGATTGCTCCGTTGAGTCGAACTGCCTGTCGGTCGTGCCCAAGGAAACGCCGTTGGGGCGTAAGCGCGAGATCGATCAAAACACCTGCAACAAAGACTATTCCTGCGTGAGCGGATTTTGTCCGAGCTTTGTCACGGTCGAGAATGCCGATCGGGTCCGACCGGGCGGCAGTAAGGATCGACCGTTTCCGGACAGTGAGATACGGAACCTGCCGCATCCCGAAACCGGCGAGATCGACGGCAGCTACGACCTGCTGGTTACCGGCGTCGGCGGCACGGGTGTCATCACGGTGGGCGCGCTGATTACGATGGCTGCGCATCTCGAGGGCAAGGGTGCCAGCGTGCTCGACTTCATGGGCTTCGCGCAGAAATTCGGGCCGGTTCTGAGCTACATCCGGATTGCGCGTTCGCCCGGCGAGCTGAACCAGGTACGCATCGACGACGGCCAGGCAGATGCCCTGATCGGCTGCGATCTTGTCGTGAGTTCATCGGCCAAAGCGTCGCGCACCTACCGACGTGATCGAACGCACGCGGTGCTGAACACTACCGAAATGTCGACGGCCGACTTCGTCCGCAATCCGGACGCCAACATGAAAGCGGATTCGCGCGTCGACGAGATCGGCAACGCCGTGGGCCCGAACAATCTCTCCACGCTCGCCGCCAACAAGCTCGCCGAGATCTGGCTCGGCGATACGATCTACGCGAACGTCGTCATGCTGGGCTTTGCATGGCAACAGGGGCTGCTGCCCGTATCCCTGGCGGCGATCGAGCGGGCGATCGAGCTCAACGGTGTGAAGGTACCGGAGAACGTGCGGGCCTTCGGCCTCGGCAGACTGGCCGCCGTTGATCCCGCGGCGATTCGCGTTGTCGACGCGCCGCAGGATGAAAGCCTGGACGACGCAATCGCTCGCCGTGAAGCGTACCTTGTCGACTACCAGGACGCGGCTTTGGCGGCGCGCTATCGACAGCTGGTCGATCGTGTCAGAGCTGCCGAATCGGCATTCGACCGCACGGGAGGACTGCCCGTGACGGACGCCGTTGTCCGGGCCTGGTTCAAGACGCTCGCCTACAAGGACGAGTACGAGGTGGCCCGTCTGCATGCGAACACCGACTTCGTGGACGGGGTCCGACAGAGCTTCGGCCCCGGCGCAAAGCTCAAGTTCCATCTGGCCCCGCCGCTCCTCCCGGCGAATCTCGACGCTCGCGGCAGACCGCGCAAGCGCGAGTTTGGCGCATGGATGCTGCCTGTCTTTCGCATCCTTGCCGGTCTGAAAGGACTTCGTGGCACACGCCTCGATATCTTCGGCTACACCGCCGAGCGGCGTATGGAACGCGCTCTGATTGGGGAATTCGAAGCGACGGTCGAGCGCGTACTTGGCGATCTGTCAGAAGATACACAGGCCGATGCGGCATCGATTATCGACATGTATATGAAAATCCGTGGTTTCGGCCCGGTGAAAGAAGAGGCGTCGCTGCGGGTTAGAGAGCAAATCGAGACCGCATTGGCCGATTACGGCCACGTTACGGCGCGGGCCGCCTAAGCACCCAACTACCATCAATACGGCTTGGCACGTGCACAGATGTGCGTGCGAGAATCCGCCGATGCTTCACGAACCCGTCATCGAACCGATCGCCTACGAGTTTGCAGACACGCCCGAACCGGGGCAGACACTGCAGCTTCAGTCCGGCGTAACCTGGCTGCGCATGCCCCTGCCCTTCGCACTATCGCACATCAACCTGTGGATCCTCGACGATGGCGACGGCTCCGCGCTGGTCGACACCGGCGTCTGTACGGAGGACAGCCAGGAGATCTGGCGCACCGTCTTGCGCGACCAGAAACCGGTCAGTCGCGTCATCGTCACGCATTTGCACCCGGATCATTCGGGCTGTGCGGGCTGGCTGTGTAACACATTAAACGTGCCTTTGTGGATGACGCGGGAGGAGTACCTGCTTTGCCGCGTGCTTACTGCGGACACCGGACGAAAGGCGCCATCGGCCGGCGTCGACTTCTATCGCGCGGCCGGTTTTCCCGACGAGGCGCTCGACCGGTACCAGAAAATGTTCGGCATGTTTGGCCGCGTCGTGGCCGAGTTTCCGGAATCCTACGTGCGACTGAAGGACGGCGATCGAATTCAGATTGGCGGGCATGACTGGCAAGTTATCGTTGGACGCGGCCATTCACCGGAGCATGCCTGTTTGTTCGATGCGAACCGCAACCTGCTGATCTCCGGGGACCAGCTCCTGCCGACAATCTCGTCGAACGTCAGCGTCTACCCGACAGAGCCCGGCGCCGACCCGCTCGACGACTGGTTGCGAACACTGAAAAATCTCAAAGCAAGCATTCCAGGGGACGTGCTGGTCCTGCCCTCACACGGCCGGCCGTTCCGCGGCGCCCACCATCGGCTCGACCAACTGATTGCAGAGCATGAAAGCAGCCTGGAGGCACTCCTCGAACGTTGCAGCGAACCGCAGCGCGCGGTGGATGTGTTCCCCGCGCTGTTTCGGGCCCCGGTACGCGACAGCGACCTGATGATGGCAACCGGCGAAGCGCTCGCGCACCTCCATTACCTTTTATACCAGGGCGAACTCGAGCGCCGGCGGGACGACCACGGCGTAGACTGGTACACCGCAAGTCGCTGATATGCCCCGATTGGGCGGGACAATCCCCAGCCAACATGGAACAATCGATCGTTTTGAATCTCAGGTAGGTCCGATGCTGGTCAGGAAACTTGGAATCACGTTCACCGCGGCGGCGCTCATATTCGCCGTGGGCTGCTCACCGGCCGATGAGCCACAGGCCACCGCATCGGCACCAGAGCCGGAAGCGGCGCCGGTCTATTCCGATGCGGCAGTCGCGATGCCGGACCGCTACGGCGCCGATGTCGCCGAGGCCATTCTCGCCGCGGGCGGTAACGCCGTCGACGCCGCGATCGCCGCTGGACTTGCGCTTGCTGTGACCTATCCGGAAGCCGGCAACATCGGCGGCGGCGGATTCATGCTGATCCGGATGAATGGCGAGGACAGTTTCGTCGACTACCGCGAGATGGCGCCCGGCGCTGCCGACCGCGACATGTATCTCGACGAGAACGATGAGGTCATCCGCGGTGCCAGCACGATCGGCCACCTTGCTGTAGGCGTACCGGGCACCGTGGCCGGGTTCTGGGAAGCGCATCAACGCTACGGCACGATGCCCTGGGCCGACCTGGTGGCACCTGCGGTACGACTCGCGGAAGAAGGCTTCGAAGTGCCAGAGAAGCTGGGTGGCGGCATGCTGACCCGACTGGAACGCTACGAAGGCGTTACGAACTTCGGCAACTACTTCGGCAACATGAAGACCGGCGAACTGCACAAGCAGCCCGAGCTCGCAGCGACGATGCAACGCATCGCGGACAACGGCGTCGACGAATTCTACAAAGGCGAAACCGCCGAACTGATTGTCGCCGAGATGGAACGCGGTGGCGGCCTGATCACAATGGAAGACCTCGCGGCCTACGAAGCAAAGTGGCGTGAGCCCATTCGCGCCAAGTGGCGTGATTACGAGGTCGTATCCGCGCCGCTACCGAGTTCTGGCGGGTTCGCACTGGTACAGCTGCTGAAGATCCGCGACTACATCGAACACCATTTCGAAGGCGTCAAGCACAACTCGGCGCAGTACGTGCATCTTGTCGCAGAGATCGAAAAGCGAGTCTTCGCTGACCGTGCCGAGTATCTTGGCGATCCTGATTTCATCGAAGATCCCACCGCCGCGTTGCTGTCAGAAGACTACATTCGTGCGCGTGCGCTCGAGGTCAATCCGGACGAGATCTCGCAGGGTGTCGAACCCGGCGCCGAGTTCGATGCCCATGACACGACCCACTACTCCGTGCTGGATAAGTGGGGCAACGCAGTGTCGAACACCTACACCTTGAACCTCGGCTTCGGCAGCGGTGTCGTCGTCACCGGCGCCGG
>CAZMEA010000198.1:0-4881 GCA_964565135.1 uncultured Woeseiaceae bacterium
GGTTACGTGACGGACGCCGAATTCGAGACCATCAAGCAGCGCATCCTCGACGGCGGACGCTGACGGCCCGTCAGCTTGGGAACTCTTACCTAGTCCGCGTGTGCACCGAAGTCACGCTCGTAAACGCGAACATAGTCGACCAGCATGCGTTGCGGAAAAATCGAGTCATCGATGCCTCCACCCGCACGGCCCCACATCCCACCAACGGCGACGTTCAAAATCAGATTGAACGGATGATCGTAGGGCCATGATCGCCAACCATCATTCTCGTTGACATAGGTGAAGTACAACGTGTCGTCGAGAAAGATGTCGATACGGTCCGGAGTCCACTCCAACACGTACTCGTGGAAATTCCTGTCGAGGTCGTCCAGGAGAATGCGGCCTTTGCGCTGCTCCCACTTCAGCCAGTAGTAAGCTTCGTTGTGAACGGTGCCGTGCACGTGCCCCATCTGGTAACCGACGTGCTCCATGATGTCGATCTCGCCGGAGTTGGGCCAGGCATCACAGGTCGAGCTGCCCTGCCAGTCTTCGCCCTCGGCGCAGCTCGTTGAGTATCGATAGGGGTCGCTCGGCAGCATCCAAATCGCCGGCCACGAACCCATGCCCCGGGGCAGCATGGCGCGTATCTCGAATCGACCGTAAAGGAAATCACCTTTGCCCTCGGTGTGGATGCGTGCCGACGTGTACTTCGCGTTGTCGTAGTCTTCCTTGTGCGCCTCAATAACGAGCATCCCGTCTTCCAAGCGGATGTTGCGAGGTCGTGACGTGTACGCCTGGTCTTCGTCATTGACCTTGCGTGCTGCCCAGATGTTGTGGCTCCACTTGTCGAGGTTGAGCGAGTCGCCGTCGAATTCATCCGACCAGCTGAGATTCCAGGCAGGATCCCGCGTGTGCGGGCGACGGACAACGATTGCGCTTAGCACCGGAGAACGTACGGATGCGTCGAACCGTACCGAAAGAGACCCGTCTTTCACGTTGACGTCCGGGATCGTAACCGTCAACGCCGACTCAACCTTGCCGTCCCGCGACGCCATGATGTCGAGATCGTCGATGACCAGCGTGTCTTCTATAAAGGTATCGAAGAGTCGCTCTCCGCCGCCGATCTGGTCGGGTTCGGCGAAGTGCAAGGTCACGTCATAGACACCATCAGACAGCGCATGCTCGACGCGGATGTCACCCTCGCGGTATTCATGGTAGAGGCTGGCGTCCTGCGAACCTTTCACCACAGTCATCGACCCGACGTTGCCACCCATCACGGACGACTCGGCGGTGTATTCAGTGCCATCGATCCCAGTGACGGCGGCACCGCCAATATTCGTTGCCCACACCAGTTCAGACGCCGCTGCCGGATTGCATAGCGGTACCAGGCTTGCCAGCGCGACGAGTCGCGTCGCGATTTGTGAATTACTTGGCATGGTCTTGCCTCCCCCGGGCTGCCAAAACTACGTCCAATTCTAATGACAGCGCTGTCAGATACAATTACAATACAATCTCGGGGGAATAGCCGCATCCCAAAAAATTTATAAGCGGCTGTTTCATATATGGTATTTCCGGCTTCGGGGGGCAAGACTGGCCGGCAAGAGACGCGTCTCGTCGGCGGCGCGCTCCCCGCCTTGCGGAGACTCACGTGATCAAGTACCTCAGCAGACTTGCGCCCGTTGTGGCGCTGACAGTACCCATGGTGTCCACGGTCGATGCTGCAACACACCTCGAGGGCAGAAGCGAGTATCGAGCGCCTCGAGCGGCTACGGCGCCGGTAGTGGACGGCGTAGCTGACGACGATGTCTGGGCCAACGCAGACTGGCGCCAGATTGACGAACGCTGGCTTGGCCCCGAATACACAGCAGACGACTTTGCCGGCCGATTCAAGGTGGTCTGGACGGAGGACAAGCTCTACCTTCTCGGCGAGTTCGTGGATGACATTCTGTATGACGGGCATCGCGATCCGCTCGTCCAGTACTGGGACGACGACTGCTTCGAGATATTCCTCGACGAAGATCACTCAGGCGGCGAACACCAGTTCAACCACAACGCTTTCGCCTATCACTTTTCACTCGACAACCGCGCTATCGACATAGGCACCGCCGAGAAGCCGCGTGACTATACCCATCATGTCGAGAGCAGCTGGCGACAGGAAGGCGACCGAATCATCTGGGAGGTCGCCATCAGCGTCTACGACGACACGTATGTCGACGGTGGCAGCGACAACGTCCCGGTTCAGCTCTCGGTGGGCAAGGTGATGGGTCTGATGGTGGCCTACTGCGACAACGACGGCAGCGAGCTGCGAGAGAACTTCATTGGTTCGGAAAACGTCTCCGAAGGCGCAACAGACCGCGGCTACATCGACGCCGGCATCTTCGGCACGCTGATACTGGCAGAGTGACACATGGCGACAGAGTTTCCTTTTAATCACTCCGACACGGTCGTGATGCCCCCGGAAGACGGGTCTCTCGTATCGGGCGAGTTTGTCGACCTCGACGGCGAGCGGTATTACGCGATCCGCAATGTCGATCGCATGCCGCCGTTCTTTATCAGTGTCATCTCCAACGACGACCACTGGTTGTTTGTCTCGTCGACAGGTGGTCTGACGGCCGGCCGCGTTTCGCCCGAGACGGCCTTGTTCCCGTACATCACTGTCGACAAGATCCACGACTCGACGACGCATACCGGCGGCATGACACAGCTGCGCGTGCGTCGTGCGGACGGCTGGAAGGAGTGGGACCCGTTCACGTCCAATCAGAACGGTCGCTATCAGCGAACCCGCAACCTGTTCAAAAGCGTACTCGGCAACAAGCTGTGCTTCGAAGAGATCAATCACGACCTGGGGCTGGCGTTTCGCTACACGTGGTCGACCAGCGACCGGTATGGATTCGTCCGCTCGTGCGAGCTGGAGAACATCGGTGGACAGGCCATTGAGATAGCCCTGCTGGATGGGCTCCAGAACATACTGCCCGCCGGAACGCCCCGCTTTACGCAGACGAATTCAAGCAATCTCGTCGATGCGTACAAGTGGACGGAGTTTGATCCGACCTCGGGCCTGGCAATGTTCACATTGTTCTCCGGCATTACCGACCGCGCAGAACCATGCGAATCGCTGAAAGCGAACGTCGCCTACTGCCTGGGCCTCGATTCGCCGCGCGTCCTGATTTCCTCTGACCAGATCTATCGCTTCAAGGACGGCATGGATTTCGATGCGGAGGACGTCAAGCGAGGCATTCGCGGCGCCTTCCTGGTCAACACCCGCGTGACGGTCGAACCCGGCGCCATGGAAGCCTGGCAGATCATCGCGAACTCCGAGCTTTCCCAGGGAGAAGTCGTCGAACTGCGCCATGAGCTTGCGGATGAGCCTGCTCTGGCGCGCGCCATCAGTGAGTCAGTCGAGCGTGGTTCGGACAATCTCGCACGAATAATGGCCAGCAGCGACGGCTTCCAGGCCACTGCGGAAGAAACGGTCAGTACGCATCACTATGCGAATGTGCTGTTCAATGTGCTTCGCGGCGGCATTTTCGCTGATCAGTATTCGATCAGCAGCGACGATCTGAGACAAACGATTCGCTCCTTCAACCGTCCTGTGTTTGAACGCAACCGGGATCTCCTGCTTGGCCTGCCCGTTCAGCTCACGGCCACGGAGCTGCTTGAGTCCGTCAGACGGTCTGACGATCTTCAGCTGCTACGGCTGTGCTATGAGTACCTGCCGATCACCTTCGGCCGCCGGCATGGTGATCCGAGCCGCCCGTGGAATCAGTTTGCGATTCGCCTGCGTGATGATCAGGGTCAGCCGCTCTTGTCCTATGAAGGCAACTGGCGCGACATCTTTCAGAACTGGGAGGGCCTGGCGCTGAGCTTCCCTGAGTTCATCGAAAGCATGATCGCAAAGTTCGTCAATGCGTCGACTGTCGACGGCTACAACCCGTATCGAATCACCAAGGAAGGCATCGACTGGGAGGTCGAGGATCCCGAAGATCCCTGGAGCTATATCGGTTACTGGGGTGACCACCAAATCATCTACCTGCAGAAACTCCTCGAGCTGTCACACAACTTCCATCCGGAGCGCCTTGGCGAACTGTTGCACGCGCCTATCTTCTGCTACGCAAACGTGCCGTATCGGATTCGGCCGTTTTCGGCACTGCTGCAAGACCCGAAAGCCACCGTCGACTACGCCGACGATCTTGCCGAACGTATCGAAGATCGACTGAGCACGGTAGGCGCCGACGGCAAGCTGCTGCTGGACGCAGACGGCCAGGTCTGTCAGGTAAATCTCCTCGAGAAGCTGCTCGTACCGCTGCTATCGAAGCTCGGCAACCTCGTTATCGATGGCGGCATCTGGATGAACACCCAGCGGCCGGAATGGAACGATGCGAACAACGCGCTCGTGGGTCAGGGCCTGTCGATGGTCACACTCTATTACCTGCGCCGATACGTCTCGTTCCTTGACGCCCTGCTCGCCGACGAGGACGGCACGACCGAGATGTCGGCCGAGGTGGTCGCCTGGTTCGCCGACACCGCTGTGGCGTTGCGCGATGTTACGCCATCTCTGGGTGACGGGCCGGTAAGTCCTGCGCTGCGATTCTCGGCGCTCGAAAAACTGGGCGAGGCTTCGAGCCGCTTTCGCGAGACGGTCTACGGCGCCGAGCAACTGTCGGCGAAAGTGCCGCTGCCCATCGAGGACATCCGCAGTTTGCTCGGCGACGCGATGGCGGCCATTGACCACAGCATTTCCACGAACCGGCGTGACGACGGCATGTTCCATGCCTACAACCTGCTGGACCTTCGTGACAACGAGGTTCATCTGGGTCGCCTGTACCCCATGCTCGAAGGCCAGGTATCGGCGCTGAGCACCGGATCGATATCGCCCGAGGTTGCTGTGGAAGCACTCGAGTC
>CAZMEA010000199.1:0-2028 GCA_964565135.1 uncultured Woeseiaceae bacterium
ACCGGTGACGTACATAGCCGCGATCGACCAGGGAACCAGCAGCAGTCGCACGGTGATTTTCGATGCGGCCGGCAAGGCGGTCGCCAGTGCGCAGCAGGAGTTCGAGCAGATCTATCCGCATCCCGGCTGGGTAGAGCACGACCCTGAGGCGATCTGGTCATCCGTGGTCGACGTTACTGCCGGAGCCCTGGAGAGAAGCGGTGCCGCACCCGGCGAGATTGCCGGCATTGGCATCACGAATCAGCGGGAGACGACGCTGGTGTGGAACAGGGACACCGGCGCCTGTATCTACAATGCGATTGTCTGGCAGGATCGCAGAACGGCCGATCGATGCCGCGAGCTTCGTGACGGAGGGCACGAACCCGACGTCACCGCGCGCACCGGTCTGCGACTCGACCCGTATTTTTCCGCGACCAAGCTGGGCTGGATTCTCGACAACGTCGACGGAGCCCGCGCGGCTGCCGACGCCGGCAAGCTGGCTTTCGGCACCATCGATACCTTCCTGCTCTGGCGGATCACGGGCGGGCGCGTTCACGCGACCGATGCGACCAATGCATCACGCACGATGCTCTTCAATATCCATACCCAGAGCTGGGACGACGACCTGCTTTCGCTTTTCGGGATTCCGCGCGCGCTATTGCCGGAGGTGCACGACTGTGCGTTCAATTTCGGGGCGGCTGACAACGATTTCTGCGGGCTGACTGCACCCGTCTGCGGGATCGCGGGCGACCAGCAGGCTGCGCTTATTGGTCAAGCCGGCTTCGACGTTGGCGCGACGAAGAGTACCTACGGCACCGGCTGTTTCGTGATCACCAACACCGGTTCCCGGGCGCTGGCTTCTGCGAACAAACTGCTGACGACGGTTGCCTATCGCCTGGACGGAAAAACGACCTACGGTATCGAAGGCAGTATTTTCGTCGCCGGCTCCGCGATCCAGTGGCTGCGCGACGAGCTGCGTGTCATCGAGAGCGCGCCGGAGACGCAGGCAATCGCCGAAACGACCGGCATCGTCGAGACGGTTACCGTCGTGCCGGCGTTTACCGGTCTCGGCGCGCCGTACTGGGATCCCGACGCGCGCGGCGCGATCTTCGGATTGACCCGCGACAGCGGCCGCGAGCAGATCATCACGGCGACGGTTCAGTCCGTAGCCTTCCAGACCTGCGATCTGGTTCGGGCCATGGCGGATGATGGTATTGATCCGAACGTGCTGCGGGTTGACGGTGGGATGGTGGCGAACGACTGGTTCCTCGGTTTCCTTGCCGACATGCTGCAGCTGCCGGTCGAGAGACCGACTAACGTTGAATCGACAGTAACCGGTGCCGCATTCCTGGCGGGCATTGCCAGCGGCGTTTACGGGTCTCTCGAGGAGATTGCCAGCCTCTGGACACTCGACAAAAGATTCGAGCCTGCCATGGCGGTGGAAAAACGCGACCGCCTGTATGCAGGCTGGGTCGACGCCGTATCAAGAGTGCAGCGGTCCGGCTGACGCGGGCATCGACACCGGAGTGCCATTCTGCGGCGCCAGGTGGCCGACGAACTGATGCGTTGACTGCGTCCAGCTGCGCGCTTCCGCGTGGCGCCTGCAGACCGCTCTGTCGAGCGTCAGGGCCCGCGCGCAGGCCGCGGCCAGGTCGTCGTCGAGCGCGCCCGTCTCACCGTCCAGAACGACGTCGACAGGCCCGGTTACCGGCAGTGCCGCAACCGGTAGACCGCACGCCATGGCTTCGAGCATGACGAGGCCGAACGTGTCTGTCTTCGACGGAAACACGAAGGCATCGCCGCCGGCGAGATGCTGTGCCAGATCGGCGCCGAATTTGTATCCTGCAAAGTGGCAGTCCGGGTACTGCGATTCGAGTCGTTCCCTGTCGGGCCCATCACCGATGATGACCTTGCTGCCGGGCACGTCCAGCGCCAGAAGTTCTTCAATGTTCTTTTCGACGGCGACCCGTCCGACGTACACCCATATCGGACGGGGCAGGTCATACTGCTTCCGCGGGTCCGGGACGAATACGTCCGTCTTGACGCCCC
>CAZMEA010000199.1:2128-4879 GCA_964565135.1 uncultured Woeseiaceae bacterium
GGGCCGCGATCGCGGGAATCATCTTCCTGATGCAGGGTCCGGCTGCGGGTCCCGGGCTCCTGCACGTTGGACTTACGGCGCTTGTCGGTGTCGGAATCTACAAGCTGCTCAAGCTGTACCTGGTGCGTGAACGGCCTTACGTGAACAGTGGCGCAATTCGCTGCGGCGCGACGCCGCTCGACAAGTACAGCTTTCCATCGGGCCACACGCTGCACGCGGTGTCGTTCACCGTCATGTACGTGCACATGGAACCCATGCTGATCTTTGTTTGTGCCCCGTTTGCGGCCCTGGTTGCGCTGTCCCGCGTGATTCTGGGACTGCATTACCCCAGCGATGTGGTTGTGGGTGCACTCATTGGCGGAATGCTGGCCGGACTGAGCCGGGGCTGGATGTAGCGCAGACCCTCAGGCGAAGCGCTGCCAGGCGACCGCTGCCCACAGCGCTCCAACCAGCATCAGGCTCAGCATCACGGCAGCCGATCCCAGGTCCTTCGCCCGCCCGGACAGTTCATTGAACTCATCGCCGTGGCGGTCGATCGCTGCTTCGACAGCGGAGTTCAGCAGCTCGACAACCAATACCAGGACGCAACTGCCGATGAGCAATGTTCGCTCCAGCGGGTTGCTACCCAGCCACAGCCCGAGCGGCGTCATCAAGAGCGTCAACGCGACTTCCTGACGAAAGGCGGCTTCGTGCCGCCAGGCATGCGCAAGGCCCTGCTTCGAGTACTTGGCCGCCCGGATCACTCGCTTGATCCCGGTGTTGCCCGGTTTGCCCATGACAGCGTGCTCTGGAA
This sequence comes from uncultured Woeseiaceae bacterium, assembly GCA_964565135.1. Lineage (GTDB taxonomy): Bacteria > Pseudomonadota > Gammaproteobacteria > Steroidobacterales > Woeseiaceae > JBFGFX01. The sequence continues at coordinate 2,922 of CAZMEA010000199.1, forward strand.
AAAACGCGGCTATTCTAGCGGTTCGCGCAAGTTTCGTTAGGGTATTTCCTGCGGGAAGGCAGTTGCGGAGACCGAACCCGAAAGCTCCGCGTTACCAACAAGGCTGCTCGCTTCGGATTTGGCGGCCTGGTCCAGCCACCAGGCAATGGTGTCGACATTTACCGCATCGGGCAGAGCGTCGTTCCAGTATCGCGCGAGCGTGCTGCTGTCGGCGATGCCGCGGTGATTCGCACCATACGCAGGGCACGGCGGATCGATGTCTACGTCCGACATATCAGGCGGCCAGCGGTGCTGTCGCGCCGCCGTGGCGATATTGATCGACTGCCACGCGGTCCTTTTCCCAACGTAGCAGTTCCAGCCGGCCGTCGATCGTCTCGGCAAGGGCCGTACGATGCTCCACCCAGTCGCCGTCGTTGCAGTACAGGGTGCCGTCAATGTCCCGCACGCCCGGCCGATGGATGTGGCCGCAGACGATGCCGTCGTAGCCACGATTCGCCGCAAAGCGCGCTGCCTCTTCCTCGAAGCGCGCAATAAATTCATTGGCTGTGGACAGCCGCAGCTTCACCTGTCGACTGATCGAAAGGTGGTCGTGGCCGAGACGCTCGCGAAACTGGTTGACCATCACGTCGACCTGCATCAGAACCGCATAGGCCGCGGCGCCGACTGTTTCCAGGCCGGTGCCGTTTCGCAGAATCGCATCAAGCTCGTCGCCATGCGCAACCAGCAACCGCCGGCCGTCCGCCGTCACGTATTCCGCGTCCATGCGAACGGGAATGCCGCAAATGTCGCGGCCTACCAGGTCGCGAAACTCGTGGTCATGGTTGCCCGGGATGTAAACGACGTCAGTGCCCGAGGCAGCGAACTGGATGAACCGGTTGACGACCTGGCGATGAACATCCGGAAAGCGCGGACGCGATTTCATGCGCTCGAGATCGATGATGTCACCGACCAGGTAGAGTTTTTCGGTTTCGACTGAATCCAGAAACTGCAGGAGGTCGGCGGCGCGGCACGCGGTGGTGCCAAGGTGCACGTCCGAGATGAACAGTGATCGGTAAGTTAGCGACACTTGCGGTACCTTTTTCGCTAAACCCCACTCAGGGTCATGAAAACGTTAGTAGAAAAAGTTGATGGTCCCCTTACCGTTTGGTGACAGTTTTGTGTACCACGACTTCGGTATCCGAATTCATGACACCGAGGGGTCTGCCTCACTGCAAACCCGGTACACTTGGCGCCCTTTTTTACGATGCAGTCCGGTCGGCCATCGCTATTTGGTCGGCGATAGTGAGGAGTGAATGTGACAATCAGGTTTGACGATCAGGTCGTTATTGTTACGGGTGCAGGGAACGGCCTCGGTCGAAGTCACGCCCTGGAGTTCGGGCGGCGCGGAGCACGCGTGGTCGTGAACGATCTCGGGGGCGCGCGCGACGGCAGCGGATCTTCGCTCAATGCCGCCGAGGAAGTCGCCCAGGCAATCCGCGAGGCCGGCGGCGATGCGATTGCCAATGGCGCCAACGTGGCGGATTACGCCGACGTCGAGGCCATGGTTGCGGATGCCATCGAACGCTGGGGACGGGTTGACGTCCTGGTCAACAACGCCGGCATCCTGCGCGACAAGACATTCGCGAAAATGGAGCTCGGTGACTTCGGACTCGTGATGGATGTGCACCTCATGGGATCCGTGAATTGCACGAAAGCCGTCTGGGAGCACATGCGGGAGCGTCAATACGGCCGCATCGTCATGACAAGCTCGTCCAGCGGTATCTATGGCAACTTTGGCCAGACCAACTACGGTTCGGCGAAGATGGGCCTGGTCGGCTTCATGAATTCACTGGCGCTTGAAGGCCAGAAGTACGGCATCCACGTGAACGCGCTGGCACCCATTGCGGCGACGCGCATGACCGAAGATCTGATGCCTGCCGAAGTGCTCGGTCTGCTCGAACCCGAGGCCGTCACGCCCG
>CAZMEA010000200.1:0-4855 GCA_964565135.1 uncultured Woeseiaceae bacterium
TGGAGGACCACCAGGCCTACCCGAATACGTTTGCCTTCTCGGTCACCTCACCGATTCTGGTCAAGCTGATGCTATGGATCATTATTCTGCTTGAGCTCACCGCCGGGTTTCTCATCGCCAAGGGCGCGATGGACATGTTCGCCCGGCAAAGCGCATCCAGCGCCGATTTCAACGCCGCGAAGGACTATGCGCTGGCCGGAACCGGCCTCGCCGTCATCATCTGGTTCGGCATCTTCGGTGCTTTTGGCGGAGCTTTTTTTCAAATGTGGCAGGTGGAAGCTGGTGTGAACGCGCTCAGAGATGCGTCCTTTTACGCGCTTCAACACGGCGTGGTGTGGCTAATCATCCGTGCAGAAGACTGATGCGAAGCTCCGGCGAGCTCAACGCTGACGTTGCTTCCGCGCAGGCACGATGACCCGGATTGCCGTTGTCGGTGCCGGGATGTCCGGCCTTGTCGTTGCGCGTCGGCTCGCCGCATTCGGCGACGTTAGTGTCTTCGAGAAATCGCGCGGACCGGGCGGCCGTATGTCGACCCGGTACGCCGATGCGTTCGAGTTCGATCACGGCGCGCAGTACTTTACTGCCGGCAGCGACGCCTTCCGCACGTTCCTTCAACCCTTGCTCGACGCCGGCGATGTCGCGACGTGGCAACCGACGATCGCGGAGTTCGACGGCCATCAGATGACCGGTCTGCGGCCCGGGAACGAGAACGAACCACGCTTCGTTGGCGCACCGCGTATGAATCGAATCGGGAAGGCGTACGCCGAAGGTCTCGATGTCAGACTCGGTGTGGAGATTGCGGGTGTGCAGCGCGACGGAGACGGCTGGACGCTTGCACACGCCGACGCCAGCCGCTCAGGACCCTACGACTGGCTGATACTCGCGGCACCGGCTCCGCAAACCGCAGCGCTAGCAAATGCGTATCCCGAGCTGGTTCGGTTTTGCGAATCACGGGTCATGCGTGGCTGCTTTGCGCTGATGCTCGGCTTCGAGCAACCACTGGATCTGGCGTGGCAGGCTGCCGAGATTCGAAACTCTCCGATCGGCTGGATCGCGGTGAACAGCAGCAAACCTAATCGCGGGTCGCCTTACACACTCGTCGTCCACTCCGCCAACGACTGGGCGGACGCGCATATCGAGGACGACAGGGAACAGGCCATCGAAGTCATGCTCGAGGAATGCTCGTCGATCGTTGGCAGTAGTGTTCGAGACGCGGTGCACCGACAGTTGCATCGATGGCGCTATGCAAACGCCGACCGAAACCCCGAAGGCGCGTACTTCCTGGATCGAACCAATCGACTCGCTGCCTGCGGAGACTGGTGCATTCGCGGCAGGGTCGAGGAAGCCTTTACCAGCGGAAACGAGCTGGCGAATGCGCTTTCGACACTGCTTCGATGACGACGATGCACAAGTCAGGTCTTGGCCGGGTGTCGCCGACTGTGGAAGAAGAAGAAGAGTGAACCCAGGTAACCGCCAAGACCCAGCAACACCTGCAGGACAGTCAGCGACCGGGGAATCCATACCGGATTCTGTCCGAACCAGCCGAGATCATAGGTTCCGTTACCGCGCTGCTCGATCATGTATACGTAGAGATGGTCGAGATCGACGTTGAGCGCGTAGAAATTGATGTTGATCACCAGGCACGCCAGCGTGAACAACCCGATCACGACCACAACCAGCTGCGCTGACAGTCGTGCAGCGGCAAGGTGACTCATGACCAGGAACGCAAAGACGAGACTGAAGTAGCCGAACATCAGGTTGTAGGTATTGCCGGCGATCGACATTACGGTGTCGTAGGCTTCGTACTCAGTCATTGCAACGCGCCCTTCTCGAACACGCGACCCGAATCAGGTCGCGTAGTGGGTTGCGCCCAGGAAGTGCAGGGAGACGTAGGGCTCATCGCCAACCACCCAGCTGTCGTGAGGTTCGGGCGGCACGTAGAACACGTCACCCGGCTTCATTTCCGTAACGCGGCCGTCCGAAAACGCAGCCGTGGCACATCCCGACACGACCATTCCGACATGTTCCACCGTGCAGAAGTCCGCACCCGTCTCCCGTCCCACGTCCGTCGACCACTTCCAGCCAGGCTGGTATGTCGCACGACCGATCGTCATGCCGCCCAGGGTCACGGTTTCGAATCTCCCCTTCTCGAATACCCGTACCTCGTCCGGGTTATCGAAACGTTTCAGAATGACGTCCATCATCGGGGTAGCTCTCCTCGTTTAGAAACCGTGCGTGGCCAACGGCTCTTCAGTCGACTGCTGCAACGAAGACCGGATTGAAGCGTGGCTCAAGGCTTCTCACAGCCGGAACCTTTGCAATAGAGTCTGACGAAGGCCTCGGCACGAATTCTCCAGCTGTCACCAGTATTTCGCCACTGCGCGAAGTAGCTGCCGCCCACTTCGACCGGGCCAGCGGGCTCTGTCCAGCGCCCGACCCATGTACCACGCTCGGCAGCAAGATCCATTAGATCGCTCACCTCTACGCTGTCTGGCGTCCTCACATAGATGACGTCCGGACGATCCCTAAAGATGTCGGCCCATGCAACGGCGTCTTCCTCCGGCGTCGACTGCAGCAACTGACCGGTGCTCGTGGTTATCTGGTACGGGTTATCCAGGAAAGCGGGAATCGCAGGCACGTCGTGCGCCGCAATCGCTCCGTTGAAGTGGTCCCTCGCGGCGAGGATAGTTTGCGTCGCATCGGACTTTGCCTGATCGAGGGCCTTCGGTTCTGCGGCGATCAGCGGCTGAAAACAGAGGCATATCAGCAGCATCGCGGCGACTGTCAGGCCGTGGTTTGGTCTTTTACTCATGGTGTCCCCTCAGGTTCGGCGCGCGATCAGACGCCGGCGGCAGTCTACCTCAGCCCGGCGGCATCAAGCCCTCCATGAAATTCGGGCAAAAAATCCCATCTGCCAGAATTGGGCCTCCAAAGCGGTATATTGACCGCACTTGAGAACGAGATCCCAGATTCAGCCTGGAAGTGGGGGGAGATGTCTGGAATGCCCGTCGCATTCGACGTTGAGGCAACACTCAGCGCGGCGAATGCACCTGAACCCGAAACACTGATTCGCAAGATCCTGCTGGCTCATGCGGATATTCCCGACGCCGTCGGCGAGAGCCGCATAACGTATTTCGAATTCCGCGTACTCTGCAGCGAAGTGCTGTTCGACATCTGCACCCAGCACCCGATTCCGGGTCACGAAGACGATTGGACTACCCGCCTGCAGCGCCGCAAGTTCGCATTGCACAAACATGTCGGCAGCGAACTGCTGTGCGCCGTCATCCCGCAGCCCGGCGCGCTATACACGGTCGAGATCGAGCCCGTCACCTGCAAGATCGTTCACTGGGAGTGGTACGCCACGTCAACGCCTCGGTAAGTTCAGATCGGCCCAGCTCCCGTTAGCAGAGCGCGCGTCCCGGCGTCACCATCTGCTAGAGTCGTCGAAAAACAGGGGCCCTCTCATGCATAAGCCACACGTGGTCGCCGTCTGCGGCGCGCTTCTCTTTGTCCTTCTGTCCTCCACGGCGCTCGCCCAGCGGCTGCAGGGACTGGATCCGGCTGAGGTCGTCGCCGCGATCAACGAGTATCGAGCCACGCGCGAAAAACAGATCCTCACGGACTTTGCCGAGCTGCTGTCGATGCCGAACGTCGCTATCGACCTCGACGATATGCATCGCAACGCCGAACACATTACCGGCATGCTGGAAGCGCGCGGCTTTTCGACGCGCACGCTGACGGCCGGCAACGCTCCCTACATCTACGCCGAACTGGAGCAGCCGGGCGCGACCGAAACCCTTCTGATTTACGCTCATTTCGACGGCCAGCCCGTGCAAGAGGAAAACTGGGCGTATCCGCCGTTCGAAGCCACCCTGCTGGACGGGACGTTGCAAGCGGGTGCCCAGCCAGTCGCCATCGACGAGGTGCAGGGGCCATTCAATCCGGAGTGGCGGCTGTACGGCCGTTCGGCCGGCGACGACAAGATGCCAATCGTGGCAATGGTGCACGTCATCGACGCGCTCAAAGCCAACGGTATTCCGCTGTCGGTCAATCTGAAGCTGTTGCTGGACGGCGAGGAGGAACGTGGTTCGCCGACGGTCGGCCGAATCATCGACGGAAACCGTGAGCTGTTCGACGCCGATCTCTTCCTGTTCTGCGACGGCCCGATGCACCAATCCCGGCGCACGCAGCTGGTCTTTGGCGTACGCGGCAGTCGAACCCTCGATATCACGACGTACGGCGCAAACCGGCCGCTGCACTCCGGCCACTACGGCAACTGGGCGCCAAATCCCGTCATGCAGATGACCTACCTGTTGACGAGCATGCGCGACGCGTCAGGACGCATACTTATCGACGGCTACTACGACAACGTCGCAACCCTGACCGAATCCGAACGCGCGGCGATTGCCGCCATGCCGGACATCACCGAGTCACTGAAAAACGAGCTGGCCGTACACACGCCCGAAGGCGATGGCACGCGCATTGAAGAACTCGTCATGCAGCCGGCCCTGAACGTCCGTGGCCTCGTTGCCGGCGGCGTCGGCAACAAGGGTCGCAACGTCGTCCTGGCCACGGCGACGGCATCCCTGAACCTGCGCATGGTGCCGAATCAGAATCCGGCACGACTCCGCGAGCTGATCGAGGCTCACATGGTCGGCCAGGGCTGGCACATCGTCGAGGAAGAGCCCACCAACGAGACGCTTCGCGCGCATCCGAAGGTCGCGAAGCTCGACTGGCGCGGCTCGGGCAGCCCGGGACTGCGCACATCGCTCGACGATCCAATGTCGGTACGGCTGATCGACCTGATGCGGCGGATCGCGCCGGACCTGATCGTGACACCGACGATGGGCGGCAC
>CAZMEA010000201.1:0-4845 GCA_964565135.1 uncultured Woeseiaceae bacterium
CGGGAAGTACGGCATCAGCGGCGTAATGATGTTCGTGCTCGAGTCACCGATGCGGTAGGCCGCCTGGGTCAGGTCCGGCGAGATTCCGAGCTGCATTAACATCGGCACGAAAACGGGGGCGATCAGCGCCCACTTGCCCGATGCCGAACCAATAAAGAGATTCAGAAAGCCGGTGAGGGCGATGATGCCCGTGACCGTCACCATTGCCGGCAGCGCCAGTTCCTGCAGGATCTCTGCGCCTTTGAGCGCAAGAACAACGCCAATGTTCGATTCATCGAATGCATGCACGAACTGGGCAATGAAAAACATGATGACCAGGTAATGGCCCATGCCGCTCATCGCTTTCGTCATGCCCGCTATCAGGTCGTGTGACGACTTTATCGTCCCTGCGATCTTGCCGTAGATCAGGCCGGGTATGATGAACAGGACGAACAGCAAAGGGACAATGGAGCGCATGATCGGCGCGAAAAATGATATCGCTCGTCCCTCGGTATCGCGCCAGACTGAATTTTCCGGGATGACTGTTGCGATGACGATGATCAGACCGATCAGCATCGACCATGCGCCAAGCTTGAGTCCACGAGACTCTGAGGGCGTTAAAGGGTCCATTTGCGGAAGATCCGACAGGTCACCATCCACCACATCGCGCGCCAGCTTCGGTTCCACGACCTTGTCCGTCAGATACCAGCCCAGGCCTACGATCAGCACCGAGGAGGCCGTTGTAAAAAAGTAATTGTTGAGGGGATTGATCTGCATCTCGGGATCCAGGATCTGTGCCGCAGGCATCGTCAGACCTTGAAGCAGGGGATCCAGAGCCGAGGGTACGAAGTTCGCCGAGAACCCACCCGAGACGCCGGCGAACGCGGCCGCAATGCCAGCCAGCGGATGACGCCCGGCCGCATAGAAAATCAGACCGCCCAGCGGAATCACAAGTACGTAGCCCGCGTCGACGGCAGAGTGGCTGACAATGCCGACGCCGATGACCATTGGCGTGATGAATTTCTCCGGCGTCACCGACATGATGGCGCGAATCGCCGCGTTGATGAAGCCGGACGACTCAGCGACACCGATCCCCAGCATCGCGACCAGGACGGTCCCGACTGGCCCGAAGGTGACAAAGATGCTCACCATCTCCGTCATGTATTCAACGAACACCGCCCCCGATAGCTGATTGATGATTTTGATGCGCTCTTCGCTTTCGGGCATCGTGACATCGAAGGTGACATAGGACAGCAGCCACGAAAGCACCCAAACGATGAACAGAAGGGCGATGAACAGCACCGCCGGATCCGGCAGTTTATTGCCAAGGCGCTCGACGGTATCGAGCGCACGCTGCACGCGGCTGACCGGCGCGGTCGCTTCTTCGGTCATGTTGTCCCCCAGGTCCTGCTGAATTGGATGTCGGTTATTGTTGTTCGATATTGATCAGGCGCGGCTTATTGCGTCAGTGACTGATACAACGTACGTGTCCAGCGTTCGGTCGTGATGAAGCCCCAGCTCCAGTTTTCATAGTCCGAGAGCGGATTCGCGGCGACGACGTCGTCTTCCGACAGGCCGCTCTCGACGAGCGGTTTCACCAGCCCGCGAGTCTCAACGATCATATTCTGTGCTGCCTGCACGTCGGCACGTGTGGCGAGCGGTTCGCCATGCCCGGCTATGACGGTTGTCTCATTGTCCGCCAGTGCGACGATCGTGCTCATGGCGGCGAGATAGCCATCGACGCTGCCGCCCGATTCCATGTCGATGAACGGGAAGATGCGGTTGAAGAGCACATCACCGGCATGGAGCACGTTCACGCCAGGAAACACGACGATGGAGTCGCCGTCCGTGTGGGCACTGGCGACGTGCAGGACGTCGGTCGTAAAGCCGTTCAGATGTAGCGTCACACCTTCTTCGTAGGTGATCTGCGGCAGAGCCGCAACCGCAGCGTCGTCGGCCATCAGGCGGCCGCGGATGTTCTCGTGTGCAACGATCGTTGCGCCCTGCTCATGCAGCGCCGCGTTGCTGCCCGTGTGATCACCATGGACGTGAGTATTGATGACGAAGTCGACCGGCTCGCCCGCCAGATCTTCAATAGCGTCCAGCAGAACGCCCGTGACCTGCTCGATGCCGCCATCCACCAGGATCAATCCGTCGTCGCCGGTGAGGAGGGCCATTGCGCCACCGACAAACTGTTCGTCCGCGCTCGACAGCACGTACATGCCGGGAACAACTTCAGTGCTCGAGAGCTTAAGCTCGCTCTGCGCGAGTACGGCAGCCGGTGCCAGAGCGGCAAACAGACCGCACACCATCCCCTTTTTCATGTGATCCCCCGAAACCGGTAAAGCGTTGTTTGGCCGGCATTCTTGCACATCAGGCCGGGCGGTTTCCACGCGCGACAGAGTGTGACAGCGGTCCCGAAATACTCAAACGTCGGCGTTTCTCTGCGTGGCTTTGTGCCACCGGTCACATCCCAAGACGTCGAGCGGTCTGATTATGGTGACTCGACCACTTCGACGAATTGCCATGCCGGACGTCCACAACAACGTCATCGAATTCCCGCTGAATCGGCGCACGCCCATGCGCGGCTGTCCCCAATGCGGGGCCCGTGGTGACGTCTGGCAGATTGGCAGGCTGGTATGGGGTTACTGCACTGCGCACGAAGTACGCTGGGTCGTTGCGGACCTCCCGGACACCAGTCTCGATCGGCTTGACCGGCGTCGCATGCGCCGAGGGCTGGAGTTGCTCTCGGGCTTCGTCGAAGTCTCGCACTAACGCCCGACGTTCGTGCTATAAACCGCGGCTCCATGGTGAGCCGAACCCACATCTGCATCCTGACAGCTGCGGCAAGCGTCGTTGCTGGCTGCGCAGCGGATACGGCCGCTCCACGTACTATCGGAGATGTGCAAGGCGACGGCGCATCGAGCCCGTTTGTCGGCCGGTCCGTTACCGTCGAAGGCGTCGTAACCGGTGATTTCCAGGACGGTGATTCGGATCGCGGCAGTGATCTCGGCGGCTTCTACATACAGGACCTTTCGCCAGACAGCGATCCCGACACGTCCGACGGTATATTCGTCTACGACAGTCGATCGGACGTCGCCGTTGGCGACGTCGTGCGCGTTACGGGAGAAGTTGCCGAGTTCTTTGGCGAGACGCAGCTTGCGCCAACCTCCGTGACGGCTATCGGCACCGGTCAGATCGATCCTGTACCACTCGAGCTGCCGGCCGCGGACAGTATCCGCAACCGCGACGGCGTGCGCATCGCCGATCTCGAGTCCTACGAGGGCATGCTCGTCCGCATCCCCGAAACCCTGACGGTCATCGACAGCTATGGTCTGCAGGATGCGGGGACCCTGACCTTGCACGCTGGCGGTCGCGCCGCGCAGTTTACGAACGGCAACCGTCCGAATGTCCGCGGCTACGCGCGCCATCGAGAACAGTTCGTCAGGCGAACGCTGCTGCTCGATGACGGACGCCGCGATGCGAACGTGACTCCGGTTCGGTACCTGTTTCCGTTCGACGGGCGAAGTCGCGCCCTTCGAACGGGCGATACGGTGAGCGGCCTGACGGGCGTCGTCCGCTACAGCCGCGACAGCGGCGACGAGGGCGTCGAGACTTATCGCCTCATGCCCGTCCAACCGCCGCAGTTCGAAGCGGCTGACGCCGTTACGCGGTTGCCGGCGGCGGCTGACGGCGTCATCCGTGTGATGAGTTTCAACGCGCTGAATTTCTTTCCCACGATCGACGCCGGTAACGCGGTGTGCGGGCCGAATGCGCTCGGTTGTCGGGGCGCCAACTCGCGCGCAGAACTGGAACGGCAGCGCGCCAAGTTGATCACGACTCTGACTATGGCAGACGCGGACGTCATCGGTTTGATGGAGATCGAGAACGACGCGCGTCGGTCGCTGCAGCAGCTCGCGAACGGGCTCGAAAATGCAACCGGCGATTCGTGGGCGTTCGTCGATGCCGGCATCATCGGCGGCGACGCAATCAAGGTTGGCATCTTGTACAAGGAAGCGACACTGCGCCCGGTAGGGAGTCACGTTGTTCTGGACGCGCGCGTGGACCCCGATTTCGTTGATACCCGAAATCGCCCGGTGCTCGCCCAGTCGTTTGCGGGCATCGCCGGCACCGAGCGTTTCACGCTGGCGGTCAATCATCTCAAATCGAAGGGGTCGGACTGCGATGATCTGGGTGATCCGGACGCGGCTGACGGTCAGGGCAACTGCAACATGACGCGAACCCGCGCCGCTCAGGCGGAGATTCGCTGGCTCGCAGACGATCCGGCGTTTTCCGGCATCAGCAACGTCCTGGTTATCGGTGATCTCAACGCTTATCGCCTCGAAGACCCGGTCCGAGCGTTTACATCGGCGGGGTATGTCAATCTTCTGGACCGGTTCGTTGGTGAGGATGCTTACTCATTCGTGTTTCGCGGGGAGTCCGGCTCCCTTGATCACGCCCTGGCGTCGCCTCGGCTGGCAACGCGGGTGCAGGCGGTTCGTGAGTGGCACATCAATGCCGACGAAGCCCGCCTGCTGGACTACAATCTGGACAACGATCGAAACCCGGGATACTTCGATGCCGATACACCGAGTCGAGCGTCCGACCACGATCCCGTCATCATTGATCTGGTTTTTGACTGACAGAAATCGGGTGTCACATGTCTGAACTGCAAACCATCGACTGGGACAGCGTGCCGCTGGAATCCGTGAACGATTCCATGCAGCGTCGAATCGTGACCGGCGAGCTGATGACCGTCGCACGCATCTACTTCAAGGACGGCTTTGTCGTTCCTCGCCACAGTCACCACAACGAGCAGATCACCCAGGTTATCAAAGGCACACTGCGATTCAGGTTCGGCGAGAA
>CAZMEA010000202.1:0-4844 GCA_964565135.1 uncultured Woeseiaceae bacterium
TCTTGCCGAGACCGATCATTCCAAGCTGCATTGTTGTTCCTCTCCCTGGGTTGGATTGCGAATCTGTCGGCGGCAAGACAGCTCGCCGAGGTTACCGCGATACGTTGTCGCATTGCATCGGCTGGCGCTCGCCATGATTGGCTGACCGCATCATTCCGGTAATGGTTTCGTTGCGAGGTTAGAATCCTCAACCTCCCAGACGAGGCCGGAGTGTGTCATGAATCGATTTCTATCAGCAGTAGTCGCTTTTCTGTTCGTCGCTAGCGCTATGGCCGCCGAGCCCAGCACCGGGCCGGCCATCGCCGATCACGGCCCCGTCTACGACGTCGCCGACCTCGATCTGAGCGTGAGTACCCGAACGGTCTATCGAGCGGCGTTCGACGCCGTCGACTACACGACGGACGGGGCGGGTATCAATCGCGACCTCGAGCGTGTGGCCCGATTCGTCAACATGCATGCGCGCCAGGGGGTGCCGCTGGAGAACATGGATCTCGCCGTGGTTCTGCACGGTGAGGCGCTCAAAAGTGCGCTGCAGCACGATGCGTACCGCCAGCGCTACGGCATCGACAACCCGAATCTGGACCTGCTCGAGTCGCTTGCGGAAGCGGGTGTGCAGTTTGTTGCCTGCGGCCAGTCCGTGACCTATCGGGGCTTCGGTCGTGACGAGCTTGCGGAGCCTGTAAACATTGCGCTATCGGCGATGACGGCAATGGTGACGCTGCAGGCCGACGGCTACGCGTTGCTGCCGTGACCGCAATGAATCCATCGACCGATCTGCGCGAGGAGGCGGGCGCGATTCTCGATCAGCTGAAAGACGCGATCGAGAAGGTCATCAAGACCACCGACGCGCGGATCGCGCTGCAACCGAACGCGGCAAACGAACTGGCTGATTTTCACCAGCCCCTGCCAAAAACCGGCTGCGGCGCTGCAGCGGCGATCGAGGAGCTGATTCGGCTCAACGAGGTCGCGGGCGGAAACACGGCTGGTCCCAGGGCGTATCACTTCGTTATCGGCGGCAACACGCCGGCGGCACACGCCGCTGACATGCTGGCATCCGCATTCGACGCCATTACCTATACCTGGATTCTGTCGCCGGCGGCGGTGGAAATGGAACGTCAGGGGCTCAACTGGATCAAGGAGATGATCGGGCTACCGGCGTCATGGCAGGGAATTATGGTCACCGGCGCCACCATGGCGAACTTCGTCTGTCTTGCGTCCGGTCGCCAGTGGTGGGGCGAGCAGCATGGTTTCGACGTTTCGGAAGAAGGCCTCGCCGGGAAACCACAGATGCCGGTTCTGACGTCGGGGTTCGTTCACGCCAGCACGTTGAAATGTCTTGCGACGCAGGGCATCGGTCGCGCCAACGTGCAGGCGTTCGTCCGTGATGACTTCGGCCGACTGGATCTGGACGCGTTTCGCCGCGGCCTCGAGGCGCTCGACGGCCAGCCAGCGATGGTGGTCGTCAATGCGGGGGAGGTGAACGCCGGCGAATTCGATCCCGTGAGGGAGATGATCGACATTGCACGCCAGCACAACACGTGGATACACGTCGATGGCGCCTTCGGCTTGTTCGCCGCCATATCCCCCAGGACGGAACACTTCGTCGATGGCGTCGCGGATGCCGACTCCGCCACCGTCGACGGTCACAAGTGGCTGAACGTGCCTTACGATTCCGGCTATGCCTTCGTGCGTGATCACGATTTAATGGCCCGGGCGTTTCGCTATTCGGCGGACTATCTGTCCGCGCAAACCGATGCCCGCCCGACCTACGGGGTCATCGGCCCGGAGAGTTCGCGACGGGCAAGAAGCTTCGCTGTCTGGGCAACGATCAAGGCATACGGGAGCGAGGGTCACCGCGCCATCGTCGAGCACACGCTGGACATCGCGCAGCATTTTGCGCGAGTCGTACGGGACACGCCCGAGCTCGAGCTGATGAACGATCCAGAGCTCAATATCGTCGCGTTTCGCTACAACCCAGGTGGACTTGCTGATGACGTGCTTGACGAGCTCAATCATCGGTTGGGCGACGTCGTTATCGACGACGGCCGGTTCCTGGTCGGTACGTCAAAGATCGGGTCTCGTACGATCTTCCGACCGGCGTTCTCGAACTGGCGGACTCGCGAAGAAGACGTTGCGGAGCTCGCGAGCGTGGTCGTAGAACTTGGCAACAAGCTCACGGCTGCGTGAGCAACTGCCTCAACTGCGGCGCTGACCTGTCCGGGCCGTTCTGCGCTCAGTGTGGACAGAAGAACCTGCAGCTCGAGCGGCCGTTGTTGGGACTGCTTGGCGGTGTCCTCAGGGAGACATTCGATGTCGACGGACGCGCCGCGCGGACACTCGCCGCGCTGTTCATGCAGCCCGGGATGTTGTCCGAACGCTTTCTCGCAGGTCAGCGACAGCGCTACACGTCGCCGGTCCGCCTGTACCTGGTCGTCAGTGTTCTCTTCTTCGTCGTTGTGGCGTGGGTTGCGCGCCGTGGCATCCTGTTCGACGTCAATGACGACGCGACGGCAGCGGTCGGCGTGCTGGCGAACGACTTGCCGCGGCTGATGTTCGTGCTCCTGCCGGTATTTGCGCTGCTACTCAAGATCGTATTTCCGGGCCGACTGCTGTTCGACCACCTTGTGCATGCGCTTCACCTGCACGCAGCTGCCTACATCGTCCTGGCGCTGGCGTTGCCGCTCGAGCGAGCTGCAACGGGGAATGTATTCTTACTGGGTTTGCAGACGCTGCCGTTCCTGTATCTCGGTGGCTATCTGCTGCTTTCCATGCGTCGGGTGTATGTCACGAACTGGCCAACCACGATTTTCAAAGCGGCGGTCATTGCGCTCGGTTACATCGTCGTACTGGCAACGTCCCTTGAGTTCGTCATCGGCTGGCAACAGGGTTGATCAACCTGCTCCCCTGCTAGCGTCCTTTCGTTGCCGCCAGCCACCGCTCCATAAACCTGCGGCCCTTAGCCGTCAGATATACCTTCTTGGTGCGCAGGTTCATCGGGTCGACGCGTTGTTCGAGGAGCCCCGGGCCCTTCGTCTTCTTGGTGGTGAGGGATGACAGGTCCGCGATGTTTCTGGACAAGGCGGTAATCGAGGTTGATTCCAGATGCCGAAGCAGCTCGCGCTGGCTCAGGCCTTCGTGAAAGTAGACGGCGATCAGGATCAGGAGGCGCTGCGCCGTGATGTCGGGGCTGATGGACGAGCGGACAAACCGCAACGCACGATCGAGTGCGGCCATCTGCCGCTTGTCAGATGCTATCGACATTGAAGTTCCCGCATGACCAGATGATAGGTATACAGTTGCGGGTCCGCAATTCTCTCGCTGTCGAGATTCCATATCAGGCTGCAAGCGGCAATTCAGCGGCGTCGAGATTGGCGCTCGCAAAATCCCAGTTAATCAGGTGATTCATGAGTGCATCGATGTACCGGCCGCGGTCGTTGCCATAGTCGATGAAGTACGCATGCGCCCACAGATCCAGGGCGAGGATCGGATGTTGGCCGGCCCTGATCGGAGACTGCGTTTCACGGCTTGTCGTTATTCGCAACAGGCCCCTGTCGACCACCAGCCAGATCCAGCCGTTATCGTTGTTTAGTAAGGCGGCCATTTTGATTGTTTTCATGAAGCGCTCGAAGCTTCGAAACTGCAGCGAGATCAGCTCCATGAGACGACCGCCCGGACGACCCCCGCCCGAGGGTGAGAGGCTCTGCCAGTAGAGACCGTGGTGCCACCCTCGAAGCGCGGATGTCAGAACTGCCTCGTCGCGGCGCAAAATGGCGCGATCGATGATCTGGTCGAGGGCCAGTGAGTCGTAGGCGCTGCCAGCGATCAGGCCGTTGAGTTCTTCAATGCACTCTCGGTGATGTGCATCATAGTGATGCGAAACAGCAGCGGCGGACAGGTGCGGCTGCAAGCTGTCTCGGCCATACGGAAGATTTGGCAAAAGGACGGCCATGTCGGCTCCTGCGGGATTGAGTTTGGGATTCAGTGGTCATGCCCGACCTGAGCTGCACCCCGAGCGAGTCGGGGTGCAGTGTCCGGTCGAAGACGGAACGGAGTTATGAAGCGATAGTCGCTCGAAGCATCCAGGCGTTCTCTTCGTACTGACCGACGCGGTTGGTCAGCAGGTCGGCGGTCTTGATGTCGCCGTTAGCTTCCGCCAGCTGTACGACCAGCGTCGAGCGGCGAACAGCCCGCTCATAGTCGGTGATGAGGCGTTCCATACGTTCTTTCAGCGTGCCGTCCGTCGGCAGGTCCTTAAGGATGGAGCGCTCGGAGATTTCGGTCAGAGTCTGGGGCGCGGGGAGTCCGAGTGCGCGGACTCGTTCGGCCAGCTCATCGATGGACTCTGCAAAGTCGCGGTACTGTTCTTCAGTCAGCTTGTGAAGGCTGTAGAACATCGGACCTTCGACGTTCCAGTGCAGGCCCTGGGTTGCGATGTACAGACGGTATTCATCTGCAAGGGTGTTGCTGAGCGCGGATGCGATTTCAGCACGCTGCTCGTCCGACATCGGTGATTCAGGTTTCAATTCAGTGATTTCGTTTCTAAGGACAGCTTGTGTCAATGGTTCCTCCATGTTGTGAACACAGTCGAACTTTAACACGACAGTTGCGATAACGCAACTATCACGATAGAGCTTATTTCGTTCTATGCGTCGTTCCGTATTTCCGACTGTAGATGATCTCTGTCACCAGTCAGCGGCGGGCGCCGAGATTCAAGAAATCGAAACCCGAGGGCTGCTGAAAAAGGCGAAGTCCGAACTCGGGTACGACGGCCAACAGATGGTCGAAAATGTCGGACTGGATACTCTCGTACTCGGCCCATGCGGTCGTATTGGTGAAGCAATACA
>CAZMEA010000203.1:0-4842 GCA_964565135.1 uncultured Woeseiaceae bacterium
GGATTCGGTCAGGTGTACGAACGCTACGGTCGGAACCACCTGGGCAGGCTCGCAGTTCATCCCGATCGTCGTGGGGGCGGGCTGGGACATCAATTGGTTGCTGAGCTCATGCAGAGAGGCGCCGAGCATCCGGGTCTGCCCGAGTACGGTTTGTACGTGTATCCGGATAACGAAGCAGCCCTGCGCTGCTACCGCGCCGCCGGATTCGTCGTCGCCGACGATCCGGGTCGCGACAGCGAGACCCGTGGGCTCGACTATTGCTACATGATCGCGGCCGTCCGACGCTGAGCGGTGGCACACCGGCGTCTGGGTGCAGGACGAGATGGGCGGGCACTGCTAGGGTACAGCAACCGCTTCGATGCCATGTCGTCGGCTGTAGACGTCTGCCCAGTAATCCAGTTTTATATCCCTGAGTAGTGTCAGGTACGCCGGGTCAGATTGTATGCCGGGGTCCTTCATGTTGACGCCAATGTACGGTGCGTCGGGATCCCCGAGCTCGAAGGCTCGACGTAACCAAACGACGGCGTTGTCGACGTCACCAGCGCTCTCATAAAACGAAGCAATTTGCATCGGTGGCACGTACTCCTCGTCGAACGCCTCGACCAGCTGGTCGGCAAAGGTGCGCATCAATTCGCGGTACCCCATTGCGTAGTACATCGGCTTGACCATAAGAGCTGCCTCCGGCTCGTTCGCGACGTGGCGCAGCATGCCTGCAAGACCTTCGATCGATGCCACTTCGTTGCCGAGGCGTTGATTCGCGATGTACACAGTCAGGTATGCAAACGCGACGCCCGGAGACGCCAGGGAGGCCTCCGCGACTTCGATTGCCCGCTCGTAGTCCTCGATCATGTATAGCTGAATGCTGTAGAGCCCCAGCAAAAAGGCGTTTAGCGGATCCAGCTCGAGAGCGCGTCGCATGTGCTCGGTGCTGGCCTCGAGCTCGCCGACAATTCCGAGGTAGTGCGAATAGAACATGTGGGCTTCGGCATAGCTGGGATTCAACTCGATTGCTCTCTCGAAGGACGCCCGTGCATTCTCGAAGTCATAGTGCTGCCATGTCTCGATGGCGGCGAGCCCAAGGTGCGCCTCCGGCAGGAAGGGATCGAGTTCGAGGGCCCGTTCCACATGCGGGCGGCACTCGACACGGGCTTCGCTCGGTGTCAGGACGCCCGCCTGCCCCCGGAACGTGCACAGCTTGGCCAGTCCCCAGTGCCCCTTTGCATAGTCGGGATCGATGTCGATGGCCCGCTTGAAGTGGCCCTCTGCAATGTCCAGGTCGCCAGGGTTGTAGCGCTCGGTGTGGAACACGCCCCGCAGGAAGGCGAGATAGGCCTCGGGCTCTACGCTTCTGGCGCTTTGGAAGCGGTCTCGATCGTCAGGCGTGACGTCCACCTTCACTTGCTGCGCGATTTCCAGCGCAATACGACTTTGCAGGAAATTGATGTTGCGCAGGCGATCTTCGAAGGTTCCAGCCCATATGCTCCGGTCCTCTCGCGCGTCATAGAGTTGGACGGCGATGCGCACGGTATCGCTCATCCTCGTAACCGTACCTTCGACGACCTTGCCGACACGCAGGGCCTTGCCGATCTCCGGCAGCGATGCGTTGGAGCTGTCCGCATACTGCAGCGTGGAAACCTTTGAAGTGACCTGCAGGCGTTGTACCTGCGAGAGCGCCGCGATAAGAGACGCCTGCACACCCAGCGCGAAAAAACGTTGCTCGCTGGTCGCGCCTACTTCGACCATGGGCAACACCGCGACCGAAAACGGATCAATGGCGCCGAAGTTCAGATCGATTTCGGTTTCCACGCGCGAGGTCATTTGCCAGGCCACGGAACCGCCGATCAGCATGATTACCGTAAGCAGCAGGTAGTCGACGCCCTTCAGGGATGGATCGAAGCGATCATTCGGTGTCGCCGGAGGCGTGCGGACAATCCCGTCCCATGTCACGTCGTAACGCCAGGCAAACACGAGAGCGAGCGGAAACAGCAGGACGACCAGCAGCCAGGCGTATATCAGGGCCCGTTCCGGTGCGCCGATGGCAGGCAGTACCAGGCTCACCACCTGAACGAATGCCCAGGCGGCTGCAGTGTAGATGCCCATCGCGCGAAAGACGCTGCGGCGACGGAGTTCGAAGGCGAGGGAGCGCAGTGCCATACGAAAAGCCTAGCATCGGGAGCACCTGGCCCAAAGGAGGAAGGCCGAAAAATCTGACACGGGCTCCACTGCTCTAAAAAGGTGCGAACGGATTATGGCGGCAGGTGCTCCGGTTTTATTTTGATCCGCGCTATAGTGCTTTCAGCAGCCTGTCTGCAGAACAACAACAAACCCGCGAAACAGCGGGAAGGGGGAGCCATGTCGAGTGAGTTGATGAGCCTCACGGCTGTTGCGGTATTCACGGCCGTGCTATGGGTACCTTACATACTCAATCTGATTGCTGTGCGCGGCATCATGGATGCGGTGGGCTATCCGGAAGATCCGGATCCCCTCTCTCCATGGGCGGCCAAGATGAAGGCTGCACATGCCAATGCCGTCGAGAACCTGGTGGTGTTTGCCGCGCTGGTCCTTATCGCAAACGCTGCCGGCGTCAGCACGGACGCCACGGTGCTGGCGTGCCAGGTGTATTTCTGGGCGAGGGTCGTACATGCCCTGTCGTATACGTTTGCCATTCCCTGGGTGCGCACGATTGCTTTCGTTGTCGGATTCGGCTGCCAGATGGTGCTGGCGCTCGCCCTGTTGTAGGCCGATATCTGGCGAAGTCTACGATCGTTGGCCGGCGCGGTAGCGCTCGTAGGCGTCTGCGAGGTCGGTCAGCTCGGTCCAGCGTTCCATGCGTTGATCGAGTTCGGTCTGCGCTCGAGTCAGTTCCGCGGCGGTCGTCTGAACCTTCTCGTGATCATCGCCATAGAATGCGGGATCGGCCAGCATGGCTTCGAGTTCCGCTATCGAGGTTTCCAGGGCCTCGATTTCGTCGGGCAGTCCGTCGAGTTCGCGCTGCTCCCTGTAGCCGAGCTTCTTCGGCGCATCCACTTGCTGTTCGGCGCGAGATTCGCGTCGGGTTGCCTTCGTGCCGTGCGGATTTTCGACTTCCGTCAGCTTGTGCCCTTGCCTGACCCAATCGCTGTAACCGCCGACATACTCCTTCACCGTGCCGCCGTCTTCGAACACGATCGTGCTTGTGACGACGTTGTCGAGGAAACGCCGATCGTGGCTAACGACGATCAGGGTTCCCGAAAATTCGGTCAGCTTGTCCTCGAGAACGTCGAGCGTTTCCATGTCGAGGTCGTTCGTTGGTTCGTCGAGGACGAGAAGGTTTGCGGGCCGGGTAAACAGCTTGGCCAGGATGACCCGGTTTCGCTCGCCGCCCGACAGCGCCTTGACCGGCGTAAGCGAGCGTTCCGCGTCGAACAGGAAGCCTTTCAGATACCCGACAACGTGCCGATCCTTACCGTTCAGCTTGATATAGGTCTTCCCGTCGCCGACGTTTTCGGCCACTGATTTTTCCGGGTCGAGCTTCTCGCGAAGCTGGTCGAAGTAGCCGATCTCGAGGTTCGTGCCGAGCTTTATGGTTCCGGTTTGCGGTTCGATCTCGCCGAGCAGCAGTCGCAGGAGCGTTGTTTTGCCGACGCCGTTGTTACCGAGGATGCCTACGCGATCGCCCCGCATGATCGTCGTCGAAAAGCCGTCAATCAGCGCTTCCTCGTCCGAGTAGCGATACGAAACATTGCGTACCCGGATCACTTTGCGTCCGGAAATGTCGGCTTCCTCGATGTGAATGCGGGCTTTCGATTCCGGCGATACGCGCTCGGCGCGTTTCTCGCGCATGGCCATGAGCGCACGTACGCGTCCCTCGTTACGGGTACGTCGCGCCTTGATGCCCTGTCGAATCCACGCTTCCTCCTGCGCAAGCTTCTTGTCGAAGAGCGCATTCTCTGTCGACTCATCTTCCAGCGCCTTTTCCTTGCGGCGCTGGTAGTCCGCGAAATTGCCCGGCCAGCTGCTTAGCTTCCCTCGATCGATTTCCACGATGCGGGTCGCCAGCTTGTCGAGAAACGCACGATCGTGAGTGATGAACAGCACCGTGCCCGGGTAGCTGTAGACGACGTTTTCCAGCCACTTGATCGTCGCGATGTCCAGGTGATTCGTGGGTTCGTCGAGCAACAGGAGGTCCGGTTTCTGTACCAGCGCTCGTGCAAGTACGACCCGCCGTCGCCAGCCGCCCGACAGCTCGTTCATCCGTTTTTCGGCAGGAAGGTCGAGCTCCGTCATGGTCGCCTCGACGCGTTGCTCCAGGTTCCAGCCGCCATGGGATTCGATCAGCTGATGCAGGTCCTGGAGCTCCCGCAGCCCGGCATCGTCCAGGTCCTGCTCGGACAGGCGCCTGTGTCGTCCGAGTAGCCGTTCGATACCGACGAGCCCTGAGCGCACGACCTCGCGGACGGACTGGTCCATTGCCTCCGGCAGTTCCTGGGCGAGCTCGCTGATGACGAGGTCCGGCGACCGGACGATTTCGCCGGCGTCGACCTCCTGCGACCCCGTAATGAGCCGAAACGTGCTGGACTTGCCCGCACCGTTTCGCCCGATCAGGCAGACACGCTCCCCGGGCTCAAGGGACAGGCTGGCTTCGATCAGGATGCGCTGATCGCCATAGCCAAAGGACACGTCGTCGAAACGAATGAGAGACACGAATGAGACAGACAGGAACGAATCGGGCCAAGAGGATACACCGCCTGAGGCATTGCGACAGGTGCGGATTCGCCGTACTGTGCCGGGCGAACCCGATGAGGTAGGTGCAATGAGTGAGGAACGCTTTATCGATCTTGAGACTCGCCTGGCGCATCAGGA
>CAZMEA010000204.1:0-4829 GCA_964565135.1 uncultured Woeseiaceae bacterium
AAGCACGTCGAAGCGCACCGGACTTTTTTGCCATCGTGGGTGTCTGGAAAGAAAGGTGGCGGCGGCAAGAATCAGCCTGCGGCGCTTGTGGTGGTCTACCGAGCCTGCCGCGCGTCCAAACGCGGTATGCCGGCGCAACCGAACCTCGACGAAGACAAGGCATTCGACCTCGCGCATCACAAGGTCTATTTCGCCATGTCTCGTACGAAAATTGCGAGTAACGAGGTCGAGTCCGGCTCGACGAAGCCACGCGAGCGCGTGACGTTCGGCAGTCTGGCCTAGGGTGTTCCTGCGCCCGGGTTCCACGCGCCGATGCGATCCCCGAACTCGCGCGGCGCGCCATCATCGGGCGTCGCGTATTCGTCAAGATCTATCGGTGAGGAATCGTCGATCGTGTCGTTCGGGTCCGGCATCGCGACGGGTTCGCCCCCTCGGAACTCGGCCCATGGCAGCTCTCGCCTGACACGGCCGGATTCGTCGAGGAACAAACGTCCCGTCGCACCTTCCAGCGCGGAGATCGACAAACCATCACTGGCGTACAGTTCGTTAATCAGCAGATACGCGTCATAACCCATTGCGTGAAGCCGGCTTTGCAGCAATGACTGCTGGTCCGGCCAGTATTCACCAAAGGTCGCGGGCAGATCCGCAATCCAGGGCTGCGGTGCAACGGTCCATGGCGTATCTGCAAAACCGACGCCGTTGAGATCGCTGTTCGACCGGCCATCCCGGGCAAAGATGCGCGATGTCGAATACACCGGGAGGTCACCCGAGTAGTGGAACTTGAGCTGTGACTTCAACAGACGACCGACTGGCGCGTCGGCTGCGAGAAACACGAACTCGGCATCGGCGCGCCGACGCGGGTCGAACTGAATTCCGCCACCGATGTTGGCGCGCAATCGCTGATACCGCTGAACGCTCAGCGCAAGGCCCATCAGGTTTTGAATCTCGAAGGAGAAGTCCTGGTCGGTTGGCTGGTAATAGCGGTATTCAAGGAGCGTGCCGCCCAAGGCGTCGAACTCGCTGGTGAAACTCGTCAGCAGGCGACGACCCCAGTCACTGTTTGGCACGAGCGCGACGGCCCTGCTGCGGCCATCAACGATCGCGCGCTGTGCCGCGGTTCGTGCTTCGTCCTCAGGCGACAGCGCGAACTGATACATGCCCGGCGGGCGCTCGATATTCTCCGGCAGGTAGTTGAGCGTCAGCATTGGCACGGGAAGTATGCCGCGCGCCGCCAGCGCCGTGACCGAATTGCGCAGTAGCGGCCCGACAACAAATTCGGCGCCGTCCGCAAGTGCCTCCTCATAGGCGGCCTGCGCGCCGCCCATACGGGTAACGTCGTACACGCGCACCTGCTGCGAATCGTCGAGCCCGCCGTTCGTTCGATAATAAGCGGCCAGGAAACCGTTCTGAATGGCGTCGCCCAGCGAAGCTGTGTTACCGGAAAGCGGCAGCAACAGCGCGACCTGTCGCGGATACTCTACGGCGCCGGTTTCGCGAATTTCGAGTGTGTCCAGAACCGACCACGCCGGATGGTCGGCGTAATCAGAGCGCCAGCCAATCAGGCCATTGCTCCAGCCAATCCCCTGCTGGCCGGTTGCAACGGCTAATGCGCCGAGCGACAGCCAACCGCGAATCAGCGCGCTCGAAGTGATCTGGGAAGCTGTCCGCATGACCTGCGGGTTCGAAACCAGGAGACCGGCCCAGAGCCGCTGGCGGGACTGTTCGATGTCCCGAGCATCTGCAAGTCCCTGTTCGAGCTGGAGGTACAAATTGACGGCGCGAACCGGATCGCTCTTCTGGAACCACGCGTCGCCTCGAAGCGAATCGACCCGGATACGTCGGGCCCGCTGAAGCGGCTCTGCGGCCATCGGGCGCAAAATGTCCAGCGCTCTGTCGGGTTCGCCGTCCCACAATGCAAGCGCCGCGCGGTTCGTATTCCAGAGTGCTCTCAGCGACGTGCCGTCCTGCGGTGCGACACTGCCCATGGCCGTGGCTGCACGACGACCGTCGCCGCCATCGAGCCAGTTTTCGACGGCGAGCAGCGTCAGTCGGTCGCGTTCGATACCGGTCGCCTCGCTGGCAAGACCGATGTAGAGCCCGGCCGCATCCAGGTAACGGCCTTCGGCTGCCAGCGCTTCTGCGCGTCGCTCGCCTTGCGGGCCCGATGCGCCGAAATCACCGGTCGCGCAGCCGCCGAGGATCAGCGCGATCACCGCGACGAGCCAGCCGGTTCGGCGAAATGGACGTCCAGTCCTGCTCATGCGAATTGTTCTCTCCGGTCGAATCGATACACGATGTCGATGCACAATACCTGTGCGTCTTGCTTCGCAAGTATCTGCCGTCTGGCGCCTATAAGATCTTTCGGGAGGGTCCGAATCTTGGAACAAGGTACGTTGTTCGTGGTTGCAACGCCCATTGGCAACCGGGACGATCTGGCGCCGAGAGCCCGGCAGGTGCTTGGCGAAGTCGACGTAATTGCGGCCGAGGATACGCGGCATACAGGCCGATTACTATCGCATTTCGGCATCAAAACGCCCCTTATGGCGTTGCACGAACACAACGAAGATCAGCAGATTGAGCCCTTGCTCGAACGGCTCAGGGGCGGGCAATCGATCGCGCTGGTCAGCGACGCCGGGACGCCGCTCGTCAGCGATCCCGGTTACCGGCTGGTTGCTGCCGCACACGGTGCAAACATATCTGTCTCGCCATTGCCTGGGCCGAGTGCCGTCATCGCCGCATTATCCGCCTCGGGTCTGCCGACGGATCGGTTCAGTTTCGAAGGCTTCCTGCCGGCCCGCTCGGAGGCGCGTCGCAACAGGCTGGCAGGTCTGGCGTCGGAATCGCGGACGATGATCTTTCTCGAATCCGTACATAAGGTTCGCAGCTCCCTGCCGGATCTTGTGGATGCGTTCGGTGCTGATCGGCCCGCATTCATCGGTCGCGAACTCACCAAGCTCCACGAGCAGTGTGTTCGCGGGAATCTGGGCAATCTGGCTGAAGCGCTGAGTACGGGCAGCGTCCCTGCGAAGGGTGAATTCGTTGTCATCGTTGGCGGCAATCCGGAGTCCGGGTCCCGCGACGGGGTTGCCGTGACGGCGGAACAGGTCCTTCAGGAACTGCTGCCGCACCTGCCGGGCAAGAAGGCGGCAGACATTGCGGCACGAATCAGCGGTGAGCGCCGCAACGACGTCTATGCGTTGATGCTTCGCATGAAGGACTGATCGGCAGAACGGTCAGGCCTGTTCGGGTACGCCGCCGTCTCGCTCACCGCTCCGTCGGGATACGAGGGAGAAGCGCATTGCTCGGACGAGCCTCGGCGCCAGTTCACTGCAGGCGATGCCGGCGAGAATCAGACCCATGCCGATGGCCCGGGCGACAGTGACCGTCTCACCGAGGAACAGGATGCCGACAATGATGCCCCAGGCGGGTACCAGGTAACTGATCAGCGACAGGAAGGCCGGGCCCGGTCCCTGGATCAGTCTGAAGTACAGGACTGAAGCGAGGCCCGTCGACAGAAAGCCGAGAAAGCCCACGGCTGCTGCCGACAGGGGCGTTACGTTCGTTACGGCGGATACGTCGAGCATCGCAGTCGGCAGGCTCATCAGCGTGGAGGCAATGAGCATCCCGGAAGAGAGCTGCAGTGGATTGACCGGTCCGAGACGACGGGCGTATACGCTGTTGACCGCGTAGCTCATGGCGGCACCCACCGCCGCGATACTTCCGGCGAGCGTTACATTGTCGCCGAGCGCTCCGCCGCTGCCGGGGCCCACAACGAGCAGTACCCCGGCGAACCCGATCGAGAATCCGGTTATCCGTGGGACCGTCAGCCGAGCGCCGGGCAGCAGGAAGTGGGCAAGCGTCAGGACGAACAGCGGGTTCATCGCCATCAGAATGGCGGCCGTCGACGAACCGATATGCTGCTGCGCCCACGCGATAAGGTGGAACGGAAGCAGGTTGCCGAAGACGGCAGTAGTCGCCATCGGGATCCAGTCCCGAACCGACCTCGGGAGCCTGATGCCGGCGCTGCGCAGGTACGCAAAGAGTACGACTGCGGCAATGGCCACGCGTGCAAAGACCAGCACGAAGGGCGGGAAGCTGGCCAGGGCTAGCTGTGTGAAGGCAAACGAGGATCCCCAGAAGACCGTCAGGACCAACAGGGCGATCCAGTCGCCGGATGTGGCGGATCTGGGCATGGCAGAAGCAGTTCGGACGATCGCCCGGAGACTGGGCGGGGTAGATGTCTACGAGATGTCTAAGTATAATATAGACATATAGAATTAGCACTTAAAAATGCCTGCATCGTTGGAGTCCGACATGATCCGTTCACTCGCTTCCGCCCTCTTGTCCGCCGTTGTCCTTTTCCTTGCCGCCGTCATCTCCCTGCCGGCAACCGCAGCTGATCCGGCACTGCTCGACCATTCACTGCGCAAGCTGGCCTCTGACGACGAGGTGAATCTCGGCGACGAATACGGCGGCAAAGTCGTACTGATCGTGAATACGGCATCCAAGTGCGGCAACACGCCGCAGTACGACGGTCTCGAGAAGCTCTATCGGGAATACGGTCCGGAAGGCCTGGTCGTGCTGGGTTTTCCGTCAAACGATTTCTTCGGCCAGGAGCCGGGTACCGAAGCAGAGATTCAGGATTACTGCCGCCTGACGTACGGCGTCAAGTTTCCGATGTTCGAAAAGGTCAGCGTGAAAAAGGGCGGTGCACATCCGCTTTTCGATGAGCTTGCCGCGGCGGCCGGTACGTATCCGACGTGGAACTTCCACAAGTACCTGGTCGGTCGGGACGGCAACCTGATTGCCGAGTTCAACGCCCGCACCCA